>JAWXAW010000123.1:0-24741 GCA_034439675.1 Saprospiraceae bacterium | reverse complement strand
GTATTATATCTCGGCCGGCCACGGAGGCCCGGATCCCGGGGCTATGGCAATGATGGGCAGCCGAAGTATTTGCGAAGATGAATATGCCTATGACGTATCCCTTCGGCTGGCGCGTAACCTAATGGAAAACGGTGCCAAGGTTCATATTGTCATTCAGGATGGAAATGATGGTATCCGAAATGATGATATCCTCCTGTGCGATCACGATGAAAAAACAATGGGCACTCAAACTATTCCAATCAATCAACTCGCCCGGCTCAAGCAGCGTACGGATGCTATTAACGACCTGTATGGGTATTATGCAAAGGCTGGAATCAAAGAACAATTTCTTGTCTGCATACATGTTGATTCCCGTTCTGAAAACCACCGCCAGGATGTGTTCTTCTATCACTTTGAACATTCCAAATCAGGAAAAAAACTAGCCAATAATGTGCAGGAAGTTTTCTCCCAGAAATATGCCAAATACCGGGCCGGAAATGAATACCAGGGATCAGTATCTACCCGTAATCTTTATATGTTAAGGGTACCATTCCCAACTACGCTTTATGTAGAATTGGCAAATATCAAAAACGAAGCCGATCGTAAACGAATACTTCCGTCCACCAACAGACAAGCACTTGCTAATTGGTTGTATGAAGGATTGGTGAAATAGGTTTCTATTTTGGCAGTTCTCTGTCAACAGTCAACAGCCAACTGTTCAAGCAATTACATGTGCTATTTGAATACTCCCTCCCTCCTATACCTCTCACTATCTTACGCATAGAGCAAGTTACACCCCCTCAAGTCACTATTGTCCAGCCGACCCAACACCTCGAAACTACCATCTACATAAGATATACCAACATCATCCGTGGCGATAAAAGCACACGTATCTATGTTAGCCAGATCTATGATATTGATCACACCGCGCTGACCATGTTCAATTAATCTCAACGGATCACTGATATCTCTCATCCTTACATGCATTGTAGGGCCGCACCAAAAATAATCACCCGTCATATACGCCTGAGACAACAACTCCGTCATGCCATATTCACTTGCTATCCGGAGCCCCTCATAGTGTTGCCGCAATTGCATGTACAACTCTTCTCTTGTCATCTCCTTTCCTCTCCCTTTCATACCACCGGTTTCTATCACCAGGAGATTATCCCATACCGGCACATCCGTCCGCTCAAATAAATCAATTAATGCAAAACTCACACCTATCAATATGGTAGGATAGTTGGAATGTTTGAGCGACGCTAACGAAGCAATCAAGACTTGATCGATCTGAGGGAAAAACCTGTTATCCGCATGTTGGCTTCTCTCCATAAAATGGTGGACCATATCTACAAGCGAGGAATCCGCTCTTTCAAGATAAGAAGGCAACAATCCAATCCAGGCATAATCTGCTTCCGATTCAAATGAACCCCGGAAACACCTCTCACTGATCCCATGATACCAATTTACATCTCTCACGAAATGCTTACTCTGAATACTTCCCCTAGTGCCGCTGCTTCGGAATACCTTCTCGTGCGTCCAATTTCCGGTCTTAATCTCATGTTCTCTAAACATAACGATAGGCAGATATGGAATTTCTGCCATTTTGCTTACCTGGTCTCTCTGTATCCCCAATAAATCACAATAAGACCTGTAGAGTGGATTGAAGGTATATTGGTATTTCCATAGCTCCATCGCAACACCTTCAAAGTCCTTTTCGTTTATATCGTATATTCGGCGGACTAATGAATCACGTTGTATCTCTAGTGCTGACATCAGGGTCAAAAATAGGCCTTTTACTCCTGCTGACCATAGCGGGTTGGCAATGCCTTGAAGCACCAAACTATCCGGATGAACCTTATATCGAATTTCTGAGCCTCTCTAAAGACACGATGGATCAAGGCGTATTTCAGGAGGATTCCCTCATTGTACGATTCCGCTTTCAAGATGGTGATGGTGATATCGGCCGAACGGATGCTGACCCTGAAAACAATATTTTCTTTATTGACGAGCGCACAGGCACACAGGACAATACCTTTGGTATTCCCACCATCCCTGAAGACGGTGCTGGCAATGGGGTGGAAGGCGAGGTTAGAATTGTCTTGTTTTCCACTTGCTGTATTTATCCCGATGGCTCAGACCCCTGCTTCCCAAATGACCAGTTCCCATTAGATACGGTACAATACCGTATTTACATCAAAGACCGGGCTGATCACAAAAGCAATGAAATCCTGACTACCCCTATTATCCTGAGGTGTAATCATTAGAAGTTTAAACAACTAGTTTATTCTGATTGACTGTTCCGCCGCAGCAACTGTCTTCTCCTCATTGCCAATAAATAGCTTATCTCCTGAAATAATCACTGGTCTTTTCAGAAATGTATATTCCTTCAATATGAGCCGTTGAAAGTCTTTTTCCTGCAACACTTGATCTTTTAATCCCAACTCCTTATACTTTATTGCCCTTCGACTAAATAGCGTTTCATAAGAACCGCTCATTTCCTTCATTTCCTTCAATTGTGAAGCAGTAATCGACTCTGTTTTGATATCCTGCCATACATAATCCTCTAATCCCCCAAGTCGCTTTATGATGGCCCGGCATGTATCACAAGTCGATAGGTAGTATAGCTTTTTCATCCACCAAAAGTAATAAAGACCTTTCAGCTAATCCAGAGCATAACTTAGCTGACCTTTTATAAAAGAAATCGTACCATTTCAAATCAACCTCCTCTCATGTCTCACAACTCACGTCTCAAAACTCACGTCTCACAACTCACAACTCACGACCCACGACTCACATCTCACATCTCACATCTCACAACTCATACTTCGACCTGCTATCCCGCGTCCATGTACTACAGCTCAGCAACCGCAACTCACAAAATGTTTATCTTCGATTAACAATGAATGCAGCTGAACTCATCCTCAATCCTGATGGCTCCATCTACCATCTCAATATTCTTCCTGAAGACGTAGCTCCTACTGTGATCCTTGTAGGAGATCCTGGAAGAGTGTCTAAAGTTTCTAATTTTTTCGACACCATTGATGTCATCAAACAGAAGCGGGAATTTATTACCCACACCGGATGGTTTAATAACAAGCGCATCACCGTCATTTCCACCGGCATAGGAACTGACAATATTGATATCGTCATCAACGAACTTGATGCCCTGGTGAATGTAGACCTGAAGACGCGTCAGCCAAAAGAAAATCTTACATCGCTTAACCTTATCCGGATTGGCACCTCAGGTTCTATACATCCTGATGTTCTGGCAGATGATATTGTAGTCACAGGCCTTGCGGTTGGAACCGATGTCCTTGGTATGTATTACGAACATCAGCATTTCGAACATAGGTTATTGCCCGCTTGGTCCTATCTGACCAGCAGACATTATTTCGACCTTTCTACATTTCCTGAGTCATATAAAGAAGGTATTACATTGACGTGCCCTGGCTTTTATGGCCCACAAGGTCGTGTCATACGGGCTGAGCTGGCCTATGACATTCAAATTGAAGCACTGCATGAAATCGAAGTAGACGGTCTTCCTTTCATGAATCTCGAAATGGAATCCTCAGCGATATACCTTCTTTCGCATA
This sequence comes from Saprospiraceae bacterium, assembly GCA_034439675.1. Classification (GTDB taxonomy): domain Bacteria; phylum Bacteroidota; class Bacteroidia; order Chitinophagales; family Saprospiraceae; genus Opimibacter. The sequence continues at coordinate 21,166 of JAWXAW010000123.1, read as the reverse complement.
TCCTTGGTCATAAAGCCATCTCCTTTAATGACATTCTTGCACAAAGACTTCAGGGCCAATTCAGCAAACAATCCGAAAGATCAATTGATGTTCTGATACATGCTGTTCTGAAGTGGATTACGTCCGTGGAATAATATTTAATTCCTTCAGATATTGATTATAAATCCAAACCCGATCCAGGAGTGAAGGGGCCTCTCTAAGGGGGTCAGCTTCCCATTCCACAAAAGGTCGACAGAGGATATAAAGTGATGTCACATCTTCATTCAATGCATTCTCCACAACAGGAATGGTGATCCCATATTTTATCCTTGCCCACATGCGCAGACTCAACATACCACTATCCACGATCACAAGCGGCCTCGGCTCATCCCCAAACTCCTCTCTTTGAAATGTCAACACTGAATGATCCAACCTCCAACTAAGAAGTTCAAACCCAACCGATTGATTTTTTACTCCCTTCAGGGTACTTGCGGGCAAACCCTTTGGCGGGCCTGGAGGCATAACAACTTCCTTTAAACTATGAATTGAAAACAGACTGTTCAGAACCCTCGAAATACTATCCAATTGCCCTTCAGCGATCCTTTTCAGGTCATTCGCATGATAAGGCCTCCCGAGCCCATATAGATACTCTCTGGCATATTCAGGGATCCATGGAACACCATAGATGGTGGCTAACTCCCTGGCCAGGGTAGTTTTACCGCTACTCTCGGGTCCAACTATGGTGATTGTAAATGGTTTATGCTGCATCGGCTTCCTGTTAACAAAGTTATAGCACCTCGGGTTTCTGCCAATCCCTACGCCCGAAACTTGTATTTTTGCGGGATGCACGATATCGAGCCGTATTTTCAGTGGAGAGATGCATACATAGCTTCAGAGGACCAACGGTCTCCGCTATACGGTCGGGACTATGACGAATTCTATTACACCAACGCGATTTATAATTATTACATCCATCCCCAGTGGGATGAGATCGGAAGCCCTACCCTCTATATCAAGATCCTCTATGTCGATTACGACCTCCATTATGCTATCATCGAAATGATTGGGGAGTGGAACGACTGTATCACAAATGACATCATGACCCTTCGCAGGGAAATCACAGACCTGATGCAAAATGAAGGCATCAACAAGTTTATGCTGGTATGTGAAAATGTGCTCAATTATCATGCTGCGGATGACAATGCCTATTATGAAGAATGGCATGATGAGGTATCTGACAATGAAGGCTGGGTGGCTATCATCAATCCATTGAAACATGTGGCTGATGAAATGTACGGTTATGGCCTTAATCAATATGTGCATCTGCTGACTGATTCTCCCTGGAGGGGCCGTAAACCAAGGGCATTGCTCAAATGGGCAGAGCAACAGATTTTCTCTCAAAACCTATTACGCGTTGGCTGAACAAAAAATACACCGGTCCGGATTTGTCAATATACTCGGGCGTCCCAACATGGGTAAGTCAACATTGCTCAACGCATTGGTTGGTGAAAAGATGTCTGTCATCACCTCAAAGCCACAGACGACTCGTCACCGGATCATTGGTATTGTGAGCAGTGAAGATTTTCAGATTGTCTTCTCAGACACACCCGGCTTTATCGATGAACCCGCGTATCGCATGCACCAGATGATGAATGCGTTCATCAGCCTTTCATTTGATGACGCAGATATCATCCTGTTTGTCACCGATCCATACGAGCCGCTGAGCGAACAGCATAACCTGCTTCAACGTATAGCATCGCACACCTCCCCTGTCCTTGCCATTATTAATAAAAAGGATATGGTCTCCCCTGAAGAACTTGAAGCAAGGGTGACAGCGTTATCAGCATTGCTTCCGGGTATAAAGATCCATACTGTCTCTGCCCTCAAAGGAGAGAATGTCCAGGAACTCATGGTTGAAATCGTTTCGACTTTGCCTGAAGGCCCCGAGTTTTATCCGAAAGATCAGCTGACAGATCGGCCCGAACGGTTTTTTGTAAGCGAAATTATTCGGGGGAAAATTCTTGAACTCTATCGCGACGAGATCCCATATACATGTGAAATCACCATTGATTCATTCACAGAGGGGGAAAGCAATGCAGGACCAATAACCCGTATTTCCGCTAACATCTATACCCTGGATGAGCGAAAAAAATCCATCATCTTAGGTAAAGGAGGATCGGCCATTAAACAACTAGGCACTGAAGCAAGAGGTGAGATCGAATCATTCCTTGGGAAGCGTGTATTTTTAGACCTCAATGTCAAAGTGCGAGACAATTGGCGTGATGATGAGAAAGCACTTAAATCATTCGGATACCAAAACTGATTATGTCCAATATTGTAGCTATAGTAGGTAGACCCAACGTAGGTAAATCCACGTTGTTTAACAGAATGGTTGGCCAGCGCCAGGCTATCACTGATAACATCAGCGGAGTCACGCGTGACCGGCAGTATGGCACTGGTTACTGGAATGGAAAAACGTTTAGCATTATTGATACCGGAGGATTCGTAGAGCATTCAGATGATATATTTGAAGCCGCTATCCGAGAACAGGTCGACATTGCTATTGAAGAAGCAACCGTCATTATTTTTATGACCGATGTGATGACCGGTATAACAGATCTTGATGCTGAGATTGCAAACAAACTCCGGAAGTCTAATAAGAAAGTAATTCTGACGGTCAATAAGGTTGATAATCCTGAAAGGCAGTTGGCCGCAAATGAATTCTGGGCGTTGGGCTTTGACAGCACCCATTTCCTTTCTTCCATTTCCGGAAGCGGCACAGGAGAAGTTCTCGATGAAGTTGCAGAAAACCTGAGTGCAGAAGAAGATCAGCCTCTTGACATACCAAAGATCGCCGTCATCGGCAGGCCTAATGTGGGCAAGTCCTCGTTTATCAATGCCCTGATGGGTGAACCCCGTCACATCGTTACGGAAGTAGCAGGGACCACAAGAGATTCTATACATACCCGCTATAACAAATTCGGCAAAGACTTCCTCATCATTGATACCGCAGGGATGCGTAAGAAACGGATGGTCGAAGAAAACCTTGAGTTTTACAGCGTCATCCGTACTGTGAAGGCCATTGAGGATTCAGACGTCTGCATGCTGATGCTGGATGCCACTACTGGATTGGAAAGCCAGGACCTCAGTATTCTCCAGCTTGCTTTACGTCGCAGCAAAGGAATAGTGATTGTGGTCAACAAATGGGACTTAATTGAAAAAGAAACCAATACAGCCAGAGACTTCGAACAAGTCATCAGGCAGAAGATGGCACCTTTTACTGATGTACCAATTCTCTTCATTTCGGTGTACGATAAACAACGGATCTATAAAGCAATAGAAATCGCACTTCAGGTAGCTGAAAACAGAGCAAGGAAGATACCTACATCGCAGTTTAATGAACTGATTGAAGCCGCCATCAATAAGCAACCACACCCTTCATTCAGAGGGCATCTGATCAAAATAAAATACGGCACCCAATTGCCGGTACCATTTCCTGCATTTGCACTCTTCTGTAATTACCCTGAAGAAGTAAAAACGAATTACAGGAATTTCCTCGAAAACCAGATCAGGGAAGCTTTTCAATTTACGGGTTCACCAATTCGCATCTATTTCAGGCAGAAATAATCAATACTACGCCGCAGGTATGACTATTACAAAAACGGAAATCAAAGGCTTGTGGATCATTGATCCAGTTGTGTTTTTAGATTCAAGAGGTTATTTCTTCGAGACCTTTCATCATCAGCGATATCAATTACCAGGTGCCTTTCCCTTTGTCCAGGATAATGAAGCAAAGTCCGATAAGGGCGTACTCCGGGGCTTGCATTTTCAACAAGGTGAATTTGCACAAGGTAAACTTGTCCGGGTTGTGACCGGCGCCGTATATGATGTAGCTGTCGACTTACGTACGGGTTCTCCGACTTTTGGAATGAGTTATGGTGTCATCCTTTCCGGAGAAAACAAGAGACAACTCTGGGTACCCAGAGGTTTCGCCCACGGTTACCTCGTCCTTGAAGACAATACCATCTTCAGCTATAAATGTGATAACTATTATCATAAACCTGCTGAACAAGGTATCCGATATGATGATCCTGAACTGAGTATCTCATGGCCATCTGTTGACAAACCGCTGGTTGTGTCGGATAAGGATCTCAGTCTTGGATCCATAACAGAGTTGGTGCTATGATAGCACTCATCGTGAGCGGAGCTTCAGGTCAACTGGGAAAAGCTTGTATTCAAAACCTTTCTTTTCTCGAAGACTTCAACGTCTATTCTTTTGACAGAAGGCAATTGGATATTTCAGATCGTGACAAAATAGGCCGGGTATTGTCAACACTCCCCAAAGTTAAATACTGGATCAACTGTGCTGCGTATACGAAAGTGGATGAAGCTGAGAAAAATGCCTCTGATGCGAATCTGTACAACGCTATAGCACCTGGTCACATCGCTAATGCCTGTAAAGAAGCGGGAGTTCATCTCTTTGATTTTTCTTCAGATTATGTGTACCATAATGACTTGCGAAGGCCCTTGATAGAAACTGATCCAACAGAACCAAAAGGAATTTACGCACGGTCAAAACGTGATGGTGAATTAGCAATCGCCGCATCAGGAGCAAGTCATACAATATTACGGACTTCATGGGTGTATGGGCCCGGAGGGCACAATTTTGTCAATACCATGTTGAGGCTTGCAAAAACAAATACACATCTAAAGGTTGTGGGTGACCAGCTCGGTGGACCAACATTTACCTTTGATATTGTTGAGGCAATCAAATCGCTGATTCACCTCGATAGAGCCGGTCGTCGCAAAGATATCAATGGAATTTTCAATTTTGCAAATGCAGGAGAAGTGACTTGGGACCATTTTGCCAGGACTATCTTTAAGTTTTCAGGAGTCAATTGCAATGTAGAAACCATAACATCTGCAGAATTTGGCACCCCGGCATCGCGACCAGCCTACAGCATTCTGGATTGTGGCAAAATTTCCGCTCTGCTGAATGAACCTATACCTCATTGGCAAAATGCCTTACAACGCTATCTTGCCATCCATCACCAGATAGTATAAAGCATCAATCAGGATGAAATTTACGGCCACGCAGTGGGTGCCAGCCGACCAGGAAGAAACAACTCCTGAAGGCCAGGAAGATTTTTGTAAACTACAGATCAAAATCTCCCTTTTAACCCAACTTTGACCAAGGCAAAGACGTTATTTCCTATATTTAGCTTCATATATGGGCAAGTTTCGGGTGGTGGTCTTTTTATTCAGCCTTTGGTTCTCCAATAACCTGATGGCAACACACAATCGTGCTGGAGAAATCACTGTGCGTCAGACCGGTGACCTCACGGTAGAAGTAACTGTCACAACCTATACCAAAACCAGCAGCACACAGGCCGACCGGGACAGTGTAGAAGTGTTCTGGGGTGACGGAAGCTCTGAATATGTCTTTAGGATAAACGGAGAGGGCACCCCTCTTTCAAACAACCGAAAACTCAATTATTACGTAGCAAGTCATACCTATCCGGGAAGGGCAACTTATACCATTTCTATGATGGACCCCAACCGAAATGGAGGTATCATCAATGTGAATCCACCAAATTCAGAAGGTGTTCCTTTCTATATAGAAGCCACCTATACATTCCTCAATCCTCAGTTCCAGGGGTACAACAATACAGCTATCCTGCTTCAGCCACCAATTGATTTTGCCTGTGTTGGAAAACGATACATCCACAATCCAAATGCCTATGATGAGGATGGAGACAGCCTCGCATTTGAGTTTATCATCCCCCTCCAGGATAGCGGTTTGAATGTACCTAATTATAGATTCCCGCAACAAGTCGAGCCCGGGCTCGACAATATCATGACCCTTGATCCTATCAAAGGAAATATCGTCTGGATATCCCCTCAGCTTGCCGGAGAGTATAACATTGCCTTCCTGGTAAAAGAATACAGGGGAGGAGTTTTGATCAGTTCCTTTGTGAGGGATATGCAGATCCTGGTTTTAGTATGTGACAACAGCCCTCCTGAAATCAACGCTATCGAAGAAGTATGCTTAGTTGCCGGAGAAAAGCTTGAACTCATCATCAATATATCAGATCCTGATACAGGACAACTCATTGAAGTTTCAGCCTCCGGAGGTCCTTTTGAAATTGACGGAAATATGGCGCAACTCGATAGTGGGCCAGGTGGTTTCCAGGAACAACCCTTTCAGACTGTTTTGTCATGGACTACTCAATGTGAGCAAATCCGTGATCAACCTTATACGATCATCATCAAAGCTGTTGATAATTTTTATGATACCACTGGATTGGTAGACCTCTTCGCCATCCGCATCAAAGTCATTGGTCCGCCTCCGCTAGGGCTGCAACTGGAGAGTATGAATGATGCCTTCCAACTCAATTGGGACCTCCCGTATGCATGTGATGCGGCCCCTGATAATTATTTCAGGGGCTTCTCCATTTGGAAACGTGCAGGGAGCAATCAATTTGAATTGGATTCTTGTGAAACAGGACTGGATGGACGAGGATACACCAAGGTTGCGGCAAACTGGAAGGACACTCAAAACGGTCGTTATCACTATGAAGACACTGACATTGAGGATGAAGGAAGCTATTGCTATCGTATCCTTGCGGAATTTGCCTTGACCACCCCATCAGGCCAGCCCTATCTCCGCGTGGAAAGCATACCATCTGCTGAAGTATGTCTCAGGGCAAAAGCAGATCGACCATTGATCACAAAAGTCTCGGTAGATCAAACAGACAATGCGAATGGTCAAATCACTGTTAAGTGGATAGCTCCGGATCCGATTGCCCTTGACACAATTTTACATCCAGGACCTTACAAGTATGTATTGATGCGCGCCGATGGAATTTCAGGGTCCGATTTCCAAATCGTGCCGGGTGCAACATTTACCTCTCCTACTTTTACCGGCCTGAAAGATACAATGGTGCTAGACCAAAACCTTGACACTCGCACCCAGGGATATAATTACAGATTGGATTTTTATACCGGAGAGTCAACTGAACGCTTTGGCTCCTCTCAACCTGCCTCTTCAGTTTTCCTGACCATACTCCCCTCCGATGAAGCGAGCCTGCTGTCATGGGAATATTTTGTACCGTGGGATAACTACAACTTTGAAGTCTGGCGAAGCGATCAGGGAGGGCAGTTTACCCTGATCGGAATTACCACATCCAACAATTATAAGGACTCCGATAATGTATTGAATGGTATTGAATATTGTTATAGGATCATTGCCTTTGGAGACTACGGATTGGACATGGTTCCTGCACCATTGGCAAACATTTCCCAGGAGTCTTGCGTGATTCCTGAAGACAATGTCGCTCCTTGCACACCTGAGGTTGACGTTACAAATATTTGCGAGGAGGCGACACCCGGCACCCCGGCAGATGCTTTTTCCAACTATGTGTCATGGAGTATACCCTGTTCGGATGATGACATCGCCTACTACATCATTTATTACAGTGAATCACTTGGTGGTGAGGTGATAGAAATAGGCCGAGTCGATGACCCTGGTGATTCGTTTGAACATAAACCTGGAGAAAAAATAGCTGGTTGTTATTCTGTCGTGGCCGTTGATTTCGAAGGGAACCAAAGTGCTTCGTCACAGGCAGTATGTGTGGAAAACTGTCCGGTATTTGAATTGCCTAATGCATTCACACCCAACGGTGATGGTCAGAATGATCTATTCACACCCTTCCGCACCAGGTTTATTGAGACCATCAACTTTAACGTATTCAATCGGTGGGGGCAGCTGGTCTTTACAACTACTGATCCTCAGATCAACTGGAATGGTATTAACCATGCAGGCAAAGATGTTTCCGATGGGGTTTATTATTACACGTGTGAAGCCTACGAAAGCCAGAATCAGACACCAATTGTCCTATCCGGTTATATTGAACTGATCAGAGGTTAAGCCAATAGAATTACACAGTCGTATCTTTGTTTTTCACTTTCTACTAAAACATAGATGTTCTCAGGCATTATAAAATCCACTGGCATAGTACGCTCCATTCAGACAATGGGCTCCACAAAACGCATTACCATAGCATCCCAAATGGCTGATGATCTAACGATCGATCAGAGTATTGCCCATGATGGCATCTGCCTGACTGTGGTTGCTATTCACGAAGGTGCCTATGAGGTAGAGGTTGTGCAGGAAACACTTACCAAAACAACATTTGCCTCCTTGAAAGAAGGGGATATCGTAAATCTTGAGAAATCGATTACTCCCACCACCCTGCTGGATGGACATTTAGTTCAAGGCCATGTTGACACAACAATGAGGTGCCTGCTCATTGAAGACCTGGAAGGCAGCTGGAAAATTAAATTCAATCTTCCTCAGGCATATGCAGGTCTTGTCATCCCACACGGTTCGATTTGTTTAAATGGGGTCAGCCTAACTGTTGCCAATTTGTTCCCAGACTCTTTTGATGTCGCAATCATCCCGTATACCTTTGAACACACCAACTTCAAACATCTCCACAAAGGCGATGATGTCAATGTAGAATTTGACCTGATCGGAAAATATCTGCTTCGACAGGCAGTACTGAGAAATGGCGAATAAAAAAGGGCAGGTTTTCAACTGCCCTTTTCTTTATTAAAAGCTATCTTTTTGGAAAGCAAAAGGCCCGAATAAATTACTTTACGCCATGCCCTTTACGCCCATCATCTGGCGATCAATTCTCATCATCATACAACCGCTCCACATACTCTTCACCATCTTTTGATTTGACAAGGATTGTTTCATATTTGAAAGCACCTGTTCCTGCAGGAATTCGTTTTCCTACAATGACATTTTCTTTCAATCCTTGCAGATCATCCCGTTTGGCGGCAATCGCTGCGGTGCTGAGTACTTTGGTAGTCTCCTGGAAAGAAGCCGCTGAAATCCAGCTCTTCGTACCAAGTGAAGATCTCGTGATCCCCTGCAGCATCGTACTGGAGGTAGCCGCTACTGCATCCCTGAATTCCATGATCTTCTGATCATTACGTTTCAGAAATGAGTTTTCTTCACGGATCTGTCGTAAGGATACAACACCACCGGCATTGTATTTTTTAGAATCCCCCGGTTCAGCAATCACCTTGCGATCGTATATAAGGTCATTCTCTTCAAAGAAATCATGACGATCCACTGACTCACCCTGGAGGAAGCTGGTATCTCCAGGATCCACAATCAATACACGACGCATCATCTGGCGCACAATCACCTCGATATGCTTGTCATTGATCGCAATACCCTGTGAACGGTATACTTCCTGGATACCATTGACGAGATAAGATTGCACTGCAAACGGACCCTTGATGGCAAGGATATCTCCAGGTGCAATAGATCCATCAGAAAGCGCCATACCTGCACGGACAAAGTCACCTTCCTGAACCAGCAAGTGCTTAGAAAGACCGATCAGGTATTTACGATTCTGGTCTGTCTTCTCGTCAACGACATACAACTCACGATTACCACGCTTGATGCTACCGAATTTAACGACACCATCGATTTCAGAAACAACAGCAGGATTGGAAGGATTACGCGCCTCGAATAACTCAGTTACCCGTGGCAGACCTCCCGTGATATCCTGGATCTGGCTTGTCTTCCGTGGGATTTTGACAATGATCTTACCGGCAGTGATTTCATCACCGTCAGATACACTGATGTAGGAACCAACCGGAAGGTTGTAATTACGTAACTCCTCACCATCCTTTGTAACGATACTAATGGAAGGTATTTTCTTTTTATTCTTGGATTCAATGATCACTTTCTCTTCATACCCTGTCTGATCATCACGCTCTGTCCTGAAGGTCACACCTTCTTCCACAGAATCATACCTGACAATCCCCGGGAATTCAGTAATAATCACCGCATTGAAGATATCCCAGTGACAAATCATATCGCCACGACGAACTTTCTGCTTGTCCTTGACCATGATCTTGGCACCATATGGGATGTGATGTGAAACAAACACCCGACCACCTTCAGGATCAGTGATTTTAACTTCACCAGACCTTGAAATAACCACTTCTTGTTTGCCATCCTCATCTTCATACTTCACGGTACGCATGTCTTCAAATTCCAGCACACCATCAAACTTCACTGAGAGCTCAGATTCCTTTTTGGAAAGAGAGGCAATACCACCGACGTGGAATGTACGAAGTGTAAGCTGTGTACCTGGCTCACCGATACTTTGAGCAGATATGATTCCGACAGCATCGCCCATTTCGGCAATACGACCGGTAGCAAGGTTTTTCCCGTAACATTTTGCACAGGTTCCACGCTTACTTTCACAAGTGAGTACTGAACGTATCGTTACTTTCTCAATGCCGATATCCTCAATCTTCTCTGCAATCGTTTCTGTGATATACTCCCCTGCACCAACAATCAATTCATCAGTGACCGGATGGAGGATGTCATAGAGTGAATACCTACCCTGGGTCCTTGAAGCAAGGCTCTCAATGATCTTTTCATTGTCTTTCAGTGCAGAAGTTTCGATACCCCGAAGTGTTTCGCAATCTTCTTCCATGACAACTACATCCTGTGCAACGTCAACAAGACGACGGGTGAGGTAACCGGCATCCGCAGTCTTGAGCGCAGTATCCGCAAGACCCTTACGGGCACCGTGTGTAGAGATAAAGTATTCCTGGACGCTCAATCCATCGAGAAAGTTGGAGAGAATCGGGTTTTCAATTACCGCTCTTCCCGTATCCCCAGATTTCCGTGGTTTAGCCATCAAACCTCTCAAACCACATAGCTGCTTGATCTGGTTTTTAGAACCTCTCGCACCGGAGTCCAACATCATAAATACAGAGTTGAATCCCTGATCGTGCTGAGAAAGCTCCTTCATCAGGCTTTCTGTAATCTTGTTGTCAGCATATGTCCACTTGTCGATCGTCTGGTTGTAACGCTCGTTTTCAGTGATCAGACCCATGTTGTAGTTAGCGAAAACTTCATCAACATCATCCTGTGCGGCCTTCAATGTTTCTTCCTTGATGGAAGGTGTGATGAGGTCACCAAGTTTGAATGACAACCCTGCCCTAAACGCCCAGCTGAATCCAAGATCTTTGATATCATCCAGGAACTGTGCTGTTCTCGGGAAGTTCGTCCTGGTGAGGATATCACCAATGACTTTCCTGAGGTTCTTTTTGGTCAGCAGGATGTTGATATAAGGAACCGATTCCGGTACGACTTCATTGAAGAGTACTTTTCCGGTTGTGGTATCAATCAATTTATTCACCATATTACCGGCCTCATCCATTACACGTGTCCTGACCTTGATCAGCGCGTGCAGATCGAGCTTGCCTTCATTATGGGCAATCACGACTTCTTCTGAGCTATAAAACGTTTTGCCTTCACCCATTACTTTGGTGCCGTTCTCAGACCTGCGCTCCTTTGTCAGGTAATAAAGTCCGAGTACCATGTCCTGAGAAGGAAGTGTTACCGGAGATCCGTCCTGTGGATTGAGCATGTTGTGAGAGGCAAGCATCAGTAACTGTGCTTCCAAGATAGCCGCCTGTCCCAATGGAACGTGAACGGCCATCTGGTCACCGTCAAAGTCAGCGTTGAACGCTGTACACACAAGCGGGTGAAGCTGAATTGCCTTTCCTTCCACTAACTGTGGCTGGAATGCCTGGATAGAAAGTCTGTGAAGTGTTGGGGCCCGGTTTAACAATATCGGATGTCCTTTCAATATGTTTTCAAGGATATCCCAAATCACCGGTTCTTTACGGTCAACCAATTTTTTAGCTGACTTCACTGTTTTAACGATACCTCTTTCAATCAGTTTCCTGATAATAAAAGGCTTGAACAATTCAGCGGCCATACCCTTCGGAAGCCCGCATTCGTGCAGCTTCAGCGTTGGGCCTACTACGATAACTGATCGACCACTATAGTCAACACGTTTACCAAGAAGATTCTGACGGAAACGACCTTGTTTTCCTTTGAGGATATCACTCAATGACTTGAGCGCACGTCCACCTTCTGCTTTTACAGCATTTGATTTACGTGAGTTATCAAACAAGGAGTCAACAGCCTCCTGCAACATCCTTTTCTCATTACGAAGGATGACTTCAGGAGCTTTGATTTCAAGAAGTCTCTTCAGACGGTTGTTACGGATGATGACCCTTCTGTATAGGTCATTCAAATCTGAACTTGCAAAGCGTCCTCCATCAAGGGGAACGAGTGGGCGAAGTTCAGGTGGAATAACCGGTAAATATTTAATCACCATCCACTCTGGACGGTTTTCCGTATGCATGTTTCCTTCCCGGATAGCCTCTACTACACGCAATCTCTTCAATGCCTCTGACTTTCTCTGCTGAGAAGTTTCAGTGGCGGATTGGTGACGCAGGTTATCCGATAATTTCTTTAAGTCAATATTGGCCAACAGATCAAAAACAGCTTCGGCGCCCATCTTGGCGATAAACTTATTCGGATCGGCATCGTCCAGCATCTGGTTGCCTTCAGGAAGGGTATCTAATACATCAAAGTATTCCTCTTCTGTCAACAGATCCATCATATCCACACCATCATCTGTCTTGACACCAGCTTTGATCACTACATACCTTTCGTAGTAGATGATCGATTCCAGGTTCTTGGAAGACAGTCCGAGGATATAACCGATTTTATTTGGCAGCGATTTGAAAAACCAGATATGCACAACAGGCACCACCAGCTTGATGTGACCCATACGCTCACGGCGTACCTTCTTTTCCGTTACTTCTACTCCGCAACGATCACAGACGATCCCTTTGTACCGGATACGCTTGTACTTACCGCAGTAACATTCGAAGTCCTTGACAGGACCGAAGATCCTTTCGCAAAACAATCCGTCACGTTCCGGCTTATAGGAACGATAGTTAATTGTTTCCGGCTTCAGTACTTCGCCATATGAACGCTCCAGGATATCATCCGGAGATGAAAGGCTCAGGGAGATACTACGGAAAAATTGCTTCTGTTTGACGTGCTTCTTTTTAAGAGACATAGTCTATAGCTGTATTAAGAATAGAATTAAAATCAATCAAATTTTACATCAAGTGCAAGGCCGCGAAGCTCATGCACCAATACGTTGAAACTCTCGGGGATATGCGGCTCCGGCATGTTGTCACCTTTGACGATGGCTTCATATGCTTTTGCCCTACCGATGATGTCATCCGATTTTACAGTAAGGAGCTCCTGGAGGATGTTGGATGCGCCATAAGCTTCAAGCGCCCAAACTTCCATTTCACCAAAACGCTGACCACCAAACTGAGCTTTACCTCCAAGTGGCTGCTGCGTAATCAATGAGTAAGGACCGATTGACCTGGCGTGCATCTTATCATCCACCATGTGGGATAACTTGAGCATATAGATCACTCCGACTGTTGCACGCTGATGGAAACGATCTCCTGTATTTCCGTCATAGAGGTAGGTCTGGCCCAGTTCTGGAAGTCCTGCCTCATTGATCTGACCTTGGATTTCATCAAGTGCTGCACCATCAAAAATTGGTGTAGCATATTTGAGACCCAACTTTTCACCTGCCCATCCAAGAACGGTTTCGAAGATCTGACCAAGATTCATACGAGAAGGTACACCAAGTGGGTTAAGCACGATGTCGACAGGAGTTCCATCCTCAAGGAATGGCATATCTTCCTGGCGTACGATCTTGGATACGATACCTTTATTTCCGTGACGACCCGCTATTTTATCTCCTACCTTCAATTTACGCTTGCGGGCAAGGTATACTTTCGCAAGTTTCAATACACCTGGTGGTAATTCATCACCTATGCTGATGTTGAAACTTTCACGCTTATATCTTCCGATTTCTTCATTCACCTTGATGCTGTAGTTATGAAGTAACCTTGAGATCAATGAATCGGTATGCTTATCACCTGTCCAGCCGGTGTAATCGATCTGGCTGAAGTCGATCGTCTTGAGCACCTTTGGCGTGAACTTATTACCCTTATTGATCACCACTTCACCGTAAATGGATTTCACACCATTGGATGATTGGCCTTTGATCAAGATAGATAATTTATCAATCAAAAGGGTCTTGAGTTCATTGATCGCCACTGAATGTTTGTCATCGAGCTGATCGATCAGTTTCTTCTCCTGTGCTTTCTGGAATTTATCCTTCTTGGCACGTGCAAAGAGCTGCTTGTCGATGACCACACCATCTGTAGATGGAGGTGCCGTAAAGGATGCGTCTTTGACGTCACCTGCCTTATCACCAAAAATCGCTCTGAGGAGTTTTTCTTCCGGTGTAGGATCAGTCTCTCCCTTCGGTGTAATTTTACCGATGAGGATATCACCTTCTTTCACACCAGCTCCTACACGGATGATACCGTTTTCATCAAGGTCCTTGGTAGCTTCCTCACTTACGTTTGGAATGTCATTTGTCAATTCTTCCTCACCAAGTTTTGTATCTCTTACTTCGAGTTCAAAACTTTCGATATGTACAGAGGTGAAAATGTCCTCCTTTACAATTCGCTCGGATACGACGATAGCATCCTCAAAGTTGTAACCCTTCCATGGCATGAAGGCCACTTTGAGGTTTTGACCAAGGGCAAGCTCTCCCTTTTCTGTTGCATATCCATCGCAAAGGATTGTACCTTCTTTCACCCTGTCTCCTTTCTTGACAATCGGCTTCAGGTTAATACAGGTACCCTGGTTGGTACGCTGGAATTTGGTGAGATAATAGGTTTTAAGATCATTTTCAAAGCTGACCAACTGATCTTCTTCCGATCGGTCGTACTTGATTGTGATTTTGGTAGCATCTACATACTGTACAGCCCCTGGTCCTTCCGCGTTGATCAACATTCGACTGTCAAGTGCCACTTTAGCCTCAAGTCCTGTACCCACGATTGGTGAAGCAGGTTTGATCAGCGGCACAGCCTGACGTTGCATGTTTGAACCCATCAAGGCACGGTTAGCATCATCGTTTTCAAGGAATGGAATCAAAGAAGCAGATACACCAACAATCTGGTTTGGGGCTACGTCCATGTATTCAATTTCCTCTGGACCAAGCATCGGAAAATCTCCATGTTCCCTGGACTTGATCCTGTCGGTCATAAATAAACCGGTCTTATCAATTGGCGTATTCGCCTGGGCAATTTTCAGGTAATCTTCTCCTTCTGCTGTAAGGTATTCTGCGTTTCCTTTTAGGACGACTTTTCCTTCAGAAACACGTCTGTATGGTGTTTCTAGGAAGCCCATCTTATTGATCTTGGCATGTACACAGAGGGTAGAGATAAGACCGATGTTTGGTCCTTCCGGTGTCTCAATGGTACAAAGGCGACCGTAATGCGAGTAGTGTACGTCCCGAACCTCAAAACCTGCGCGCTCTCTAGAGAGACCGCCTGGACCGAGGGCTGAAATCCTACGCTTGTGGGTGATTTCAGACAATGGGTTCGTTTGATCAAGAAACTGTGATAACTGACTGGTTCCGAAAAACGAGTTGATGACAGAAGATAAGGTACGCGCATTGATCAGATCAATAGGCGTAAATACTTCGTTGTCACGGACGTTCATACGCTCACGGATAGTTCTTGCCATCCTGGCAAGACCTACACCAAACTGTGCATATAATTGTTCGCCTACAGTTCGTACCCTTCTGTTGGAAAGGTGGTCAATGTCATCCAACTCAGCTTTCTGGTTGGTAAGGCTCACGAGATATTTAACGATAGAGATGATATCTTCTTTCGTCAATACCAGGGTTTCCTTATCGATGTTGATATCAAGTTTCCTGTTGATTTTATAGCGGCCTACATCACCGAGATTGTATCTCTTATCGGAGAAGAACAATTTATCGATGATACCACGGGCGGTTTCTTCGTCCGGAGGATCTGATCCTCTGAGCTGACGGTATATATATTGCACCGCTTCCATTTCGGAGCTGGTGGGATCTTTCTGAAGCGTATTATAGATGATCGAATAATCTTCACCAATGTCTTCGCGCTGCAGGATGATCGTAGACTCATTGGCCTCGAGGATCATGTCGATATGGTCCTCATCAATGATGACGTCACGCTCAAGGATGATTTCGTTACGTTCGATAGTTACAACTTCAGCTGTATCCTCATCCACGAAATCTTCTGTCCACTTGCGTAGAATACGGGCAGCGAGTTTTCTTCCGATAGCTTTTTTCAAAGAAGCTTTGTTCACTTTGACTTCTTCAGCCAATTCAAACAAGCTTAAGATTTCACGGTCAGAGTCAAAGCCGATAGCCCTTAATAAGGTGGTGACCGGGAATTTCTTTTTCCTGTCGATATAGGCATACATGACATTGTTGATGTCTGTAGCGAATTCCATCCATGCACCTTTGAAAGGGATCACACGGGCGGAATATATCTTAGTACCATTAGGATGGTAAGACTGACTAAAGAAAACACCAGGTGACCTGTGCAGCTGAGATACAATTACCCGCTCAGCGCCATTGATCACAAAGGTTCCTTTTGGCGTCATGTATGGGATGTTTCCGAGGAATACATCTTGTACGATGGTTTCAAAATCAATATGCTCTTCGTCATTACAGGACAACCTGAGTTTGGCTTTCAGAGGCACACTGTAAGTCAATCCACGGTGCATGCACTCTTCGATCTTATAACGGGGGGGATCGATAAAGTAATCAAGGAATTCCAACACGAAGATGCTTCTGGCATCCGAGATCGGGAAGTTTTCCTGGAATACTTTGTAGAGACCTTCACTGTTCCTGTTTTCAGGCGTGGTTTCCAACTGGAAAAACTCCTGGAATGATTTCAACTGGATCTCCAGGAAGTCCGGGTATTGGGTATTGAGGTCAATTTTTCCAAAATTGACCCTTTCTTTTGTGTGGGATTTAACAACAGCGTTACCGGCCATGGATGGTTACGATTTAGGATGAAAACTCTCTTGAGCCAAATTCAAGCTGACATAAATAGCTGAGCCGGAAGATGGAATACACCTTCCGGCCGAGCCTTGTATGAATACAATGGAATATCTCAAAGATGCACCTTTAGTTTTGGTGATATCAGTTTAAGATGAAGTAATACAGGGGCTCCCCCCTTTGACTTGCCTATTTAAGTTCCACTTCTGCACCGGCTGCTTCGAGAGCTGCCTTTACAGAATTGGCTTCGTCCTTAGGAGCACCTTGCTTTAGCATTGCAGGAGCACCGTCTACCAAGTCTTTAGCTTCTTTAAGGCCAAGTCCGAGTAATGTCTTTACTTCCTTCACTACCTGTAGTTTGTTGCCACCAGCATTCTTCAAAAAGATATCAAATTCTGTTTTTTCAACAGGAGCTGCTGCAGCACCTCCTCCGGCACTCGGAGCGGCCACAGCTACCGCAGCTGCAGCAGGTTCGATACCGTAATCAGATTTCAGAATGATAGCCAGTTCAGAAACCTCTTTCACGGTAAGGTTTACTAACTGCTCGGCTAATGATTTAACGTCTGCCATGTTTTTGTTTTTTTTAAGTAATTGTCAAAATTGGATTAATATGGTTGAAAACTTGGAAGCCTTAGGATGCACGTTCCTCAAGAGTCTTGAGCAATCCTGCAATCGTACTGCCACCTGATTTGAGGGCAGAGATAACATTCTTGGCAGGAGACTGGAGAAGCATGATGATGTCACCAACGAGTTCTTCCTTGGATTTGAGCGCAATCAATGTGTCAAGTTGTTCATCGCCAAAGAAAACATCACTGTCTATATATGCTGCTTTTAATACAGGCCTTTTACCATCCTTACGAAACTCTTTAATGAGTTTTGCAGGTGCATTTGCAGTTTCTGTCAGCATGATCGCTGTTGGTCCTTCAAGTGCCGCGTACACAGGTGCAAATCCGCGCTCTTCGCCTAAACTTTCCATGGCCTTACGGGCCAGGGTGTTTTTTACCACGGTCATCTCTATACCCTGCTGGAAACACATCCGGCGGAGTTTGTTGACCTGGGCCACTGTCATGGAAGACGCATCTGCAAAATATATAAAGGAACTGTTGTCGAATTTCTCGCGCAACTCCTGAATGACCTGATTTTTTTCTTGTTTGTTCATCGTACTATGGTTTTAGATGATCTGCTCGTTAGGAAAGGCGATATGGATTAAACAACTTTAGGATCTACGTTGATACCAGGGCTCATCGTAGAGGCCACTGAGATCGTTCGCATGTAGATACCTTTAGCACTGCTTGGTTTCAACCGCTGGATCGTATGCAGGAGTTCAAGTGCATTCTCCTGAAGTTTTTCAGCAGAAAAGGACACACGCCCTACCGGCGAGTGGATGATTCCGAATTTATCAACGCGAAAAGCGATTTTACCTGCCTTAACTTCTTGAACAGCACCGGCAATATCCATGGTAACCGTGCCGGATTTAGGGTTTGGCATCAAACCTCTTGGACCGAGAATCCTACCAACCTTACCAACCTGTGCCATAACTGATGGCATGGCGACGATCACATCAATGCCTGTCCATCCTTCCTGGATTTTGGTGATATACTCATCCAGTCCTGCAAAATCTGCACCAGCACCAAGAGCTTCCTGAACTTTGTCAGGCGTACAGAGCACGAGTACTTTCTTTGTCTTACCGGTTCCATGTGGAAGGCTTACCGTTCCACGAATAGCCTGATCGGCTTTCCTTGGATCCACACCCAAGCGGATATGGAGATCTACTGAAGAGTCAAATTTGGTTACATTGACTTCTTTTACAAGCTTCATGGCCTCTGTGAGATCATAAAGTTTGTTGCTATCGACTTTCTTGACAGCGATAGCCATTTTTTTGCTAAGCTTAGCCATTCAAAATTGCTTTAAAGGTTTTGGCGCAACCCAATGCGAATGCAGGGTTACTCCCTTTTGAATAAATGATTTCTTATGGTAACACGTTCAACTTTCTGAACATGATTCAATTCAACCTATTATACTTTCGCCACGATCCCGTCCGGCGGTGTGCCGGTGACTGTCAGTCCCATACTTCTTGCTGTACCAGCTACCATACTGATAGCAGAGGTAAGTGAAAAAGCATTTAAGTCTGCCATTTTATCCTGTGCGATGGTACTTACCTGATCCCATGACACTGAGCCAACTTTCTTCCGGTTTGGTTCAGCAGAGCCTGATTTTATTTTTGAAGCTTCAAGCAACTGCACAGCTGCAGGGACTGTTTTGAGCTCAAATTCAAAAGACTTGTCTTTGTAAACTGTGATAATCACCGGAACAAGCTTACCGGGCGTATCCTGGGTACGTGCATTAAAACGTTTGCAGAACTCCATGATGTTGACACCCTTGGAACCTAACGCAGGACCTACAGGAGGAGCTGGGTTAGCAGCGCCGCCCTTAACCTGCAATTTGATGAATGTTTCTATTTCCTTTGCCATAATTGACTTCAGATATTATTGTCTAATTAACTGATTATTAAGAAGTTTTCTCAACCTGCATAAAGTTGAGCTCCACCTCTGTTCCCCTTCCGAAAATCTTCACGATTACCTTTAATTTCTTCTTCTCTTCGTTGATCTCTTTGATATCTCCAACGAAATCGTTGAACGGACCATCGATGATTTTGACCATTTCCCCTTCGATAAAGGGCTCCACCATCGATTCAACCAACCCTTGTGAATCATCCACCTTGCCGAGCATTCGGTTTGCTTCACTCTCCTGCATAGGGATCGGAGATTGGCGGCCTAGGAAATGAATCACATTTGGCATGTTGGCAATACCCTGAACAATCTCGGATGAGAATCGTTGAGGATCTGCTTCAAGCAAAATATATCCCGGCAGGATATTCCGATCCAGGATCACCTTTTTCCCGTTTCGGATTTTATATACTTTTTCTGAAGGCACGAGCACCTGGGTGACGACATCGTCCCAGCCTGCTCTTTTGATCTCCAGTTCAATGCGCTCTTTTATCTTGCGCTCCTTACCGGAAATCACACGTAATGAATACCACTTTTTGCCTTCAGACATTTTGTTCTGAATTATATATTATAAAGTAGGCTGGTCAATTGCTTACTGAAAGCATCCATCAGGAGTACGATCAGGGCAATAATCAATGAACCTACTAAAACTACTCTGGTACTTCCCAGGAGATTTGCCCACGTAGGCCAGGTCACTTTGTTGACCAGCTCGTTGTAACTCTCGATGAGATATAATTTTATCTGTTCCATCGTCTTTTATTGCTTCTACAAATTCCGCTCAATTTCATATTCAGCGGTCAACCTTTTCATTGGCAGGGAGGACAGGAATTGAACCCGCAGCCTACGGTTTTGGAGACCGCCGCTCTACCAATTGAGCTACCTCCCTAAACACATTTATATACGTCTGGATCGGTTAAGGATCTAACCCGATATAAAATGGATTTTTCAAAGAATCCGGCAGGTAAATTTCCCTTTGGCAACTTACCTGCCGGAACTGTAATCAGTATTCTGTAATTAACACGATTAGTCGAGAATTTCTGTCACCTGACCTGCACCTACGGTACGTCCACCTTCGCGGATAGCGAAACGAAGACCTTTCTCCATAGCGATCGTATTGATCAGGGTTACTTCCAGTGTAACGTTGTCACCTGGCATCACCATTTCAACACCTTCAGGTAATTTACAATCACCTGTTACGTCAGTGGTACGGAAATAAAACTGTGGACGGTACCCATTGAAAAATGGGGTATGACGACCACCTTCATCTTTACCAAGTACATATACTTCGCACTTGAATTTCTTGTGTGGTTTTACAGAATCCGGTTTGCAGATAACCATTCCACGGTGGATCTGGTCCTTTTCAATACCTCTGAGTAGTAGCCCAGCGTTATCACCAGCCTCACCTCTATCAAGGATCTTACGGAACATCTCAACCCCGGTAACAGTTGATGTCAGCGGTTTTTCACCTTCTTTCATCATACCGATGATCTGTACCGTATCACTTGTATTGATCACACCGCGCTCAATACGACCTGTAGCTACCGTACCACGACCTGTGATAGAGAATACATCCTCTACAGGCATAAGGAATGGTTTGTCAATCTCACGAACAGGATTTGGGATTTGTGTATCCACAGCATCCATAAGTTCTTTGATAGAAGCTACACCACCCGCTTCGCCTTCAAGGGCTTTAAGTGCTGATCCCTTGACGATAGCAGAGTTGTTGCCATCAAAGCCATATTGCTCAAGAAGTTCACGAACTTCCATTTCAACAAGCTCGAGCATTTCTGCGTCATCAACAAGGTCTACCTTATTCATAAAGACTACGATCTTAGGTAC
>JAWXAW010000122.1:0-8458 GCA_034439675.1 Saprospiraceae bacterium | reverse complement strand
TCCGGCTCACCCGGTAGATTAGCAAAGAGCCTCAGCGTATCGTCACATAACTGGCTTTCCCATAAAGGCATCAGCGGCAAGGTATTTACCTCAAGGATACTTTGACAGGTTGACGAATTTCCATTTTCATCCACCACCGTAATCGTTATAGGAACACTTTGTCCATTATTTGAACAATTGACAAAAGGAGGATCATAGCGTACTGTGTCAATACCACAGGCATCATTAGAGGAAATGAGCAGAGAGGTAGTGGAGACATCTATATTTTCAAGACCTGAGGGAGATAGAAAGACAGCATCATCCTGACAAATAATATCTGGCGGAAAGGTATCCCTCACGTCAAGTGTGTAGAAACAAGTATCCCTGTCTCCCGTAGTGTCTTGTGCAATTAAAAATACCTGATGCAGACCTGATGTAAAATCTACTAACACGGTATCGATAGCAGAATCAAAAACAAATGCAGATGGGGAGGCCGCTCCTTCAATATAGCCTGACCAGGTGATCACCCCTTTTCCACATGAGCTTGTAGTGGTTTTCGGGGGATAGATTTCCACAGATACCTGGCATGATTCAATTGTTGAAAACAAGAGGGTATCTGCAGGGCAGAATACATTCAATGCGCCTTCATCTATGATTTCTATTGACGTAAGGCACGTCCCTATATTACCATTACAATCCGTAGCAAGCCATAAAGCACTATGAATGCCTACAGGAAGCAACGTATCTATAGTGAGGGTAGAATCAAGCAAAATGGTATCACCATCATTGATGACCAATTCGATGATCACATTTTCTTCAAAACACACCTCGTCATAATCCGGACTCGTCAGTGTTACTAAAGCATTGCAATCCACCGTATCCGGTTCAACGATCAATACGCCCGGACAATTAATGAAGATAGGACTTACGGTGTCATTGACCGCAAATGAAATTTCCTCCACCAGTACATTTTCACATTCATCATAGGCTACAAGGTCTGCTTCAATAGCCATATCTATACCACACATGACCATGATCGAATCCGGAACAGGCGACCCGGGCCAGGAAGATGTATCTCCCAACACATAGGATCCCCTTAATGCGATAAAATAAAATGCTTCAGAGCAGCCATCTTCTATGATTACTGAATCCTTCCACTGTTCATAGCTGGTCTGAAGATCAGGTAATGCACTGTCACACGTGTAGACGTAATGACCGGGTGAATAAATAATTTCCGGCGGAGCATCATCACTGAGATCAAATTGCTGCTGGGCGGTGGAGGTGTTTCCACAAGCGTCTGATACCATCCATATTCTTGTCAGCGTTTGACCGCAGGCTAGGCCTGATAGTGCATCATTCCAGGTGATGAATGGAGATGGATCACAATTGTCAGTTACATTGAGTAGCGTCAGCGTATCGATGCTGCAAAAAGCAACGGTGTCTGAAGGCAGATCAAATGTTGGGGCGATGGTGTCCAATCTGAAATACCATTGTTGAGCTGATGCGAAATTTCCACAAGCATCCGTGGCAGTCCATGTTCTGATCATTAATTCAGGAAGTCCGAGACACGAATCTGCACTAACACTATCCGTGTAGGTAACGAGCACGTTGACATCGCATCCATCCACCACCACAGGCAGATCTGCCGGTATAGTATCCTGGCATGCCAGGTGAATAGAATCTTCTGGAATGAGAATGACAGGAGGAAGTGTATCTATCACAGCAAACACTGCAGTGTCAGACACACTGTTTTGACAAATGTCAAACCCTGTAAAAATGACGGCTACCCCGCCTTCACAATCAAGGCTGCTTAATTCTGGATACGGACCAGTACCAAGTATTCCTGTCTGCACCATGCCTGAAGTGTCTACCCAGCTAAATTCCCAATTGAGATCCCCGCAACCATCGCTGGCTTCTGCACCTCCTAACGTATCTATCCACATTTGTAATTGCAGTTGTGCATTTTCCGAACAGGGCATGGTGACATCGGTTGCAGCGGTCACCAACATTGGGGCTATTGTATCCTGCACACTGAAGGATGCGGAGGGACTTGCAAGACTGCTATTACCACACTCATCGGTGAGGTTAAACTGAATGGTCACTTCAACTCCCTGCAGACAAGCCGTATCCAATGCTGCGGAGAGATATTGAAGAGCACTGTCCGCTGTGATGCTGGCATTGACGGTGACTTCGCTGCAGAGATCTGAATAAGTGGAAGCGCCGGCACTATTATACCATGCCAAAAATGCATCTTCCCAGTTACCGTTTTCAGAGCATCCGAAAGCGGTATCAACCGGCATCGTTTCAAAGATCGGGCGTCCATTATCGGTGATGCCAAAGTGGCCGATTTTGCCACCTTCATTACCACATTTATCTGTATACGTAAATTGAACCGGGAGATGAGCTTTTACATTATCAAGACCAAGTCCTCCGATCAATACATTGTCTCTGCATCCGCTTGCCAGGGAGTCCTGCCATGCATCAAGCACTTCTGCCAGCGTCAGGCTTGTGCCACCAATGCGATATCCAAGGATCAGATCATTATCATCGGTGCATAAGTCATGGGCATCACTATTGCCTCCTTTGACTAACCAGTCCATCAGAATCGAATCGATTGCTGTTGTACTGCAACTGAGTACCACAGTCGAAGGATCAACAGTGATCACAGGTGCAGTGTCATCGGTCAATATAAAACTGGCTGAGGTAGTATCAAAATTACCGCAACCATCACCGGCGATGAACATCACATTGATAGCTGCATCACAGGTATCGTGAATGGAGGGTGACGGAGGAAAGGTGCTCCAGAAGATCGAGCTGCAATCATCGGTAGCAGTTGCGCCTCCGTGCGTATTGATCCAGGTATTGAAGAGTTGCGCAATATTGTTTTGGCTGCAGTTTCCGCTGGAACCTGTTGCCGGAGTAGTGATAACAGGAGCGACATTGTTGAATACTGTAAATGTTTTGATGACGGTACTGATATTATTGCAGTTGTCTTTTGCAGTAAAAGTGACGTCTATGGCGCCGCAGAAAGAGGTGATGATGGCAGGATTAGGGGCATTGTCCGTCAGGGACATAATGCCGCATCCGTTATCGGTGGCCATAAAGGCAGCGCGTTGGGCGTTGAGCCAAGAGGAATATTGCGCCATGGCTGTTGAGCATGGGGCCATTCCATTCTGAAGGTTATTATTGATGACGGGTGGTGTATTATCAGGAGTTACCGTGATATTCTGTATAAACGTTGCAGTATTGCCCAAGTCATCATCTGCAACCCATTTGCGAATGATCGAGCCTCCTGTGCATAGGACGGCATTGTTGGTTTCTGTAAAAGTGATTGTCAGATTCGTGTTTTCGCCTTCGCAGTTGTCTGTAGCTTCTACATTCGCAGGTGGGGGTACCGTGGTCGTACAGGAGACGGTGATATTGGATGGCAGGGACTGTGGATCGAAGATCGGAGGCAGGACATCTATGAAAGAAATGGTAAATCCAAAAAGGGCATTGTTGCCAAAATTGTCTACAGCCTGGTAGAAGATAGTGACGGTAGTGCCACCGGGCACGAGATCTCCTATTTCATAACCGAGGCTGATGGAATAGATATCGAAGGAGACGATGACGCCTCCGGGTATATTGCTGGTGCAGGTTGGGGTATTGGGGTGGCCCCAGTTGAGCGGAGCTTCACAATTAGGTCCTACCAGGATCTGGGTAGGTCCGGAATACATGAAGGAAAAGCCGCTTCCCTGACCCTTACCAGCACTCCAGGCCAGTAACATGACGAAAAAGAAAAGATAAC
The DNA here is from genome assembly GCA_034439675.1 of Saprospiraceae bacterium. Lineage (GTDB taxonomy): Bacteria > Bacteroidota > Bacteroidia > Chitinophagales > Saprospiraceae > Opimibacter. Next base: position 4,692 of record JAWXAW010000122.1, on the reverse strand, counting down.
GCATGATACGAAGTTAACATATGATTGCCATATGGGGTGAGTATCTGCTAAAGGGTAGAGGGTAAAAGAAGAGGTGAGAGGGCTAAAGATAGCTGGAATGGATGAAATCTAAATAAATATACCTGCCTTGTCGGCCGTAAGGCAAATCATGTAAAAAGACTTTTATTTTTTCAGTTCAACGGTCACATTTACACCTCCTCAGGACACTTACTTATTGGGTACGGATTGCCTCTCTGGCAATACTTCGACATGTTTTCAACTTAGCCTGGGGACTTGGCCATGGTCCCCGGGCTTGTCGAAGGTGAATCAAGTCGAAAACTCCAACATGGTCCCTGAGCTTGTCGATGGGCACATATCGAAGTACTCTCTCCCTCCACCAACTTCGCACAGCGAAGAGGGCGGCGAGAAGTGGGGCCATTTTCCTCCCCTTCGACAAGCTCAGGGACCGGCGATCATCGAATGGGAAATGCATTGAATAGTAAATCCTTATCACTGAAGTTGTCGAAAGTCAATCACATTGAAAAATCCAACTGGGTCCCTGAGCCTGTCGAAGGGCACCTTGCGAAGACCTCTTTCCCGCCGCCCACTTCGCGCAGCGAAGAGGGCGGCGAGATGAGAGGCCATTTTCCTCCCCTTCGACAAGCTCAGGGACCGGCGATCATCGAATAGAAAATGCATTGAATAATAAATCCTTATCACTGAGCTTGTCGAAAGTCAATCACATTGAAAAATCCAACCGGGTCCCTGAGCTTGTCGATGGGCACCATACGAAGACCTCCCCCACGCCGCCACTTCCCGCAGCGCGAAGTGGGCGGCGAGATGAGAGGCTATTTTCCTTCCCTTCGATAAGCTCAGGGACCGGCGATCATCGAATAGAAAATACATTGAATAATAAATCCTTATCACTGAGCTTGTCGATGGGCACATAGCGAAGTACTCTTTCCCGCCGCCCACTTCGTGGAGGAGGGGCCATTTTCCTCCCCTTCGACAGGCTCAGGGACCGAAGTACTTCGAATAGAAAATGCATTGAATAGTATAACATGATCCCCGGAATTGTCGAAAGGGAAAAGCATCGAATAAATCAACCGGGTCCCTGAGCTTGTCGAAGGGCTCCATATTTCCCTTTATCAAGGACTAATTTGATAATTATGTAATCTCGTTTTGTGGTGGAGAATCACGCGTCCCATTCCTCCTTCGATCACCGAAGCCTTGGCGAAGGTGATTTCATCCTGCCCACTCTTCTCTATCCAAACTCCTGAATTGTATCGCCTCCGCCAAATGCGGAATCTCAATCGTCTTACTCCCTTCCAGATCAGCAATCGTCCTCGATACTTTCAGGATACGGTCATACGCACGCGCAGACAACTGCAATTTTTTCATCGCTGTTTTCAGCAATGCAGTACCTGCCGCATCTATCACGCATATCTCCCGGACAAGATGACTTGGCATGAGTGTATTACTGTGCACACCATCGAGATGCGCAAATCGTTCCTCCTGTATCTGTCTCGCTCGAATCACCCGCTCCCGGATGTCAAAGCTCTTTTCAGATTCTATTTCATTGCGGGACAACTCATCGATCGATACAGGTGTCACCTCCACATGTAAATCGATACGATCCAGCAGCGGGCCTGATATTCTGTTGAGATATTTTTTGACGACACCCGCACCACAGACACATTCTTTTTCCGGATGATTGTAATAGCCGCATGGGCAGGGGTTCATACTGGCAATCAACATAAAATTGGCTGGATAGTCCACCGTTATTTTTGCACGGGATATAGTCACTTTATGATCCTCCATGGGTTGACGCAATACCTCTAACACAGATCGTTTAAACTCAGGTAACTCATCCAAAAACAACACGCCGTTGTGCGCCAACGATATTTCACCCGGATTCGGACTCGATCCACCACCCACTAGTGCCACATCACTGATAGTATGATGCGGTGATCTAAAAGGCCGACTGGTGATCAACGATGACTCCTTTGGCAATTTGCCCGCTACCGAATATATCTTGGTCGTCTCCAAAGCTTCATTGAGCATCAGCGGAGGAAGTATGGTCGGCAATCTTTTGGCAAGCATCGTTTTTCCTGCACCCGGAGGACCAATCAATATCACATTGTGCCCACCCGCAGCAGCTATCTCCAGCGCACGTTTGATATTCTGCTGCCCTTTGACATCTGAGAAGTCAAAGGCATATTTGTCTTGCGCTTCAGCAAATGCTTCACGCGTATCATACACATAGGGTGTGAGCGTGACTATATTATTGAAAAAATCAAATACCTCCGTCAGATTCTTCACTCCATACACATTCAACTGATTGACAATGGCAGCTTCTTTGGCATTGGCTTCCGGCACAATCAGTCCTTCAAATTTTTCCCTGCGTGCCTGGATGGCAATTGGTAAAACACCTTTCACCGGACGAATCGAACCATCAAGTGATAGTTCCCCCACGAGCATAAACCTGCCTAGTTTTTCATCAGAGATCATCCCCGTACTGGCTGCTATGGCTGTTGCAATCGGCAGATCATAGGAGGATCCTTCCTTCCGGATATCCGCAGGAGCGAGGTTAGCGACAATACGACATCGCGGTAGACGGTACCCGATGTTTTTAATAGCTGCTTCTATTCGCTGCCATCCCTCCCGGATCGCATTGTCTGGGAGTCCTACAAGAAAGTACATTGGTGTACCCTGGGCCACCTCCCCGCCGGAGTTGACCTCTACTTCAATCGTGCGCGCGTCCACGCCGTGGACCGCTGCCGCATGTGTTTTTGCAAGCATGGATTTGTTTTCAACCTGGTGATAAAATCTGGCCGGGTGCCTGGTGAGCAAACCGGTTCAGTGACCTAAATTAGGGGGTTTTACACCATTTCTTCAATAATAGTTGATTTAGCTTGAAGAGACAGTGTTTAGAAAGTTGAACGCTTCATACCTCCGGTATGACTGTTGAGAAAGTTTAGGTTTCTCAACACTGCACCTCTCAACACTAACTGTAGATCCACAGAATCATTGGTGCTTAAAGCTTTTCACTTTTTTTCTTCATTATCATCTTTTTGTTTAATAAATCCTATGCGTCTTCTTTCGGGTTTCGGTTGGTCGATGAGCTCCTTTAGGGCCTGAAATACAACACTAAAACTTTTATCATATTTCAGCTCAAGTGCAATAATTTTACGGGTTAATTCTTCGTGAGAGACTAAAGACTTACGAAGTATAACGAATACCTTGACGACAAGTATGCTCGTCTGAACCGCCTGTTCACTGTTCAGTACGGAGGCCAGCATCACAGCCCCATGTTCTGTGAAGGCATATGGGTTTGTTTTCGCAAATTTTAATGAATTGAGGTGGTCGCAATTTGCGACCACCTCTTCTTTCTCCTTATCTGTGAGTTGGAACATAAAGTCGGCTGGAAATCGGTCTATATTCCGCTTAACTTGCTCATTCAGACGTTTGGTCTCTACGCCATAGAGCCCGGCAAGATCACGGTCAATCATGACTTTATGCCCACGTATATTGAGGATCGAGTTCTGAATTCTTTCATGGGGTATGAGATTTTTATTACTCAGAGTGCAAAAATTCGGAGGATATCGTCACTTGCGACGACCCTGATTTCAATCGTGCGCGCGTCCACGCCGTGGACCGCTGCCGCATGTGTTTTTGCAAGCATGGATTTGTTTTCAACTTGATGAATCAATATGACCGGATGCCTGGTGAGCAATCCGGTTCAGTGACCTAAATTAAGGGGTTTTAAACAATTTCTTCAATAATAGTTGATTTGGTTGGAAAAGACAGTGTTTAGAAAGTTGAACGCTTCATACCTCCGGTATGACTGTTGAGAAAGTTTAGGTTTAGGTTTTTCCTTTTCGAAAAGATAACTCTTTGAAAGGAAAGGAAATCGATCTTGAACATTTTAGGGATTGGAGTTGGTCGAAATTTGCGACATCCTTTGTGTCAATTGTGCGCGCTCTGTAAAATAAATGGAAATAAACTACTCGGGAACGGTCACATTTTGATTTCCCCGGGACACTAAGTAATGATACGTATCAATAACTAAATACTACCTGTCATGCCTCAGTCACTTACTCAGATTTATGTGCATATTGTATTTAGCACAGAGTATCGTAGACCGATGATTCTGCCATCTATTGAAGATGAGCTATACCAATACTTGACCAATCAATGCAATCTGGCGGGTTGCATAGCTTTGGAAGTTGGTGGACATAAGGACCATGTTCACATATTGTGTAGACTTTCAAAACATATCTCCATACCTAAACTGCTTGAAAAGATAAAAGGAACATCCTCAAAATGGATCAAAACCAAATCTCAAGAATTAAGCGATTTTTATTGGCAGGATGGATATGGCGCATTTTCAGTTTCCGCCCGGGAACTTGATGGCATCATATCTTATATCCGAAATCAGCACATGCACCATCAATCTAAATCGTTCGAAGAGGAGTATCTTGAGATTCTACGTGAGTATAGTGTTGAGTTTGATCAACGGTATCTTTGGGATTGAAGCCCCTCAGAAAAGGGCTGAACCCCTTTTCTACAAACCGCCCTTTCAGGGCTTAAATTGGATATCGTAATCCCCCCAAGCCCTGCAGGGGCGCTCCATTAGGAAAGGGGTTCAGCCCTTTACATTTTCACGTTGATAGTTGTTTAATATGGTCCTAATGTAAAAATCATAATCCC
>JAWXAW010000121.1:0-4280 GCA_034439675.1 Saprospiraceae bacterium | reverse complement strand
TCCGGACGGTGAGTTGGTAACGGTAGATTCCAGCCACGTCAAACATGTGCATAAAACAGTAGGCGTTTCGAAGGAAATAGCACGACAAGGAATACCGGGTCGCAAATTTGTCATGGTCATTGACCTGGCCAGGTGCAAGAACGCACGTAACTGTGTGACCGCTTGCCAGAAGATGCACCATCTACCAGAAGAAAAGGAATGGCTACAGGTTAAGTTGATGCAGGACAGCCCTGAAGCGGCGCCGTATTGGTTTCCAAAGACCTGCTTTCATTGTGACAATCCGCCTTGTGTAAAGGTTTGTCCTGTTGATGCCACCTTCAAGCGCCAGGATGGTTTAGTGTTGATTGATTCAGACCGCTGCATCGGATGTAAATTCTGTATGGCAGCTTGTCCATATTCAACACGCGTCTTTAACTGGAATGAACCGGATCAGCCTGAGGAGATCAGTTGTCTTGAATATTCTCCCGAGACCAGTGTCCCATCAAGAGTAGGCACGGTAGAGAAATGTGATTTTTGTCCGGATATGGCTCGCATTGGTGAATTACCGGATTGTGTTACAGCTTGTCCTAACGGTGTTTTTTACTTTGGCGATCAGAACGAAGACGTCGTCACCAATGGGGACGAAACGGTCAAGTTCAGTGAAGTCATCCGCGACCGGGGAGGGTATCGTTTTGCAGAAGAACTGGGTACTGAACCACGCGTCTGGTATCTGCCTCCAAGGGACAGGTTATTCCCGGTTGAAAGAGGGTTGGATGAATTGCCGGAGGAGATCAAAGAACGATTCAAGGATGTACTGGGAGGATAGGCAAAACGTATAGCATCAACAATAACCATTAGCGAATATCACAGCAATGAAAATTACAAATACCGGTTCTGAATTACTAAGGACTTTTTCCCCACAGATGGAACATACCAGCATGGGGGAAAAGATCTGGATCACCATACTGCTGCTCACACTCGGCGTAGCAGGGTATGCATTTTATCTGCAGGTAGCCTATGGTCATGGCGTCACCGGGATGCGGGATTATGTGGTATGGGGCATTTTTATTGTCAACTTTATGTTCCTGATCGGATTGAGTTATGCCGGTGCTATCATAGCGGGATTTCTGCATTTATTTAAAGCAGAATGGGGAAAACCACTGATCCGACTGGCGCAATTGATGACGCTCGCCTCTGTGATCGTAGGCCCCATCTTTATCTTATTGTGTGTAGGACGGTTTGACAGGTTGCACCACCTATTTATTTATCCGCGTCTCCAATCACCGCTGACCTGGGATGTGATTGCGGTCATGACCTTTCTGGTAGGTAGTTTTCTTTTTCTATACCTGGGGTTGATACGTGACTTTGCGGTATACCGTGATTCCAATCTCAACATACCAAAGTGGAAACACAATCTTTACCGATGGTTAGCCCTCGGATACAACGGTCTCGAAAGCCAGAAAAAATTACTGATCTCTTCTCAGAATCTAATGGCGATTCTGTTGATACCCATCTCCATTATGGTGGCTTCGATCTTGTCCTGGATTTTTGGGATGACGCTGAGACCGGGTTGGCATAGTACGATCTTTGGGCCCTATTTTGTGTTGGGCGCCATCTATTCCGGAACTGGACTCTTGATTATTATCGCATGGTATACACGAAGGGTGTATAAGCTTGAAAAATATATCACGCCGCAGCATTTTGATTACCTCGGCTATATGATGCTGGTGCTTGCAGCGGGCTATGGATACTTTACGTTTTCAGAATATTTCACTAGTTGGTACGGATCAGAAAAATGGGATGGTGAATTGATTAATAAACTTTTCTCCATGGATGAATATGGCTGGATGACTTTATTTACCAACGTGGCGGGCGTGGTGTTGCCTATTATTTTTGTGGCGGTACCAAAACTGAGGAAGCCGAATTCTTTATTTGTCGTGTCGGCCATCATGGTATTTGCCATGTGGGTCAAACGTTACCTGATCGTGGTACCTACGCTGCTGACCCCATTGATTCCGATGCAGGACACACGTCAGGAATATATTCACTACTCGATCACTTGGGTAGAATGGGCTTTGACTTTTGGAGGAGTCGCCTTGTTCTTCCTGATTTTCACCCTTGCGGGAAAATTTGTTACCCTCATTGAGATTGCTGAATTGCCTCAGGAAGAAAATGTAAAAACTCAAAACCAATGATCATGAACAAAGATATTGCCGGAGCAGAAACCAGATTACCGATCAGCAGATGGTGGTGTCGTGTTGGATGTATATTGGCACTCCTATTGGTCGGTATGTATCCATCCATGGCGCAGGAGACACAGGTAGATACAACGGCACAGGCGACTGAGACTACAGAAGAACCAGCTGCTGAAGAAGTAGCAGAGGAAACGACGATTAAGTCTAAGATGAGTCTGAGTGCTGATCAATACCCGGATGGCACGATTATATTAAACGGTTTGTTACGTGCCAAGATAGAAGGCTCGTATCAGAAAGTACCTGACAAGAAAGTTGAGTTTTTCATCTTGAATGCAGCAGGGGAAGAAACCCTCATCGGTGATACCTTAACAGGTGCCGCAGGGCTGGCCAGGATCAGGGTCAGCAAAACAACATTATCAAAAGGAGAAGATGGATCGTATTCGTTTATCGCCAGATATGGAGGAGATGAACGCTTTGAAGAAAGTGAATCTGATCTCATCCTGAAGTCAGCTAAGCTAACTATGGAGACTAGTGAAGAGGACAGCACCTATACACTAAGTCTGACAGCAGTATCAGAAACACCTGAAGGTTCTATGCCGATTGTCGGTGCGGTTGTTTCTGTTTATCTTAAACGGATGTTCAGTTCGCTGAAAGTCGCTGAAGGTGAAACCGATGATGCAGGAAAGGTAGATGTGGAGTTCCCTGCCGGTCTTGCAGGCGATGAAAATGGAAACCTGGAGATTACCGCAATGATCGAAGAAACAGAGGAATACGGTAACCTCTCTGCTACAGCGAGACAAAAATGGGGATATGAGGTGAGTTCAGCAATAGTTGAAACACCGAGAGCCTTATGGAGTCCTCATCCTCCGACCTGGATGGTTATCACATTTTTTATCCTCATGGGCGCTGTGTGGATCCATTATGCCATTGTCATCTTCAACCTGTATAAAATCAGATCTCACGGACGCCACGCTTCAGGGAAAGCCTAACCAGGCGTTAATCCTGCGTGGGCCTGCCTAAAAGGCACTAACTTTGAAACACATTTAATTAAATAAAAACACAACATCATGAAAATGCGATTGCTTTCATTCTTAAGTTTCTCTTTTGTTATCATCATGGTTATGGCGTTCATGCCTTCCACGGAGCAGAATGCCCCATGGCCTGTTCCGGATAACTATAAGACAATGAAAAATCCGGTCAAGTATGACAAGACCGCCGCTGCTGCCCTCTATTCCACCCATTGCAAATCCTGTCATGGAAAGGAAGGTCTGGGAGATGGTACAAAGGCAGCCCAACTCAAAACAAAAAGTGGTGACTTCAGCTCTGCTGCTTTCCAAAAGCAAAGTGATGGCTCCTTGTTTTACAAAACACTTGAAGGAAGAGATGAAATGCCGTCTTACAAGAAGAAGATTCCGGATCAAAGCGACATCTGGCAGCTTGTGCATTATATGCGGGGATTGGCAGAATAAAATGGCTAAACGAACATTGTTGACCGGGCTTTAGAAAAGCCCGGTTGATTGTTCATCAGGTGCGATCAAGCTTATTCATTTCCCCATTAGAGGAATGCAGGAATCCTTCCGCTCCCCGTATTAACCCAAACCAGTGTCTACACCTACCCGACAGATTTCTACTGGATTACTAAAACCTCAGTGGTTTTTCTTCATTGCAGTCATCCTGCTCGGAGCGGGTTGGGGTATCAATTATTTTTTTGCCAGAGAGGGGATACTGCGCCTTGAGGCCGGGAAACCTAAAACACTTGTCACGGGGGGTGCTGCAAACAGTGATAAACAGCAAGTTTCTAACGGTCTTGGTTTTATCATCACGCTAGATTCGTTGGAGATACTAAGCCATACACCGGTGCATGAAATACAATTGTGGAAAAGCGATACGATGCCCGCTAATCCTCATGCTCCACTAGGTTCCGGACCCAAAGAACTGGTGAGTACATTTCCACTGGAGCCGATGAAAATCAATAAAATTGAGGACACGGATCTCCGGTTCCGTCTGAAGGCGTTTTATCCCAATTTCGAATTTGCTTATGAATATCCTGCTAGAAAGGATACGATCAAACCAAAGGCACCTGGTATTACACTTGAGCTCAAGACG
>JAWXAW010000120.1:0-4524 GCA_034439675.1 Saprospiraceae bacterium | reverse complement strand
TGGTAAAAGGTAAAAGGTAAAAGGTAAATGGTAAAAGGTAAAAGGTAAATGGTAAATGGTGAACGGACTGTCAACTGTCAACGGTCAGCAGTCAACGGTCAGCAGTTTGTCTTTAGTTTGTAGTTGGCTTGTATCGGTAAGTTGGGGGATCTAATTTACGAAATATTTCTTAAAATGCATCTGCGAAATCTGCGTTTAAAAATCGAATTGAAAGGATCGCATAGTTCGGCTTCCTTCAGGACAATCAACACTCACAACTCATACTTCGACTCAGCACAAGCAACACTCACAACTCATACTTCGGCCCAGCACAAGCAACACTCACAATTCACAACTCACAACTCACAATTCACAACTCACAATATGGCCATTATTCGTCCTATCCATAACATTTATCCCGTAGTGGGGAAAAACTGTTTCCTCGCTGATAATGCTGTCGTCATCGGGGATGTCGTCATGGGAGACGACTGTTCAGTGTGGTGGAGTGCAGTTGTACGTGGCGATGTCAATGCGATACGTATCGGTGACAGAGTCAACATCCAGGATGGAGCTGTAATCCATTGTACTTTTGAAAAATCACAAACCATCATCGGAAATGATGTGTCTATAGGGCACAATGCTATCGTGCATGGTTGCACCATCGAAGATGAGGTATTGATAGGCATGGGTGCCATTGTGATGGACCTGGCCATCGTGCAGAAACATGTTATTGTGGCTGCAGGAGCAGTCGTGCTTGAAAATTCAATCCTTGAATCAGGATGGATTTATGGTGGAATTCCGGCAAAAAAAATCAAAGAACTCGATCCGGAAAACCGGCAATTTTTTATCACCCGCACGGCAGCTAATTATGTGAAGTATGGAGGGTGGTTTAGGGAGTAGCCACTAATTTATGCTTTGCATTGACCAGCCATTGCTCGGCCGTTATTTGGGTTTGTTCTTACCGTTGTTAGGGTTTATCCCGGCCGTTGTTGGAGTTTGCTCCAACAACATCTGTCTTCAATCCTCCTCCCCGGTCAAAACCCCACCTCAGCCCTTAACCGGCCACATATCACAATGAGCTATAATCAGGTTGTTTAGTTTCCTCGGATTTTCGATGATTTCAAAAAAGGCTGCGAGATATGCTCTTGCCTGATCAGCTGATTTTTGACTCAGCCCCTGGATTCGATAGGGCATGGCGAGCATATTATCTTTTTGATCCCGAAACATATCAAGTGCCTTTTCAACTTCTTCTTCCGGAAAACACCAGCCCTGGTAATACCGCGAGGCAATGGAGGTCAGTTTTAGGCTTTCATGATGAGCGGCATAGGTAGCTCCGACAAGGCCTGAATAGTCAAAGTCATATGGAATAGGCACCAGAAGAGGATGACCGGGGATCACCACAAATTCAAGGTTGTGACGATTCTGTATAAACCAGTCTGTATTGCCGATCATAAACTCAAATAAGGCAACCCTGAGCATAGGTTGACGGTCAACAGCATTGTTGCTGATCACCGGGATTTTGTTTTTTCTTCCACCAAGCCTTTCTACAAGTTCTTCAGTATGCTCCACAAAAAAACCATAGGAAGGATCATGTGCATCCGTACCATCCGGATTGATGTAATGGATCTGTACCAATTGCGTCCTGAAGTAATCCGGCGAGACAAGTTCCCATAGCTTATAGGCGAGATATTCTTTAAGAATGTATTGATAATACTGATCTGACTCATGGCATGGTTGCACCAGGTCCAGTTCGTTGAGCGGGGACAATTGGTATGTCGCCAGATCACTCTTTTCAAATTTTACTTTGAGCGGAGGTAAAGAACAAATCTGCAGACGCATATTTCCCCTTGTTCTCACCTTGGCTGGGATGGTGATCGTATCTGTTGCCGCGGTGATCAGCCGGACATTAGCAGATTGGTATGTTTTCTCCTTTTTATGCTTTTCTATATGCTTCCAGTCCTGCGTGAGATAAAGCTTGATTGCTGAATCTTGACTGATTGAAGCCATCAGAGATGAATTTTGCGCAAAGAGGGCTACATCCTGCAGGAGTAAAAGATATAACAGCCATCTGAATTTCATATGCTAAAGATTCTGTGGCGAATTTCGGACATTTCAACGAAAGTATATGCCACACGGTCCCAAAGATTTTAAGCCCGTTACACCCGAAAGTGCCATGTTTGATTGAGTGATTAAGGGTACATTTACCATAGCCATGGGATTTTGATTTCACCAATCCAGCCGAAGATAATTTCGGAATACAAATGGCCTGTTTCTAATGGATGGATGTTTATTTTTTCTTCGCTCTTTTTGGCTCACGCATGTGAACATAGCCTCCTGATGATAGGTATAAACATCCTGCATGCTGATAACCCTGGTGCCTTCACTGACATTTTCAGGCAACACGATACACAAACACCACCACCGGTTAAGGATTTTTTTTCTCAATCCACCTCTTCAGGCGTTATGCCTTTACTATACGCCGAATGTATTTTACCATACCCTGCCTATCCGATCAAGGTGTATCATGGTGACCAGTTTCAATGGTTGCTCGAAGGGTGCATTTACAATTATACACCCCAGGAGATTCAGTCAGGTCTTGATCAATGCTTTACAGAGGCAGTTCCGGATATCAGAAATTGCAATTACTTGCCATATCATTTTCCGGCGAATTCCTGATGCTCATCAGGACGCCCTCTTATCTATATATGCTTAATGACACTCTCGGCAGATTGCCGGTGTATACGGCTTCTTCCCGTGGATTGACTTATTTCGGACGTTCATTGGCATGGTTACATCAACATACTAAATTGACCCTCGACAAAAAAGCGGTGTTCGAATATTTATGGTGTAGCTATCCGTTACATTTTAAAACCCTCTATCAGGATGTATATCGATATCCGGGTGGAAGTGTCACCGGGATAAATCTGCAGACACAAACGATCACAACCTATCCCGGTATCGTCTATAATTTGCCGGACCACCGAAAACGGTATTATCGCTTATATCGCCATTTTATGGATGGCTTGTCACCAAAACTTAACCTCCTTCCCATGGACTCCGGCACCCATATCCATCATCCTAAGTTTGTTGCCGGCAAAATGTTTCATGAATTATTACGCGCTACTTCAACTGAAATCAAATCAATCCTTAAAACGCTATCAGGGCAAAGAACCCTTGTCACTCAAGAGGAATTGACATCACGACAAGTATGCCTTGAACTGATCAGGCAGAACCCAAACCTGCATTCATGGATTGATACAGATCACTTAAAGGCACTTTTGCAAAAGGCTACGAATGACCAGTATGCTTACATCTTCACACTAGCGCAACTAGCCAAAGTCCTATGAGAATCTTTATCTTTGATGACATAGATAACCTATAGCAGAAGACCACGCCTGCCGAAATGGGCGCATCAACTTAAACCTATTCAACTTGGTTACGATAATCATCCCCTTCTTTGATGAGTTGAATTACCTTGAGGAAGCCATTACATCTGTTCTTGACCAACGTTTGGAGGATTTTGAGATTCTGATCGTTTGCAATCAGGCTCAACTTCCGGATGAACTACCTGGTGAATTGCCTGTTTTTAACCATCCGTCGATCCGTTGGTTAGTAGAACCAAAAAGAGGATCTGCTTTTGCCCGTAACACAGGATTACGGGAAGCAAGGGGTACCTGGTTGCAATTTCTCGATGTCGATGATTTGTTGGTATCTTCAAAAATCAAGACCCAATTAAAGTATCCTGATGCTGCCATAGTGGTATCTCCCCATATATATCATTTTCTCAGTGGGAAGGAGGTTGCATCAGCATGGTCACCAACAGATATATGGGCTGGGCTTTTAGCCAGTGAAATCGGATCAACGTCTTCCATGTTGTGGCGAAAAGAAGCAGTGCAAAAAGTAGGCGGATGGAACGAAGCTTACTACAGTAATCAGGAATATGAATTGATTTTCAGGATTCTCCAGGCAGGGTATTCCGTACAGGCGGATGCAGAGAATTTTACCATTGTTCGCGAAAGGCCATCTGGATCGATCACCAAAACAGCAAGACACAAACCCAGGACAGGCATACAATTGCGGGAGCATATATGGGCTTTTCTCGAACAAAACCACCTCGCTACGAGTACGCGATACCGGGCTTTTCAAAAGCTTGTGTTTAAGAATCTGCGCGCGCTACACATTACAGATCCTCATGAAGCAAACAGACTGTATCGTCAGTATTTCGACGGTACCGCGTTTAAACCTGAACTGGCAGCTATTCGTATTTATCCTTTATTGTATCACGTATTGGGATTCGATCTTACAGAAAAATTGATCCGCGTGTACCGGGCAGTACGGCAGCATATTTTCAAATCCTTGCCCTTTAATACCTGACCAGCATATGCAAGTACTGATTATACCTTCATGGTACTTTAATGCAGGCTCTGCCTCTATAGCAGGTATTCTTTTTCATGAGCATGCAAAGGAACTCCGGAAGCTAGGCATTGACGCGCAGATTGCCTATCCGGGTTATTCGCACTCCTCAAGGCAATCTTCAGGATTCAC
>JAWXAW010000119.1:0-17892 GCA_034439675.1 Saprospiraceae bacterium | reverse complement strand
TGCTATCGAAATAGGTATCCAATGAGTTGACAGCATAGTTATTGTGTTCAATGGTTTTTACGACTTCCAGGCCGGTAATCTCCTGGGCATGTATTGACAAAAAGGGAAATAAGATAGCCAGGATTCCAAAACGCAATGCCCGAAGGTTATGGATCGTTAAGGCGGTGGTGAAATAGCTGTGAAAAAGAGTTTTGGAAGACATGATGGACCTGAAATTTGATTATTCAAAGTTAGGCCATTTAGATGAATCGAGCGTAACCGATCGATTATACCTGAAGCGGTCGATTTGGATGATTTACTTGCCTTCATACACCATGGGGATAAATAATTTCATTTAATTTATTGCTGAACTTTTTTTATCAATACAATTATTTAGTTTTAGGTAGCTATTTGTAACAATTAAACCCAACTAACCAAGTCACTATTAAATGTAAGAGGCAATATGCCTGGTTCGCCAAGTCCTGTCAGTTCAAAAACATTTATCATTGGTGGGATTCTAAATTTGTTAGTCCTTCAAATTGCAATTTGTCCATATTGAATTAATAGAATTATAATCCATTAATTAGTAGGCAATTATGCTTAACTTTTGAAAGCCTGTTCAGCCTTTACCTGATGAATATAGGGTGTTATTTTTCGCCTAACGCTGGAAATCAGGATCCATCCCCTTCCTTCTCAGCCCCGCCAACTCATCCGCCATCAGGATAAACACATTCCAGCAAAGTCCACGTGTCGAAGGCCACCAGCTATCTGTCGTGGTCCATTTGGTGGGGATAAACTCTTTGCTGAACGGCCATTTGGGATGTAGATAGATCTCCGCCCATGCTCTGTTCTCCATCAGCGGAGTTGCTTTGGCCCACCCATGTTTTAAACCAACTACATAGGCGCAATACTCCGCCCGGAACCAACTCCCGCCATTGTAATAATATCCATCACTTTTGCCGTTGCTGTAGTTCTCTTCACCAAATTTTTCAAAGGGCTGGTAGTCTCCACTGAGATAGGCATAGCCTGGATCTTCTTTGATCAAACGAACACAGATAGGAGCAGTTGTCCCATATTCCGGATGTGGTGAGTTCGATACTTTGTTAAGCACAGGTATCAGATCCAGATGATTTCTAACCATCTCATCAGTCAGTATGGGACGGTCAAATAACCATAGGGAAAAGAACTCCGGCTCAAGGTCTGTCAAGGTGATAATGTCCGGAAAGTTGCGATCAAACAAAAGGTGTTTTCTCGCTGTATCATAAAAGTTACGGTATCCTTCTTCAGCTTTGCGGATATAGGTTTCGGAAATATCAAATCCCAGTTCTTGAATAGTCCTTAGGGCAATAGCAAGCATGCCTTGATTTACTGCGAGTCGATCTGTTTTGGGATTGAAGTCAACTATATCCACCTGGCTTAATGAAAAGTGCGACGAGCATAGCCCATTCCGGTCAGGATCAAATTCATTCAACACATAGGCAACAGCTTTTTCGATTTTCTCTTGCGGTAGTGTGACATCAAATCGACGTTTGTTGAGCATCGCCCAGATCAGCCATTCAATAGTGGCTTCATTGTCCTTGGCTTCTACAGAACCCATACGCGGAGTGATGATCGTACCGATGCAACCTTTTGGGGTTTGTGTTTTGCTCCACTGTTCCCAAAGGCTCAAGTTGATTTCTTTGTTGTACGTAGCTACTCCTGCAAAAAATGCATCCCGGTTATACATGTCCGGCGCATAGTTCATGTTGGGCACATTAAATGGCGTCATGTCGTTGATGTCCGTGATCCAGGTGAGCATGTTGAAATTAGCATACACCAACTTTTCTATCAACGAACCCTCAAAGCCTTTTGCTTCTGCTAATCTCGACTGTGCAGAGATCATAAACTGCTGATGGGATACCCATGGCTCTGCGAAGATGTATGTGGTTTTAACTTTCTTCTCGCCGATGGGAAGGATATTGTAAGGCTCTTGTGTTGGTGTATGGGCTATGAATTGCAGGTCCTTTATCTCCAGCTTGCATTCTTTGCCAGATTGCGTGCCAATAAACATAGATACGCTGTCATGTTCAATATACGGAACGAATATGCTCCCTTTAAATTCTGTCCATTCATTTTCAACAGCAGGAAAGTTGTCAATATACTTTACCCCATATTCTAACTCGATTGTTTTCTTCCCGTTCTTTAGTCTGAATAGTTTCAAAGCCACAGGCGTATTTCCTTTGCACCAAAAGGAGATAGTATAGACGCCTTGATCTTCAAAGGGTGCAAGCAATTCTATTCCGGCCCGGCCTCCAGGATGGCCTTTGATGATCAAAACATTTCCTTCTTTTTTTACCTCTGCATTACCTTCTGTGGTATAGGCATCTGGCATTTTAAGGATGGTGTCTATTCCGGCATCCAGATTGTACATTTCACCAAAGGTTTGTTTGATGTAATGATTGCCTTGCATCCTGTCTGATGCAGTAGCAACAGAAAATAAATTTGGATCAGGTAGTTTCCGCATACCCACAAAGCCACCTCCGCGTCCGCTAAATCTTCGTCGTGTATTTCTAGTGTATTCATTTTTATAGCCAGCGTCTGTTAAAAAACCCACCGCAATATTTTTCTTCGTAATGAAACCTGCTGCAGGATACATTTCATGCACCAGTCCTCCGGGAAAACTATCATATTCAAAGGTGACAAAGCGCTGTAGAGTTTCTGCCGGCCTGGAGGATTCCTGAAGGATGTACATCATACCAGGCATGGAGGGCTGAAATAATTCAACGGTCTTTTTAACGATGTTAGCATTCACCACCTCATACGTCACACGCACAGATAGATTGGCATCAAATTCAGGGATATACGATTCCCGTTGCAAGGTGAGGTGGCGTAGATCGCCTGTCCATGATTGGCCTGACCAGTGCGGAATTACAGCCACAGTGCTCAGGTCATTGTTGTAGAGTTGAAGCGAAAGTTCTTCTGTATTGGTCACCAGTTCTTGAAGACCATCACAGATGTCCACGTGATAACCTGTCGCATCATCACCAACAATTTTTAAGGATAGCTCCTGTGCTTTGAGAAGTGGACTTTGGCATAAAACGGCCAGACACTGTAATAACAAGGCAAGGCCAGATTTACGAATAGACATGGGAAGGAGTTCTATTCCTAAATGTAACGCTATTATTTTTGAACGTCAGGCAATCGCGTCACATCTTCTATGTGCACCAGGGTGAGCAACCATTTTCCATCAGCTTGTTTGCCCCAGACCAGGCTGTAATTGCCTCTTTCTTTGAGTACCGGGCCATTGGGAATAGTGAGGTCCAGTGTGTAAGTGCCGCCGTCATAGGCGATGTTTTCACTTGCGTCTTGTATCACGGAAGTAGTCTTGACATGACTTAATACTTTTACGCCACCACTGATCCAGTTTTTAGAAATAGCTTCTGTCCCCTTGTGTATGAGAGAATCATTCATGACCATAGCATCCGGTGCGAGCGTGCTTATGATAGCTGCTGAATCCTTGTTGTTCCATCCTGAAAGGAATAAAGCATTGAGGGAATCTACGCTGACGGCCAAGGACGAAGTTTGTTCACTATTGGGTTTTTCAACACGAGCACTACACCGGATTAGGGTAATTAGAACAAAAAAGAAAATCAATGATTTCATTTGGATCAGTTGTATTTATAAATCCGTAAGCCTGCCATGACCATCAGTCATTGGCGATTTAAAAATAAACTCTTTTTTCCACTAATCAGCATATTCCTGATATTATGGAGATGAGAGCGTGATCCGACCGCAGTGTCTTTTATTCAATCGCATGTGCAACAGATTGATTATTTGATAAAAGGGCTTACGAAGGAATCTTGGTAGGCCCTTTGGTTTCATCATACTCTTTTTTTATTACCTTATATTGAAACCAGAGAAATGCTAGTATAAAAAGTCCATAGAGGACATAAAGTGGTCGGCCGACGATATCTCTGTAGGTATTATAAAATGACACATTGTAATATTGACAAAGATTGTGAAAGGTGGCCAGAAAACTAGCTACGATAACAAACCAGACCATCACATATCCCAGGTGGGCGGTGAATACCTTTTTATTTACGGGCATTTTATATAATAGCCTGTGTAATTTTCCTTTCTCATTAAAATAGAGCTGTGAAGCAAAGTCGAGTAGTTTTTCTGGTTTGTTGATCATGGCCAATGGACGGTAATGAAACAGATAGTAATAATAGCAGGCTAGTATGAGCGAAACAATGATCACATTGACGATGATTAATCCTGTCCAGCCAACGCCCAGAAAACGGGTCAAGGGATTCGTTTCACCGGCCATGCCTCCAGGCTCAAAAAACCAAAGGCTCGTGGAGTAGAAGTCACATCCTCTGGCGAAGAGGAGAAGAAAGGTGACCGTGATAAATTTGAGTTTCATAAGAGTACCATTTTATTTACATTTTTTACTTTATTGTTTGTTGAGCCAGATCAATCCATCACGCGTCATTATTCACTCTTGATTGCTGAGCGTAGTCGAATCATTATTTTTCATACTTCGACTACGCTCAACACATCGCTCTTTACTTTTTACTCTTGGTTGCTGAGCGTAGTCGAAGCATTACTTTTCATACTTCGACTCCGCTCAACACATCGCTCTTTACTTTTTACTCTTGGTTGCTGAGCGTAGTCGAAGCATCATTTTTCACTCACACCTGGCGTCGTGATCTACGCTGCGCTTCGATTTTCACTCTTTGCGCTTCACTACTTTCTACCCCCGCCCCCTAAGGTGCTCTAACACGCATCCTTTAGCTTGCAATCCTGGGGGCGGCAATAAGTCACTTCTATAATAAGTTTAGGAAGGACGAAATGACAAGATCGGCCTTTTCATTCACGCCTGGCGTCGTGATCTATGCTGCGCGTCGATTTTCATTTTTTATTTCTCAGGTTGGTGAGGTCAGTCGAACCATCATTTTTCACATATTTTACTTCCCCCTAGTTGCTTCAGATACTTCTCTGAATTAGCTTTCACATTTTCGGCTGGATTCAATGTAAGCGATTTTTTAAATACTTTGATTGCATTTTGTTTATCCCCCTTAATAGCATATCCTTCTCCAAAACTATCCCACGCATTTGCACTCTCCGGATGTCTGTCTGTATTGCCTTTGAAAGCTTTGATAGCACCATCCAGATGGCCGTTATTGAGCAGTTGATAGCCATAAGCGTTGAGATCAACTTCGTTGGCAAGGGTCATGGCTTCTTCCTGCATTTTATCTGCTTCATCCGTTCTTCCATTTAATCTGAGTAAGGCTGCTTTCGTATTTAAGGTCGTGAAATTTTTATTGAAGACTACAGCTCGTTCTGCCCAATAGAGTCCACGTTCGGTATTGATTTTATGCTCAAGGGAATAATTTGCAGCGGAACTCAATCCTTCCCAGGTGAAGCCCATCTCCCCTTTCAGTTGTTCCTCCGCATTAGCCATGACAATGTCTTCTACAGCACATTCGATCTGTACAGGAAATTGTTTTTTCTCTCAATTGAGTACCAGTTCAGCCGAATTCGCACCGACATTGATAAATTCATACGTCAGCATTTCTGTCATGGCATGATCACGGAGCTGGATATTTGCGCTGCATAAATCATTGGCAGGTTCATAAAAGAAATTTCCCCAGGAGTGACTGTCTTTGGACAGGATCACCTCACCGGTATTGTTATGGTTCATGGTAAAGAATAAACCATAGCGTCCGGCAGGAACCATTTTCCCTTCTACCATCGCCGCATGAGAAAATTCAATCACTGTATTTTCATTAGCACCCGCGCGCCATGGCGCAGGGTGTGGGCTTCCGAAGGGTTCAACATTCCGGCCATAAGGAACCAGTTCGCCCCAGACAACACGCCCTTTGACCGACGGTCTTGAATAGTTGATGCTGACGGTGGATATTCCGATCGTTTGTGAAACCTCGGCTGCGGGGCTGGGTGCTCTTGGCGTCGTAATCGTCTGTGCCAATATAACAGTGGACATACTCAGGAAAGAAATGGCTACGATTAGCCGGAATGTAAATGCATTTTTCATGATGATTCGATTTTAGAATCTGAAATTGCGTAACGATCCTTTCAGAAAAACCCAATTGGCCAGATATTGGATGAACGTTCGTCTAAGCGGGTACGCTCCTATAGCTGGAATCGACAATGTCAGCGGCGTATTGCATCCGCCCCTGGATTTCTTTTGTCGGATGGATATCTGGGGACTTAATCATTGTTCAGGATCAATAGGATGATTTCACCGCAAACGAAGATTCCCTGTTTGGTGAACTTTTCAAACGGATCGACTTTGAGGTAACCTTCTTCCGATAATTCCATAAATTGAATAAACCATCAAAATGTCTGCCACCAAACATACAAGATTTCTCCTGATCGGCTTGCGAAGTGGAGAATGTTATAACTTGCCTTTAAGTTATAGGCATAAGCATATGAAAATGACGTTGAATATACTTCGACACTGGGTTATAGTTCCAATAGTTCTGCTGGTCGTGATACTTTTTCCTGTTAGATCCTTTGCACAATGGACCCTATTGAATTCAGGAACTGTTGAATCACTCAATGAAATAGTATTCCCTGCCCCGGATACCGGGTATGTGGTAGGAGAGAATGGGACCTTGCTCAGGACTTTCAATGGAGGTGATGAGTGGGCACTACTCGATGTTGGAACACCAAAGCATCTGAATGATATCTTTTTTCTCAATGCACAATCAGGATTTATTGTAGGGGATTCCGGACTGTTTTCATTTACATATGATGCCGGCGAACATTGGCAAACTACCTATCTTCTGCCGAAGCAATCAGTTGATTTGAGTTCGGTTTGTTTTACATCACCGCTTACCGGGTATGTGGGCGGTCGGAGCAATATCAATACGGGCGTTATTCTTAAAACGATTGATGGTGGGATTACATGGGAGGAGACGAATACACCTGATTCTTTTCTTGATATTCAATATAAACGGATTGTCTTTCCAACTCCGGATATCGGGTATGCCCTGACACGGGGAATGTGTATGAAAACGATAGATGCTGGTGATCATTGGTTTGTCACTGATACAGCACTAGCATCCTCCGGGGGAATGTTTAGTATTTTGGAAGATGCTCATTTCTTTTCAGCTGACACTGGTTATATCGTGGGGTGGTATAATGGATTTAGTGGCTATACCCTTAATGGTGGAGAAGCATGGATGGATCAATTTATTTCCAATAATCAATGGTACGGTATTGATTTTCCAAGCCGGGAGATTGGCTATCTGGTAGGGTGGGGTCAATTCATGAAGACGGTGGATGGTGGGCAGACCTGGGAGGATGAAACATCGTCACTCATTAATTCCAGTTCGATCTATTCTTTAGATTTTACTGATGATCATACTGGCTATGCATGTGGAGCGTATGGTGTCATTCTCAAAACCTCCTCTGGTGGCACAACACAAACAAAGGAGATAGGTATAGCATCTGAACTGATGGTTTATCCGAATCCCACTTCCGGATTATTTCAAATTGAATTGAATAAAGAAGCGGGCATAAACGATAATCTGCAATCAGTGATGGTATATTCATCCCTGGGCGAAAAAATCATAGAAGTACTTTATCCTCCATTGCCGGCCATGATCAATCTAGGGGATCAGCCCGGAGGAGTCTATTTGATTGTGGTGGTGACGCCGCAGAATCAATACGCCACCAAAGTTTTATTGCATTAAAGTGAAGGGCTTAATGGCTTATGCTTAATGGATCATTGGACAGCATACCTTATTAATGTTACACTGGGTATGAAATTCACTATCAATTGCTGTCTGATATGACTACTTATTTGATTGGAAATCTGGTGTAAAGACTAGGGCTTATTTGCCATATCCTCTAGAGGTCATCAGGCCTCCAATCCCCTCATATTTAAAAATTTACATATATTTGCAGCCGTGGCAACCCTCTGACCACACCTATTTCACACCTAATTTCAGTATTTATCCAAATGAAGTACTTACTACTTACCACCCTCATGCTTGGAAGCCTGCTACGTTCAGGCGCTCAGGATCTCGGATGGACAGCCCGTCTTGGAGGGACCAATTTTGATCATGCATATGCCGTGATGGCTGATGATTCCGGAAATGTCTATACGACCGGTTCGTATGAAGGCATTTTCGACCTCGATCCCGGACCAGGATTTAATGTGTTCGTTTCTGCAGGAGATGCAGATGTCTTCGTCAGTAAACTTGATAAAGATGGCAACATGCTTTGGGCATTTACTTTCGGCGGCACTGCTGAAGATTACGGTGAGGCGTTATCCATTGATCAGGATGGCAATGTCTATGTAACAGGGTATTTCAATGGCGCATCAGATTTTGAACCCGGATCCGGAGTCACAAGTCTTACCTCAGCAGGTGATTATGATGCATTTCTATCCAAATTTGATGCAGATGGCAACTTCCTGTGGGCTATTCGCCTCGGAGGTGCAAATGCAGACCAGGTAAAAGATATGACCGTCGACACAGCAGGAAATATTGTATTGGTTGGTAACTTTAATGGCACAGCTGATTTTGATCCCGGAGTCGGCAATTTCAATATGACCTCAGCAGGCGGCAATGACATATTTATTGTCAAAATTGATGGGTCAGGTCAATTAGTATGGGCTAGTCGTTTTGGAGATATCGGTCATGATATAGCACGTGGAGTGGCCATTGATTCGGATAATAATATCCTTACGACGGGTCGTTTTGCTGCAACAGTAGACTTTGATTTAGGTGCCGGGGTGGCCAACCTCATTTCCAATGGAATGGAAGATGCGTTTATCTTCAAAATGAATGAAGACGCTGATTATATCTGGGCAGTCAACATTGGTGCAGGTCTGCTGGATGAAGGAACAGCGATTCATGTAGATACGGCAGGTCGAGTATACACTGCCGGATATTTTGAAGGAACTGCTGACTTTGATCCTGGCGTGGGTGAAAATACCATGACTAGTTTTGGAGCTGAAGATATTTTCATTTCTGTGCTTGATGCAGATGGACTGTTTATCATGGCCAGGCAAATGGGGGGCGCAGGACTTGAAAAGGCACATGCCATTGATACCGATACGGCGGGCAATATCTACACTTCAGGATATTTTGTTGAAGAGGCTGATTTTGATCCGGGCAGTTCCGATTTTATACTTACGTCTGCAGGAGGGCTGGATGCCTTCGTTTCAAAACTAAATGCCGATGGCGAGTTCCAGTGGGCTGCGCAATTTGCTGGACCGGGAGAAGATCGCAGTCTTGATATGGTCGTGGGTGATTCTGCATTCGTTTATATATCGGGATATTTTTCAGGAGCCGTTGATTTCGACCCGGGAAGTGGTGATTTCACACTTACCTCTTTCGGTGCAACAGATGTGTTTATCGTTGTCCTTGAACCCTGCTATCCGACGTATAGCGAGATCAGTGTTACAGCTTGCGATGGGTACGCATCACCTGATGGACTTGAGTTGTGGACCATATCAGGTACTTATGTAGATACGCTGGTCTTGTTCGGTGGTTGCGATAGCATCATTACCGTACAGTTGACCATTATCAATAGTACTGCATCTCAAATTTCAGCAACTGTTTGTGACAGCTATACATCACCGGATGGGCTGGAGACCTGGACGGTTTCAGGTACTTATCTCAATACGCTGGTGAATAGTGTAGGATGTGATAGCATCATCACAGTGCAGTTGACGATCCTTAATAGTACTTCATCTGAAATAGCAGTTACCGAATGTGACAACTTTGCCTCACCAGACGGATTGGAAATATGGACTGAATCAGGAACATACCTGGACACCCTGATCAATGCGGCAGGATGTGATAGTATCATTACCGTCCAATTGACGATTCATAACAGCACAACTGCAGAGATCTCGGTTACAGCTTGTGAAAATTATGATTCTCCTGATGGGCTGGAGACCTGGACAGTGTCAGGTACCTATATGGATACGCTCGTGAATGCCATCGGATGTGACAGTGTAATCACGATACAACTTACCATATTCAACAACACTGCTGCTGAGATCACCGTCGAAGCTTGTGAGAGTTTTCCAGCACCCAGTGGTCTTTACGTGTGGACTGAATCCGGCATCTTCAATGATACTATTCCAAACGCCGGAGGTTGTGATAGTGTCATCACCATAAATCTGACGATCAATCTAAGTACTTCGTCCACCTTCGATTTAACGGCATGCGATAGTCTCGTTTCACCGGGTGGACAGGTATGGATATCCTCAGGTGTTTATCAGGATGTTATCCCTAATGAAGCCGGTTGTGATAGTAACATCACCGTCAACCTGACCATCATCAATAGCACAGCCGCTGAAATCACCGTGATAGCTTGTGATAGCTACAGTCTGCCTGGTGGCACACAGACATGGACCGAGTCAGGTGTCTATGTAGATACCATACCAAATGCAGTTGGATGTGATAGTGTAGTCACGGTCAACCTGACGATCAATATCAGTCCTTCATTGCAGATCACTGTTGAAGCTTGTGATAGCTACACCTCCCCGACTGGTGCACAGACCTGGACGGAATCAGGCATCTACCAGGAAATCGTACCGCTGGCGGGCGAATGTGACAGTATCATCATTGTTGATCTGACGATCAACCACAGCGATACCGTTGAGCTTGAAGTCTCAACTTGTGAAAGTTATTTATCACCTGATGGTACGGAGACCTGGACTGTTTCAGGTACATATCTTGACACCATTCCGACCGCTGCGGGTTGTGATAGTTTTATGACTATTGTGCTGACCATCCTCACACCCTCAGCTTCAGAAATTACGATTGCAGCATGTGATAGTTTTAGCTTGCCTGGTGGCACACAGACCTGGACGGAATCCGGAATATACCTTGATACCATCCCCAATGCTGTCGGATGCGACAGCGTGGTGACGGTCAACCTGACGATCAACATTAGTCCAGGATCAGAGATTACGGCTGAAGCTTGCGACAGTTATACATCTCCAAGTGGCGCACAGACCTGGACTGTATCCGGCACTTACTATGAATACATACCTGTCGGTGGAGAGTGCGACAGCATAGTGACTTTCAATCTGACCATTCTGCAAAGTACATCGGCAACCGTAGAGGCCATTGCTTGTGATCGTTATATATCTCCGGATGGTGAAGATACCTGGACTACATCAGGTATTTACCAGGATACAATTCCTAATGCTGCCGGATGCGACAGTGTGATTACTATAAACCTGACTATTAACATAACGCCTTCGTCAGAGGTGATTGTTGAGGCATGTGACAGCTATACATTGCCAGGAGGAA
Source organism: Saprospiraceae bacterium (assembly GCA_034439675.1). Classification (GTDB taxonomy): domain Bacteria; phylum Bacteroidota; class Bacteroidia; order Chitinophagales; family Saprospiraceae; genus Opimibacter. The sequence continues at coordinate 6,625 of JAWXAW010000119.1, read as the reverse complement.
CACAGATCTGGACGGAATCAGGAACTTATCAGGAACTTTTTGATGTCGTGGGTGAATGTGACAGTGTAGTGACAGTCCAACTCACCATTTATAACCAAACGACATCTGATCTGACGGCATCCGCTTGTGATAGTTACCTCTCACCCAGCACGAACTACCAATGGACGGAGTCGGGGTTTTACTTTGATACGATTTCAAATGCCGCCGGCTGCGATAGTGTTATCGCCATCGATCTGACGATCATCAATATCGATACAGTTGTCACAATGGATGAAACCCTTCTGACCGCTGCCATGGTTGGAGCTACCTATCAATGGATCGATTGTGATAATGGAGATCAGCCTATTGAGGGTGCGACTGCACAACAATTTGCAGCCGTTTCTACAGGTAGCTATGCAGTCATCGTTTCTTCAGGTGGGTGTACCGATACATCTTCCTGTTACCACGTCATTGTGGTTGGAACAAAAGATGTACAGATTCTTTCTGATTTGAAATTGTATCCAAACCCTGCACGGGACTATTTTGTCATAGAGCCTGGTCTACTGATCGGCAATGGTGTGATCACTGTATCTGATCTGCAGGGGCGTGAAGTGTACGTGGCTCCATATCGTGGAGAGGAGAGGGTAGTGGTTTCGTTTGAGGGGCCATCAGGGATGTATGTGGTGGCATTGACAAACGCAGCATACCGCATCATCGGCAAGGTGATGGTGGAGTAGAAGTGGAATTGTTTTATTCGCTTATGGTGAAGTAGAAAAGTAAAAGAGGTGCAGATGTTATCTGGACCTCTTTTACTTTTGAGTGGGGTAGATTTAAGTTCATTCTCAAAGAGGATTGATTGACAGGATTCGATGGAATTACTGAGCCAAGACCTTGCGCAATACGCTATCTTAAACCTGGGTTTTGACAAACCCTGCTGGCGGCAATACCAACATGGTCAATACAACCTTTAAAGCTTCTATTTGATACTCTTTACAACCGTTCAGATCTAATTCCGTATCCTTTAACTTTGCTCTAATCGTAGCCGGGTTGATGATGGAGATCATAAACGGCATGCACTGTATGATACCCTCCATCTTGAAGGATGTTGATCCACCGGCAAACCTTCCTTTTGTCATTCTCCCTTTGATGCCTATCACATCAAAATGACCGGCAGTCAGAAACAATTGAAAGGTAGCTGCAAAGGATTGCATCTCTTGCTGACTGGATGGATCCTTGATTTTAAATTTGTCGACCGCTAAGGAAGTCACTGAGTAAATTTCTCCTTTCGTCTCCACGCCAATGACTCTGGCCTCATCACCTTTTAATTCAATTCCGCAATATTTCATGATACAAGATTTTCAAGACAAAGGATACCCCTGGATGTCAAAACGTGGTAATCTTTTTCAAGATACTACTCTTTCTTCAATCGTCGTGGTCAGATGGAGGTGAGTGAAGGAAGCGAAACGGGAATTTTAGAGAATTAGCGGCCTGAAATATTTGCAGTATCCGAACCTACACGTTTTGGTCATTCAACACCATACAACTTGAATGATGCTCTTGGTAAAAAAAATTTTCTCCAGGTGTATATTTCACACCAAGATATACATCCACCAAAACATCTTCCATTCAGGTAGGACGACTGCATTGGGGCTGTTTCATGCTGAAGTCCCAACAGGAGCAATCATGAAGTACCTATAAAGTAGATGCTGCTTGGATCGATTTAAGTGTATTTACCTTACCAAGGGAGTTCTCCATTGCTTTTAATAAGCGAAGGAAAAGTCAGCAGAAGCCAAAGTATCCTGTTGCATGGTGAGAGAGGAAACCGGAACGAAAACGGAAAAGCTGATTCGTCTGGGTGATGCTTTTGATCCTGCATGTGCTTAGAAAATATCTTGGTAGAATTGCGTCATAGGGCCCAATCCGAGAATATCACCACGCTCACACAGACACCCACCCACTCTGGATTCCCTGCTAGTATCAACTGGCGGAGCTGCCTATTCGATTGGGTGCTAGCGTTCTCGTCCATCGTGCATGTAAATCAATGTCGTTGTTGAGTTGTCGTGTCATGGAGTGAAGGCTGTGCGTTGCTTTACTATTTTTTTTATGAAGCGAGGAAATATTTAAAAACAATTTTCTCCTGTGTTGGATTTGTAAGCTCTTTGACAAAGCTTTTGGTTGCGTGTTTGCTAGTGAAGCTTTGGCAATGTGCTTGCAAATTTTTGTGGCTTTTAATAATTTAATGTTAGTCCTGCACCAAAACCCATATCACTGTCGTAATGAGTCCGAATACCCATATTTTTGTTCACAATATAACGTAATTCCACCATAAATTCTTTGTCAGTATTGAGCATAAAACCTGCTCTAAGTCTTTTTGAAATTGGAATATCTTCTCGTATTAATTGCAATCGTACATCGCCACTGTGAAAAACTTCGGTTTGAAAAATGATCAACATGGGTAATGTATAATTGAACCCTAAACTCACTAAATTACGTTTGTCTTTGGTGTTGGTCTGACCAAATATATTTTTTTCCTGTTCACCAATTTCTATTTTTCTATATCGCCAATCAAAACCGATAAAAGGCATTAACCATTGCATTTGTCCAATATAGCGCCCTACGTGTGTTTCTGTTTCGTAACCGTGCATAGGGTTGTAACCCAAACGCCATGCTGTGCCTATACTCCACCGTGTATTTTGAAACATAGCTATACCATCGTTTCCGTTGGTGGCAAAGTCATTTTCTGCCATAAAATGAAACTTTCGGTCATCGGCAAACAGATTGCGTTGTGCTAATTTCGGGTTTGGGATTAAGGGATTTGGTGCTTGATTTTCATAGGAAAAAACCCTGCCCATTCCACTCATCATATGATACAGAATATGACAATGAAAAAACCAATCTCCTTCTACATTCGCATTAAACGCTAATGTATCAGTTTCCATTGGCATAATGTCTATGATGTTCTTAAGTGGAGCATAATCGCCCTGCCCATTCAAGACGATGAAATCGTGACCGTGCAAGTGCATAGGGTGGCGCATCATAGAATTGTTGTATAAAACCAGTCTGACGTTTTCTCCTTTTTTAATCAGTATTTTATCAGCTTCCGAAACAACTTTATTATCCAAGCTCCAAACATAACGGCTCATATTTCCGGTGAGTATAAAATGCAGCTCCTTTACCGGAGCCTTTGCTGGAAGACTGGTTTTAGTGGTCGACTTTAGCATGGCATAATTTAGGGTAGTAATGTCAGAAAGGGCATTTGAATTATATTTATTTTCGGAATGATGAGCATGCTCATTTTTCATGTCCATCTTATCCTTCTGATCACCTTTTTTCTTTTTTAATTCGCCTGTAATTTCAGGATACATGACCACATTCATATCCATTTGGTTCAAGCTCATTTTCATTCCCATATCGTCCAAATCGCCATTCATTTTCATCATATCGTTCATCATCTTCATCCCTTCAAAATATTTCAATCGGGGCAGTGGCGATTTGAGTTGTTTGATGCCATTGCCAATATAAAGTGAAGCTGATTTGGTGCGGTCTTCGGTAGTTGCTAAAAATTCAAAGGCTATGTTTTCGGCAGGAATGGGGACAACAATGTCATACGTTTCAGAAGCAGCAATTAATAATCTGTCAACTGCTATGGGCTCTATATCATTGCCATCACTTGCAACCACCGTAATCTTTCCCCCTGCATACGTAAGCCAGAAATAGGACGAAGCACCGCCATTTGAAATGCGAAGTCTTACGTTGTCACCTCCTTTAAATGGTTTGTCGTCAATGGATTTTAAATCTGTGTCTGGGCGTCCATTTATTAAAATTTTATCATAATACACATCACTCACATCCATTGCCATCATACGTTTCCATTCATTAGTCAATTTCGTTTTGAAATGACCTGCTTTTATAGCTTCGGAATAGCTCTGTGTTGCATTTTTTTTGATAGCCGACCAATCATTGGCGCTGTGTAACATACGATGTATGTTTTCAGGCTTGAAGTTTGTCCATTCGCTTAAAACAATTGGTACAGTCGGCAAATCGTCTATGCCTTTTCTAAAAGAGGGGTCACTTTCTTTTTTAAGCATTATAAAATTTCCATACATACCTATTTGCTCTTGCAATCCTGAATGGCTGTGATACCAATGGGTACCGTTTTGGATAATTGGGAAACGATAAATATGCGTGGTATTGGGTTCGATAGGCATTTGGGTTAGATTAGGCACCCCATCTTCTTTATTTGGTAAAAATACCCCGTGCCAATGCAAGGATGTTGTTTCCCTGAGTTGATTATGAACGTGAATTTCTGCGGTATCACCTTCAGTAAAAACCAATGTAGGCATTGGAATTTGTCCGTTTACCGCTATAGCTCTTTTTTCTTTACCTGAAAAGTTGACAATAGTATCTGTTACGGTTAATTCATATTTTACCATGTTTTGTCCAGCAATCTTACTGGCAAAAATCAATAGCAATAGGGTAAATACGGTTTTACTCTTTTTCATTCTCTAATCGTTTAATCATTGCTTTCATTTCTTCAATTTCTTTTATTTGAGCGCTAATAATAGCCTCTGCCAGTTTTTTAACTTCCGGGTCTATCAGAGCAGCTCGTTCACTTGTCAAGATGGCAATAGAGTGGTGCGGAATCATTGCTTTCATCCATAAAATATCGCCTACAATTGGTTTTTGAATACGAACAAGAAATAATGCAGCGCTAAATAATATAATACTTCCAAGCACAATCGCTATATTTATTTTCTGGTTTTTATACATCCCCAACATAAATAGTAACATTATGACTGCCATTGCAGAAATACCTAAACACGTCATATAAAATCGTGTAAGACTAAAATATACGTGGTCTATGGAGTAGGTGTTTAAATACATTGTCATGTACATTGCAATGAAAGAAGCACCCAACATTAAAAAGAACCTGGTGTATTTATTGTTTGCTTTGTGTCCGGTTGAATTTTCCATGGAGGTGTTAATATTTGTTAATTGTTTCTACTGTTTTGCCGCAAGTCAGCATTTGCGAACCGTAGTAAGGATTTTTGACTGCACTTTCTTTGCTCAACCAATTTGCGCCTTTGCCATCATTGGCCATTGGGCAATTTTGGTAATAGATTGGAGTATCTTGTTTTGATACTTTTAATAAATCATAAATATTTTCAGATAGGTACATAAAAGCATTTCGTTGTTTTTCAATGGAGGTGGAGGTGTAAATCTTGTCTGTGTTTGATTTTATACTATTCATTACGTTCATCCACACAGTATGTTCATCGGTTGAGAGTTTCTCCATTTTTACTTCATTAATATTTGTAAGCAAGGCTTTCGCTATTGTAGAAGCTGATTTTTGTTCTGATTTTACCAAGGCATCTTTTAAGGAAAAATAATTGTCAAAAATCGGTTTTAATTGATTTACTTCTTGTTCCTTTTCAGAAGGGGTTATAGGGGGGTGCATAGTATTTTTTTCTACCATCTCATTTTGTACCATAGCTGATTTGTTAACTCTATCGTATTGACAACATTCGGGAAGTTTGGCATACACGTCATCAGGTGTAAGAAATTGGTCGCTGTCATATCCAGCTAATGCAATTCGCTTCAAAATTTCAGTTTGGGTAGTGGTAGTCGAGTCGTAAATAAGTATAGCCATTTTGGTATCTTTATTCCAATCAACGTGTGCTACTTTTTTCAGGTTTCCCGCATTTTCTATAGTTGTTTCACACATACCGCAGTTGCCGTATATTTTGATGCTTTCGGTTTTAGCATTTTTTACCTGAGCGTTACAAGAAAAGAATGGAAGCAACAAGATAAGTGCTGTCGATATTTTTGGTATTATGTACATAATGATATATTTATTGTTTTAACAATTCAATTTTAAATCCTGCATCATGCCCCTTTGCACTAGTTCTTATTTGATAATTCCACCGGCGCACACGGGGAGAATTTCGTCTTTGTTGGTTGTATCAACCTCCCAAAAGCAAAGGCCTGCAGTTTCATTTAGGATAGGTGTTACTTTTGCCATACATCCATAGCAGTGGATGCCTGCAGTTTCGGCTATTGCTTTGGCGGTAGTTTCATGATCTCCTGTGAGCATAGAAACATCAATACCATTTATTTGTAGTTTGCAATATCATTTTTTGAATTTGGCTTTTCTTGCTCGGTAATGGCATATACAGCTGATGACTTTTTATCTGCCGAAAAAAATAAATGGTGGATTTGGCTTCTTGCCCCCGCTGGTCAGCTTTTTTTAATATGATTTCTTCAATGGAAATCCTCTTTACTTTAAATATAAATTTATGGCCTAATAAAAAACGTTTACCTTCAAAAGTGATCTTTACTCCTTTACTTACTCCTATCCATAATAGCGGTTGGAGCTGCCAATCCTAAAGCTGCAAGAGGTTGATTATGAAAATAGCATCCTTCCAATACCCCGCTTAAAGGCAATGGAGTGATTTTCTGAGTCCAGATTGCAATTGAATTAGTGATAAGGGTTGGTAAAATTGAAAGTAAGAGATTATGCATTGCTTACCTTCATTTTATTTTATGCGTTTGCCTCTCCATAAATAAATAATAATGAGTATTACTACTAGTGGAATAATCCACATACCCCAACTCATACCAAAGCCCCATGAATTATCGTTCATCA
>JAWXAW010000118.1:0-9991 GCA_034439675.1 Saprospiraceae bacterium | reverse complement strand
TTCATGAGTTTAAAATTTGATGTTCATGCCGACAAGAATAGTCCGTGGGGCAGGAACGGTACCCCAGTCGATACCAACTGCCAGATCTGAAGATACATTATACCCCTGAGTGTCATTGCTGTTCGCTTGTATTTCAGGGTCGAGACCTGAATATTTGGTAAACGTGAAAAGGTTTTGCGCAGAAACATAAAGACGCAATTCCTTGATTTTATCTGTTTTGAGGAGGTTGTTAAAAGTGTATCCCAGGGTCACATTGCGCACACGTACGTATGAACCATCTTCTAAAAAGCGTGTGGAGATCCGGCGGTTGTTGTTACGATCATCTACACTGACTTTCGGAATATCTGTATCTGTATTGGTTGGTGTCCAACGGTCAAGGATTTTTGCATAGCTACTAAACCCGCGAAGTTGTGTTTCGTAAGCGAAGTTTCCGAAGAGGAAATACACATCATTGCCAAATACACCTTGTACAAGTATGGACAGATCAAAGTTTTTATACCTAAAGCCCAGATTGAGTCCAAGAGTGAAATCAGGAAAAGGATTGCCCAGGTGAGCTCTGTCCTTATCATTGATGGTATCGTTTCCATCAATGTCCACAAACCTAACATCACCGGGCCTGGTATCTTCAAACTGAAATGCACTTGCTTCTACTTCTTCCTGGCTTTGGAAGATACCCTGCATTTCATAGAGATAGAAAGAACCCAACGGATAGCCGGGTTCTGTGCGAGTGATAGGACCATCGGACAGACCAAAACCACCAAGTAATGGCTCAGTACCGGCAATGGAGATGACCTTATTGTCTATAGTGGCTATGTTAGCCCCGATCTCATAGTGCAGATCACTGAACGTGTTGCGATAACTGAGTGTAAACTCAAGTCCTTTGTTTTCGACAGTTCCGGCATTGACGTATGGGGGCGTAAAGGCGCCTGCAGATTGAGGCAATGGAACACGGACCAGAATATCATCCGTCCGTTTGATATAATAGTCCGCGATGATAGATAGACGGTCATCCCACAAACTCATATCCATCCCAAAATCTGTTTGCGTCGTGGTCTCCCATTTGATGTTTTCATTTCCGGTTTCTATGATTTCAGTTCCGGTGGCGATTTGTCCGCCAAATGGATATTCAATGATCCCTGTTTCCACCAATGAACTATAGGGATAGATCCCGATCTCCTGGTTTCCTTGCTGACCCCAACTCGCTCTGAGTTTTAGATGAGAGATGACCTCAAGGTTGTCAAAGAAAGATTCACCTGACACATTCCATGCTGCAGAAACAGCAGGGAAAATAGCGTACCGGTTTTCTTTTCCAAATCGGGATGATCCATCACGGCGCACGGAGCCGCTGACGATGTAACGGCTCTTATAATTATAACCGGCTTGCGCGAAATAAGACATGAGTCCCCATTCGGTGGCAATACCTGATGCATCAATGTCTCCCAGTTCCTGGGTTACACTGTTATCAATAAACTGAAAAGTGGGATCTGTCAGAAAGTAGTTTCTGGCAGATGCGCCCAGGTAATCCGTTAGGTTTTCGATTGCTTCCATACCAATCAGTAAGCTGACATTGTGGGATTTGGAAGCGCCAAATGATGTTGAATAATCAAGTGTATTATTCCATATCAGCGTGCGGTCAGTTACATTGCCGCGGCTGAGAGAGGTTGGATCGTAAATGGCAGCAGAAAGTCTTTCTTTAAAGATGTTTTCATCCTGGAAGAGAATGTCTGCACCCAGGTTTGTCCGGAAAGTCAGTTTGGGAAGGAATGAATATTCCGCAAATACATTTCCAAAAAAGCGGTAGCGTTGTACGGTCCAATTGGTAGCATCGATAAACGCGAGTGGATTAGCATTACCATCACCGTATAAGGTCGGATCTCCAAGGGTTGCAGAAGTATTTATATAATTGCCGTTTTGATCATAGATCGGAAAGACAGGGGCAGCGATAAGTGTATATCGGATACCACTTAACTCATTGCCCGGACCTCCGCCATCTCCTGAACTATTAATAACATCACGATCAGTGTAAGAAAAAGAGATATTGTTACCTACTCTGAATTTCTTTGTGCCTATATCCCCGTTGAAGCGCAGCAAATATTTATCATAGCGTTGTCTCCTGAATACACCTTCTTGGCTTGAGTATTCGCCAAGGAGGTAAAAGCTGCCATTATCTCCTCCTCCTGAAGCAGACAAAGAATAACGTTGGGTTGGTGCTGAATTAAATACTTCATCCAACCAGTTGACTTCGCCAAGGGTATCCAGAATGGCCAGGTCATAGGTATCAAGTTGACGGATCGGATCACGGAGGCTGTTAGCATTATTGATGGCTTCATTGCGGATCAGAAGATACTCCTCGGTGTTAAGTAAGTCAGGCAGCCGGTTTGCTTCCTGGATACCGTAATAAGAGTCAAAATTGAAGACAGGTGCTCCCTTCTTACCTTTTTTGGTGGTGATGATGATGACCCCGTTAGCGCTTCGTGATCCGTAGATGGAAGCTGACGCCGCGTCTTTCAATATTTCAATGGACTCAATGTCTAATATCGAAAACATATTAATATTACCTGTAGTCGGCACACCATCTATGATATATAATGGGTTATTGTTACCAAGCGTACCGGCACCGCGTATACGGACGGCAATATCATCTCCTGGTGCACCGGTCGTCTGGGTGACCTGGACACCTGCTGCCTGTCCCTGGAGCGCTTGATCGAGACCGGAAAGTGGAAGATGACTGATGTTTTCGGCTTTGACAGTTGATATGGCGCTGGAGATATTGCTTTTGATTTCCTTTTTATAGCCTATGACGACAACATCCTCGAGCAGTTGGTTATCCGCCTCCAGGGTGAGGTTTATAGTGGTCTGTCCACCGACGATCACATCCTGGGTGACAAAGCCGGTATAACTGAACTGGAGAACAGCATCTGCAAGAGCAGAAATGGAATAGGTACCATTAAAATCGGTTATCGTACCATCCTGTGTGCCTAAGACCACTACGTTGACCCCTATAAGAGGCTGTTGATCTTCGTCGGACAATATGATTCCGGTAATCGTGATATTTTGACCTGTGACAAGCACCGACAGGAGCAAAAGGCTACAGGTCAGATGGAGTTTAGCCGCTTTCAGTATACGTCGTGTCATGCAAAATATTTTTAAAACAACTTGCCTTCTGGCTATCATCAGCCAGAAAGTAACACCAGGTGATAATGTATAGGATGGGTAGGTGAAAATACAAAGAAGGAAATCAGCAAATCTGTACTTTAAGTGAAAAGAATGGTATTTTTATGAAAATCTAATCCTACGTATTTCAAGAGGTATTAATATTATGAAAGTATATCAGGAAATCACACCGGTGACAGGAACGGACCTGTTTGTGATTCTGGACTCAGTAAACAAAGGTTTTGAGTACCCGATTCACAACCATGCAGAATTTGAATTAACCCTGGTCTCAGGCAGCGCGGGAAATCGTATAGTAGGGGATTCGACCCAACGATATAAGGATGAAGATCTCGTGCTGATCGGTCCGTATTTGTTCCATAAATGGGATGATGAAGACAAACAAGGGAATACAAAAGACCCATGCCGGGTGATTACCATACAGTTTGACATGCATTTGTTTGACAAGGCGCTTTTGGCAAAAAAACCATTTTCGCTCATTCAGGCCTTTCTGGCCAGTTCAGGCCGGGGTATTCGTTTTTATGGCAAGACTCTTGTCGAAGCGAAAAAGCGAATCCGGCGTTTGACCAGCGTAATCGGGGTAGAGAGTGCGACGGAATTTTTATTACTACTTGACCTTTTGTCAAAATCACGACAATTTGAATTTCTAGCCAGTGAAGGTTTTAATGTCAATCCGGTACAGGTCAATAGTAAAAGATTACATGCAGCCTACCAGTACCTGATGAGGCACTTTCAGGAAAGTGGTTTGAAGATGTCTGATGTGGCGGGGGAGGTCAATCTCGGTGATTCAGCGTTTAGTCACTTTTTTAAGAAAGCGACTAACAGAAGTTTTTCGGACTACCTGATCGCGATGCGTCTCGAACATGCCTGTAAGTTGCTCATTGAATCGGATGAACAGATCAGCCGTATTGCGTTTTTGTCAGGCTTTAATAATATGGCCAATTTTAACCGGATGTTTAAAAGCGCCCATCAATGCAGCCCGATGCAATTCAGAAAAATCTACCAGGAGAAAAGCAAATTTGACTGGAACAAACAAATTACCCCCGGACAATTTATTCCTCCGGGTAACCTTGCAGTGACTTCTGGGAAACCACAATACAGCACACGCATTGTGAGATCCTGAGAGGGCTTGCGATACCATTTTACAAGACAGATTGATTCGCATATGCGTTTACGACACCAGGTATATATAAGTTGTCTCTTGCTCATTGGCCTGGCCTCCTGCCGGTCCCACCAGCAGGAAGACAACACTTTTGTATTCTGGTCGTCCAGCAATCCGGAGGAAATAAAGTTTACAAAGCAATACGTGGATCGTTGGAATCTGACTCATCCTGATCTTCCCTTTTTTTTTCAACCCGTGCCGGAAGGTCAATCCAGTGAAGAAGTCTTATTGGCCGCCGTTGTAGGCAAAACCACACCGGATATTTATGCAAATATGTGGCAGGGAGATGTGGAGGATTTTGCCCGTAGCGGCGTCCTGGTGCCATTGGATACACTGGATGGTTTCCTTGAGTTTTTGTATCAGCGCTGTGATTCACAAGTGATCATGGAAATCACATCCAATGACGGACATATCTACCAGGTACCCTGGAAAGTAAACCCCATCATGATGATGTACAATCCCGATATGTTTCAGGATGCAGGTATTACACAAGTTCCCGGGGATTATTCATCCTATCTTGAAGCAGGTGCAAAAATTAAAGCACATGCCCAGGCTGCAAAACTTGGAAATCAATGGTTGGGCATAAGTGAAGTAAATCCGATCTGGTGGCAACGTTTTTTTAATTTTTTACCACTCTATTATGCATCATCGCAAGGAGCTCCGATCGTGAAAGATGGTAAGGCCGTGTTTAATAATGAACATGGTATCGGGGTATTCACTTTTCTCCAGGCTTTGTATGCAAAGGATTATTTTCCACGCGAACAACAAAAGGGGCAAAGTGATCCCTTTCTGGCAGCGCGTATAGCGTCAACGTTTATCGGTCCCTGGACGATCGAGCAGAATGAACGGTTTAAAACGGAAGGATTTCAATACGATTTTATACACATGCCTGTGCCAGATAGTATGACCGGTCCTGTTTATTCATATGGCGACCCAAAGAATATGGTCATCTTCAACACCTGTAAAGATCCAGAGGCAGCCTGGTTGTTTTTACAAACGCTGATATCACCGGAAGCCGACAGAGATTTTCTTGTCTTGTCAGGACAGTTTCCAAGAAGGAAGGATCTCGAGTCAAACATTTTGTTTGCGGATTATTTACAAGCCCACCCGAAATTGATTCCTTTCGTGCAGCAGGCAAAGTATGTGAAAGGAATGGATAGTGCCCGCTACATGAAAGAAGTACTCGACATTATATCACAGGAGTATGAGGCTTGTGTCGTCTATGGACGTAAAACACCCGAAGATGCCATGCAGGCTGCAGCAAACGCAGTTGACTTACTCTATCTCAATAATTAACCGGAGTGATGAGCAAAAGCAAAACCATATCCTCCTACCTGCTGGTATCTCCCTACCTGGCGCACATTCTTGTGTTCGTGCTTTTTCCGGTTGGATTTTCTTTATTTCTGAGCTTTCATGAATGGAATATTATCAGCCCGATGGAGTATGTCGGCCTCTCCAATTATGAAAAGCTACTCCAGGATCAGTATTTTTTAAAATCACTCCGCAATACACTAGTCTTTCTGGGGATTCACATTCCATTGCAGATCAGTATTGCCTTAGGATTGGCGGTGATCCTTAATCAGGAAATAGGGTTCAGGGCCTTTTTTCGCGGCGCGTTTTTTATGCCTGTTGTTGTATCCGGGGTTGTCGTCACCATTTTGTGGCAACAGCTCTATGGGTATGAAATGGGATCTATCAATATGCTCTTAATGACTTTAGGTCTTGAAAAAGTTGGCTGGCTTACAGACCCTTCATGGGCTATGCCATCCATCGCCATCATGGCTACCTGGAAAAATGTCGGACTCTATATTATCCTTTTCCTCGTGGGCCTTCAGTCGGTTCCAAAATCGCTTTACGAAGCTTCTGCTTTGGAAGGAGCCACCCAATGGCAGCAATTCTGGCACATTACCTTGCCAGTCATCAATCCGACGATGATCATGGTGATGATCCTGTCGACGATAGGTGGATTCTCTTTGTTTATCGAACCTTATGTGATGACCGGAGGCGGACCACTCAACAGTACACTTTCTTCTGTGCTGTATATATATAAGCAGGGCTTTTTCTATTACCACATGGGGTATGCCGCAACACTGGGGTTGGTCCTCGCACTGATCATTCTGCTGGTTGTATTTATTCAACGCACCGTCATTGAAAACAAACAGCCATGAGAAAAATCCTGTTTTACCTCCTCCTCAGCCTTTTTGCCTTTGCCTTCCTGTATCCGTTTCTCTGGATGGTGAGTGCCTCCCTGTCGGAAGAGCGGAGCATCACAAATGTCACACTATGGCCGGTTTCATTGACACTTGACCATTATATCAAACTGTTCCAGAGTATTCCGATCTCGCGCTCATTTCTCAACAGCATTTTTGTGGCTACGATGGTGACCTTTGGTGTTTTGGTTTTTAGTTCGATGGCAGGTTATGCCCTTGCACGCCACAGGTTTAAAGGAAGGAACCTGCTGTTTTATTTTTTGCTCTTTACCATGACGCTTCCTTTTCAGTTGACCCTGATCCCGAATTATATCCTGATGGTCCAGTTTGGGTGGACTAACTCATTTGCAGCCCTGATTATTCCTGGATTACTCAATGCTTTTGCCATCCTTTTATTCAGACAACATTTTCTTTCCATTCCACAGGACCTCATCGATGCCGCAAGGATTGATGGGTGCAACGAATTGCGCATTCTCTTCCAGGTCCTTTGGCCTGTGTCGGTGCCTACGCTGATCACCGTGGGTATCATCACCTTCATGACTACATGGAATGATGTCTTATGGCCCATCATTGTGATCCGCGAAGAAAAACTCATGACCATGCCTCAGCTAGTAACGTTGTTTGCCGTCGGCGGCCGGTCTATGGGCCAGATTGGAATGAAACTCGCCAGTGCAACATTACTGGCACTACCGATCATCATCGCGTATCTGATTTTTCAAAAACATTTTATTCAGAGTATGGCTGCTTCTGGCCAGAAGGAATAATTTATACTACTGACTTATGATCATACAACGACTCCCTCAGCACTTTGATGCCGATCCTAAAAAGGTCATCCTTCTATACCTCGATCCGGGCGAATCAGACCGCCTGACAAGGTTTGCAGGCTTTGTAGAAAAGCTCTCCGACGAACAGGCAGAAAAACACTATGACGAAACAGCTTCCTTGTTTGGTCATCGGCACAGACGGTATAATGAATTGCTCTTAGCTCATGCCACAAAAGGAAAAAATGCACTCTATCCTTCACCGACGTTTTCAGAAAAGCAGGAGCTGGTCTTCGGCTCATACCTGTCTAAGGAATATTCTGTCGAGGCGGCTGCGCTCTTCAATCCTTCTATCGTGCCACATCCTGATCAGTCAGGATTGGCAGCAGGGGAAACGCGATTTGTCCTTACCCTGCGTTCAGTAGGTGAAGGCCACATCTCCTCTATTGGTTTTATGGAAGGAGTGATTGACGGACAAAACAAAATCACCTTCACCCCCCAAGGTCCGTGGCGCACCGCAGGTACTAAAATTGAAATAGAAGGCGGAGATGATGATCACTATGATATCGTTTTTGATGATTCGATCCCGCTTTCTGAAAGGGTCATATTCCCACAGGCCCGCAGTGAATCCATGGGAATGGAAGACTTGCGTATGGTAAGGTATACTGACGGTGGTATCACGAAATACCTGGGCACGTATACCGCCTACAACGGGAAAAACATCCAGTCGAAAATGATGGAGACAACGGACTTTAAACATTTTCACATACGCAATCTCCGGGGCAGTCAGGTAGATAATAAAGGCATGGCTTTCTTCCCACGTAAAATCGGTGACAAGTATATCATGCTGTCAAGACAAGGAGGGGAAGCCTGCGGCATTATGCGATCAGAGGATTATATGACCTGGGACCAGAAGCAACCACATCAGCAGCCTTTCAGAGATTTTGAACTTGTACAGATCGGCAATTGCGGATCACCGATCGAAACACCCGAAGGATGGCTCATGTTGACGCATCACGTAGGTCCGATGCGGAGATACACATTGGGCGTTTCATTGCTTGACCTGGATCAGCCACAAAAGGTTATCGCTATTCTTGACAAACCTTTAATGGAGCCACTCGATTCTGAGCGCGAAGGGTATGTGCCCAATGTACTCTATACCTGCGGTTGGATGCAACACGGAGAAGATATCCTGATCCCGTATGCCATGTCAGACGTGGCGTGTGGTTTTGCCAACATGAAAACGAAAACAATTGTGGAACGGTTACTAGCTTGTAAACAATAATGATTCATTCTGTAAAACGATATTTTTCTACTTTCTATCTTTTGAGTGTCGCCGCATTCATCCTTTGTATTGGATTATGTCAATGCGCTATTCCAGCAAAAGAAGAGCCAGTAAATGCTTCTCAGATTAACACCTCACATCTGGATGCACTATACAGCGAAATCAAAGTCGGGGAAGATACTATTGGCTACATCCACATCTACGCCGAATATCCGGATTATCATCTTGTCGGTGACGATGACGAAGGCTTTGCCTGTGTAGATGATGCATCCAGGGCTTCTATTTTCTACCTGCGACAATATGCGGAAAGTGGTGATGCGGAACATCTTCGAAAAGGAAGGATGCTGGTGAAGTTTTTACTGGCTATGCAGGCACCCAATGGATACTACTATAATTTTATCTGGCCCGATGGTCGTATCCATACGGATGGTATTACGAGCAGGCCTGAACCAAATTTCTGGTCCTGGCGAGTATTGTGGGCTTTTGGCGAGGCGATGTATATCTTGGATAAAGGCGATCCTTTAAAAGAACAGATTGGTCAACAACGCGAAAAGCTGGTCACTACTATTTTGAACGAGCAGGCTTTTAAATCAACTGCTACAGATACCACTAACGGTTGGACGTTTCCAACATGGTTACCCAAGATATGCGGAACAGACCAGGCTTCGATCGTGTTGATCGGATTATCATGGATGGTGCAGCAATCAGCATTGGATGGAGCCGTACAAAAAAAGGATGTCATTGAACTCATGCGTCATTTTGCGGAGGGTATCATCATGATGCAATTCAGGTCGCCCGGAGATAAACGTGACGGAGCATTTCTGAGCTGGGAAAATGTATGGCATGCCTATGCTAATATTCAATCCTATGGGCTATTGACTGCAGGGCAAACTTTAAAGGATACCTCGATCATTAATCATGCGCTTTATGAAATAAAAACATTCTACCCTTCCATTCTTTCCAATGGCAGACTTGATCATTTCTGGGTCCGAGAGTTGGATGGTAAATTGGAAAGCTATGACGCCGAATCTTTTCCTCAGATAGCTTATGGTGTAAGACCGATGGTGTGGGCATCATTGAAAGCTTATCTCATCACAGGTGATACGCAATTCCGGACGCAGGCACAGGAGTTGTCAAAATGGTTTTCAGGTAACAATCCTGCTAAGACGCCTATGTATGATTCAGCCACTGGACGAGGCTATGACGGCATCAGCGGTCCGGATCAGATTAATAAAAATGCCGGGGCCGAATCGACGATAGAAGCGTTGCTTACGCTGCAAGCATTGGAGAAATATGACAGATAAAAAATATTTGTAGGTACGGGCAGGACGCGGCCTGCCCGTGCCTACAAATATTTTTTAAACGGCCCGTACCTAAGAAAGCATTTTTTAAACATTAGTAA
>JAWXAW010000117.1:0-6719 GCA_034439675.1 Saprospiraceae bacterium | reverse complement strand
CATCTTGATTGGAATTCTGGTTTTCCTGAAGAGCAACCCCGGGCCAATGGCAGTTTCGGTGAAGCATCTACTGCTGCGATTGATGTCAATGGAGACCTGCTTTTTTACACAGACAATTATCGTGTATATAATAGAAATCATCAAAGGATGACAAATGGCCTTCTTGACAGTGATACAGGACCTTCGGCTACTCAATGCCTAACAATACCCCAACCTGGGTCAGATAGCTTGTGGTATTTGTTTTATCCAGATGCACCATTGTCAGGAGATCTTGATCGCGACACAACCACAAAACTTTATTATGCTATTATTGATATGAGCCTTGATTTAGGACTTGGCGATGTAATAGATAAAGATCAGGTGATTCTTCAACCATCAACTGAAAAAGTTGCAGCAGTAAGACATTGCAATGGTACCGATTGGTGGATTGTCGGCCATGAGTCTGGTTCAAATAAATTTTACTCATGGATACTTTCTAAGAATGGTTTAAGCATTCCCATTATTAGTACTATTGGCATTGCTAAATCAAAACGCAAAACAACAACAGCTTGTGAAATGAATATTTCTCCTGATGGACAAAAAATAGCAATAAGCACAGGACCAGATTATACATTTGAGCCCATCCCTTCGTCCACAGTAGAAATTTTTGATTTTGATCCTTCTTCAGGAATTATTAGTGATCCAATAAATCTTGGAAATTTTCGAGCTGATCTTCCAGGATTTGGAATTATTTATGGACTTGAGTTTTCTCCTTCATCTGAGTTCCTCTATTTAGCTAGAGGGCACTATTGGGACACCCTACTACAATATGACCTTCGAGACCCAGCCGCAAAT
The DNA here is from genome assembly GCA_034439675.1 of Saprospiraceae bacterium. Classification (GTDB taxonomy): domain Bacteria; phylum Bacteroidota; class Bacteroidia; order Chitinophagales; family Saprospiraceae; genus Opimibacter. Next base: position 5,885 of record JAWXAW010000117.1, on the reverse strand, counting down.
GCAATACTAAATAGCCGTACCGCAGTTTACGCGTCCATTGATCCTAAAGCGGATGAATTTACTGCTATGTTGACTGGTCCAGATGGAAGGATCTATATAGGCAATGCATGAAAGCCTAATTTAGGTGTAATCCTGCAACCTGATCGAATCGGAATTTCTTCCAATTTTCAAAGTCATGGAATTGATCTTGATCGTGGAGAAGTATTTGTCGGCCTACCCACTTTTCCAGCAGGAATTTATACACCGGGCAAACCTTATATCAAGGGCCCATTTATACTTTGCGATACTATTAATGAAGCAAAATTTTACATCGGAGGCAATTGCCGGTATCAGGACTATGATTGGCAGATTGAGGGATCTTCCGGCATCCTGCGTACAGATGGTGATTCCATATGGATCAAACCTGGTCAGGCTGGTACAGATATATTGAGCGTCACTAAATATACTGCCTGCGGTACCAAACATGACACATTTGAAATCCAGATTGAACCTTGTAAAATATTAAACACTTCATGTAACATCGATTTTACCTGGAGTGAAGCCGATACTGTAATTTGCCAAGGCGAGGATGCATATCTGCGCTTTTACACACAAGCTCCTTTTGTACAATATACACTTACTTCGGAAGGCAATACCAAAACACTTACTTCGCCAATGTTGGTTATACCCACACCACAGACGGATGATATTGTAACAATTTACTTATCAAATCTCGAAGGATGTGATACAATGATCACTGTTGGCATACATGTCAATCCTCCACTTCTAATCGCATTTCTCGAAGTGGATAGTGTCATCTGTATAGATGAAGTAGCTCAATTAAGTTTACTGCATCAGCCTGATCATCTTGTGGAGATATTTCCACCTGATTTGAGTTGGGTTATTACCAATCCAGCATGGCCTCTCGATTTTGGACCCATATCAATGGATACTACACTGTACGTGCGCATCCGCGATCCGCTGATGAGTTGTGACTCCTTTTTCACGTGGCATATTCGAGTCGATGACATTCAGCCTGTGAACTTTGACACAATTTTTATTTGCCATGGAGATAGCCTTGAAATAGATAACCAATGGTATTCAACTGACACCTTGATCACCAGTAGCTATACTCGAATAGGTTGCGACTCCTTGCATCATACTCAAATCCAGATTCGAACACCTCTACAAGCAGAAATAAATATTCAGGCGCCTTGTCAAGTGTCAAATGGAAGTTTGACAATCCATATGTCGTCAGGTGTAGCTCCGTTCCTTTATTCAATTAATGGAGGGCCCACACAAGGCGAACCATACTTCAGTCAGTTAGCAGAAGGAACGTTCACCATCACGGTCAAAGATGATAACGGCTGTTCTTTAGACACTACAATCACACTTATGGAAGGAATCTGGAATAGCGGACTAACTACTGATGTTTTAAATGCTACCTGTGATCTGGACAATGGGTCTATCATATTGCATTCTACCTCAACTGATATTTTTTATTCTTTGAATGGAAGTACTTTCTCTATAGATTCGGCTTATATGAATCTACCTGAAGGTCATTATTCTATCGTTGCCATGCATGCAGCCGGATGTATGGATACTATTTATGCAGATTTAGTTCAAACAGGAAAGCCTAAAATCCTTGACATAGTATCCGCTCCTGCCCATTGTGGTAGATCTGATGGCTCAATTTTGGTTTCTCTTATTGAGGGAGGTGTAGACCCATATTTAATAGGACTAAATAATCAAGCATTTGATACCTTGACTCATTTCCTAAACCTTGTAACTGGTCAGTATACTATCTACATTGCTGACTCTGTACAGTGCACTTTGGACACCTCTATATTTATTTCGCATTTGTCAGGGCCCGTGATCAGTGACATTAGTGTAAAACCAGCGCTATGTGGATTGCCGCAAGGCTCAATTGCACTTTCTGTTGTTGATACTAATTTTTTAACCTGCCCGATAAATAATGAACCTCTTACTCCGGAACCCATATTCTTTTCATTACTCCCTGGTAGCTATTCTCTCTCTGTGACGGACTCCGCAGGATGCTCAGTTGTTCAGTCCGTTGTGGTTCCTGATAGTTTTAGTTTTACTCTTGAGATGATTGAGATAAAAGATGCTCATTGCGCAGAGAGTGATGGTTCGATTAATCTACACGTATCGGGTGGTCTGATTAATGTGTCCATAGAAGAGTTGCCCGGTCAAACATTTAATAATGACATTAATGGATTGCTTGAAGGGAATTACCATCTCCAAATTCGGGATGAATGGATGTGTACTTTGGACACAGTTATACAGGTGGAATCGGTTTGCGAGATTTACTTGCCTAACGTGTTTAGTCCCAATGGAGATGGTGTAAATGATGAATTTGGAACTGTTTCAGGAATGTCCTTTGATTTTTGGGAACTATTGATTTTCGATCGCGGTGGAAATATGGTTTTTAAATCCAATGATCCAATAGCAGGGTGGAACGGACTATTTAAAGAGGTAATAGTTCAGTCCGGAGTCTATGCATGGAGACTTGAATATCAACTCACCAAAGATCCAATACACAAATTTAAAAAGGGAGATCTGGCGCTAATTCGGTAGATTAGAAATAATGATAATGGATCTCGAGTTACTCAAAAATCGGATTGAACTCATTATAACAAACTTTAAAATTCTTCCCCCCAAACCAGATCAGCTATTCCCCTTTCCCTACCTAATCTACGCCAAATTCCCTTTCCTTCCCGTCCTTTATGAATCTGCAATTGTATCTTTACCCCTATCCACTCCTCACCTAGAAACAAAATATGGGAACCATACGCGCAGGCATTACAATAGGAGACATCAACGGTATCGGCCTTGAAGTCATCATCAAGACGCTGTCGCACCCCTCGGTGACTCAGTTGTGTACACCGGTGATCTACGGATCCAGCAAAGTGGTGAGCTATCACAAGAATATCGTCAATCCAGGCGACTTCTCCTTTCATACCACCGCTACCGCTGATAAGATCTACACTCAAAAGATCAATGTCGTCAATGTATGGCAGGATAATATCAATATCGCCCTGGGAAAAGAGACAGAGGAAGGAGGCAAAATAGCCCACATATCCCTGGACAGGGCAGTCAGAGATCTCAAAGAAGGACACATTGACCTGCTGGTCACCGCACCGATCAATAAGAATGCAATGCAGATGGCAGGATTTCAGTATCCCGGCCACACCGAATACCTGGCCCATGAATTTGGGGTCAAGGAGGGATTGATGATGATGGTTACCGATACCCTCAAGGTAGCTATGGTGACTGGTCATATGCCTCTTAGCCAGGTAGCCCCTTCCATTACCAAGGAGAAAATCAGGTCCAAACTGGATACCCTGATCAAATCTTTGCAGATCGATTTTGGGATTGCCCGTCCTGTGATTGCTGTGTTAGGTCTCAATCCTCATGCAGGGGAAGCCGGATTCCTGGGCAAAGAAGAAGAAGAAATTATTCGCCCAGCCATCATTGAGGCTAAGAAATCTGGAGAAATCATCATGGGCCCCTACTCAGCCGACGGTTTTTTCGGATCCATGAATCACAAAAAATTCGATGGTGTCCTTGCCATGTATCATGACCAGGGCCTGATCCCTTTCAAAATGCTCCATTTCCATGATGGGGTCAATTATACCGCCGGCTTACCTTTTGTACGGACTTCACCAGACCATGGTACCGCCTACGAAATAGCAGGAAAAAATGAAGCTGATCCTTCTTCTTTTAAATCAGCCTTGTTTATGGCCCTCGATATCTTCAGAGCCCGCGATCGTCATGGTAAAGACATCGCCAATGCGGTCAGAAAAACACCAAAGCCTTCCGAGATTCCTGAAGAAATGTAATGATACTATTGCGTGAGATTGGTTAGACAGGATTTGGAAGACTTTGGTCACTGAAAATGAACGAATTTCAACTTCACCGGAATAAACGGACGTTTATCATTTTTGGGATGCACCCATATCTCCCTGTGATGTCAGCGCCGAAGGCGCTATATATTGAATGGTGTAGTAGTCTAATTCATGCAGGTTGTACAACTTGACAGTCCTGATCAACTTGTCAGCATAGGCCGGATCAGAAGCATAGCCGCAGAGCTGCAGTCCCTTTGCCCATAACTCATACTCGGTTTTGTCATACACAAACAAAGGCTGATAGTGTGGCGAGTTCATCAGAAAATCACTGTGATCCGCATAGGACGAGAATACGGAATCATATTTCCGGAAACAGGAAGGAATCAGGTTGCCCTTTGCATCGCGGTCATCGTCCGGATGATAATGCGCTCCCCCCGTCCAATAGCTCTTGCATTTTATCCCAAAATGATTGTTTGACTCCCTCGCCAGCGTTGATACACCTCCATTGGATTCGAGGATAGCCTGGGCCATCGTGATGCTGGCCGGGATACCTGAACGAACCATTTCGTCTATAGCTACAAACTTATAAGATTCGATATACGAGACAACATGCGGTTTCATGTTCTCCTTCGGACCCATAAAGATCACCAGGAAAAGGAGTAGTGTGCTTTTGAAAAATATCATACAATCGGGGAGTAGGATGTCTCTTGTTGACATCGTCAAAGCCAAATTCTGTGCCAATTGTGATTGACAAAATGTTTTAGGGCGAAAAACTTAATTTTGATGATACACCAATCCATTCCCATTTTTACCATTCACTTGATTTCGGCCCTGGATAAACTGCTGATCACTTTGCTCAAATCAATTCAACCTGAAGAAGGGAGTATATAGAAAAGTGGCATCACCAGCAACAGATCAAGGAAGCGCTTGGCTAAGCATCTCCACTTTTTGAAAGAAGGTTTTTCAGGCCCTTTCTAGATACTTCTTTGCGGTCACTGCCTTATCACTTCAGCGATTTTCGAGGTGAACAGGGAGATACCTTTTCTCTGATCATTAGTGGAGAAGGTGGAGGTGAGTGGCATCTGATCTATGAACATGATGGCTGAAAAGTCTGCAAGGAGAAACCTCCATATTCCGTCACTCTGGTCAGGATGGATGATCAGGTCATCTGGCGAATGCTGTTAAAACAAATCTCAGACGAAGAATTGAAAAACCGTACGATCATCACCGGAAAAAAAGAGCCGGCAGATGTTTTCCTGCGGATGAGGTCATTTATAGTATGATTTATACCATCGAAAACACGTTATTACATTTTCATTAGCCGGATTGGCTTCGCTTCGAATCATTCCTTATGACCAAAATCACTTTAGAGCCGATCTCACCAGAGCCCTCACCTGATCATAATAAATTTATCATCAATCATTTTGACTACCTCGATGGACCGAAATCAAGGACCAGTGAGCTGGCCTTTACCATTAAAGTAGTCATGCAGTTTATTAAAGGGTTTCGAAAACTACATTTTGTTGGTCCTTGTGTTACCGTCTTTGGTTCGGCGCGCTTTAAACCCGGCCATGAATATTATACCATGGCGGAATCTGTGGGCAGGGCGATTGCAAAAACAGGGTTTACAGTGATGACCGGAGGCGGCTCAGGTATTATGGAAGCTGCCAATAAAGGTGCATATGAGGGAGGAGGTATAAGTATAGGTTGCAATATCCGGCTTCCGCATGAACAGCAACCCAACGCTTATATGCATGACTGGGTGACGCTGGATTACTTTTTCATCCGAAAATTTATGCTCATCAAATACTCCTATGCTTTTGTGGTGATGCCCGGGGGATGGGGGACCATGGATGAGTTGTTTGAAACCCTGACGCTGGTCCAAACAGGGATGGTTCATCACTTTCCGGTTGTCCTTATGGGCAAGGAATACTATACTCCCCTGATGGAATATCTTGATTTTATGCTGGCGAATGGGACCATATCGAAAGAAGACCTCCATTACGTGACGCTGACAGACGACCCGGAGGAAGCTAT
>JAWXAW010000116.1:0-6005 GCA_034439675.1 Saprospiraceae bacterium | reverse complement strand
GTTGATGAGTTTATGCGTTGATGAGTTTATAGGTTGAGAGGCTTATATGTATATGAGCTTATGATCGTTGGGCTTTGCATTAGTTTATTTTATTTCTTAGGCTGGACCAACCGCCACCATTATATACCCGGGTGAAGCCATTGGCGCTTAGGATGTGTTTAGCCTGAGCACTTCTGACACCGGAAGCACAGCACGTGATGATTGGCTTGTCTTTCTTCAACTTCACGTAATGACTGGACAGGTTATTTAAAGGAATATTCAATGAACCTTTGACATGTCCGTGGTCATATTCTGATTTAGTACGAACGTCAACGATCTGACCACCTTCTTTCATCAGCGCTATAAAATCTGTCGCGGGGCCTATCCCGAATATTTTTTTTAGAAATCCTATCATGGCGTTTTAGCGGTTTCCAATTGTATACGATAATGTACTTCCATCCATCCACCGCCGTTTTCACAGTCAACCCCAGCATTTTTGAGGAATGATGTAGCCGAACCACTGCGGGCGCCACTTGCACAACAAAGAAGAAGGGGTTGCTCCATGTCTTTGATTTCCTGTAGGCGGCTTTGTATTTCCTGTAGAGGAATGTTGAAACTGCCCGCTACATGTCCTCCCATGAATTCAGCGGGAGTCCTGACATCAATAATCGCTTTAATGGTCATATATTCTTGATTTGATGATACAAAGTTGGGGATAAAACGATTCTACTTATAGTTACATTTGTTACACTTCAAGACTCTGCAGAACAATCTGTACCAATGAAGCTCTCCTCAAGAGAAAGTGATTCGGACTTAACCTTCAACCCCGATGGATACAGAATATCATTTTACACTTAATTGTTCAGGGATTGCATAACCATACATTTCCATCGCGAAGCCCCATCTGGAAATAATCCGCTCGGTTTCCTCCGGGGTAAATTGATGGTTGCCTTTTTCAAACTTCCTTTGCGCGTCGAGATAATCCGAAAAAGCAGGTATTGATTGTTCAAAACCTTTCAATTGTAGTCTGGTATAGATATTCCGGAGACCTTCCAATGGTTCTGTTACAAAATCCTCATATCGGATTTCGACAAGATGGTGTGGGGGAATCAGTGACTTCAGGTTTTCATAATCTTTGATGATCATTTCATATAATTCAAACACCATCTCTTCAAACTCAGCTCTGGAGAAAGGTTGCAATTGAAGGGCTTCAAGCGTGGTTTCAAAAAAATTGACAGTCGACTGGAAGACCCGTAAGGGGTTGCGATAGATATAGACAAATTTAGCATGAGGAAACATATTCAGTAGATGACGAATAGAGCCAGTATTGGGAGGGAATTTTGAAATGAACTGTTTCCTGTTATACGCTAAGAGTGACTGTGCAATTAGTTTTTTATAGCGACGGCCATACGCCTTTACTTCTTCGGGTGTGGCACTGTCGCCGCTGATGTATCTGGCATAAAGGGCTTTCCAGTAGCGTGGAAAATAGAAGAAATTATAAAAGCCAAAAGAATCCATATTGCTCAGCGCTATGCCTTCCTCCTGCGGTAGCTCCGGAGAAAGCAGTACATTGTCAGCCGGTCTTTTTTTCGGCATGAGTATTCTCATCAGTGGTTTGAAGAGCCACCTGCTTCCGAAAAACTGAGTAGCAAAAACACTCTGGAGCGTATTGACAAAAGCAAACTGTTTATCCTGGGCCATCGCGTTGTGGAGCAAGGTGGTGCCACTGCGCCAGTGACCAAGTATAAAAACCGGTGATTCAGGAAGGGCCGCTCTGGAAAGTTTTCCAGAGAACATGATGATTTCAAACCAACGGAAGGGTTCGGATAATAAACTGATAACTGCCGCCACTGAACATCTTAGGTAATATCGAGGTTGGACACCGTAGGTCACCACAAGCTTTACAAACCGGATAAAAGGGGCAGTACCTATCGTACTAAAAGCTATATTGAATTTTCTTCCTGCCATGCCATGATGTATGCAAATGTAATAATAGAAGGTTTTGTGGAAATTACAGAGAGATTGAATTAATACTACAAGCACATACATCATCCGTCCGGCAAGAACCAGCCACCTCCAACCCTCCTTACTTCATTTATGCTATGGCTACGCCTATCAACCTGCCTATCCCAAAGGTGATAGCTGCCGCTATCAATCCGAACAACATCTGCCGGGCGCCTGAAAACCAGACATTCCTTCCGGTAAACAAGGTGATAGCAGACCCGATCAAAAACAAGCCAAGGGCGCTTCCCACCACACTGATCACCAAAGCTTTCATACCTGAAGTAAACATGAAAGGCAATACAGGAATGACAGCCCCTAAGCCAAACAAAAAAAACGAATATAAGGCAGCTTCCAGCGCTGAACCTTTACGTTCCTCTGCATTTATGCCAAGCTCTTCCTTGACAAGCAATTCGTGCGCCTCGCTATTGTTTTTCATGATATCTGCAGCCATCTGCTGCGCTTGTGCATCAGGGATACCCTTCGCCATATAGATCAAGGCTATTTCTTTCTGTTCTCCTTCAGGGTTAGTCTCCAACTCATCCATTTCAAGCTGCATCTGGTTTTCATATAATTCCTGAGAGCTCTTTACTGAAATCCATTCGCCGAGTGCCATAGAAAGAGCTCCGGCAAGCAGGCCTGCTAAACCTGCCAGCAAAACACCTTCTTGCGAAGGAGATGCTCCCGCGACACCCATGACCAGGCTAAAATTTGAAACAAGACCATCATTGCCTCCGAGGACAGCTGCACGAATCGCATTTCCGCCAACCGAACGATGTCTTTTTTCAAAGCGGGCCATCTGCGGCCCGGAAACTGCTGTTTCACGATCGAGAATAGAACGAAGAATTTTAACATGTGCAGTCTCCATGCCTGTGATTTCGAGACTATTTTGCTCTTTAGTGGAGATGATCGCTTTAGAAAGTGTTTTCTCTGTATCCATCAGTACACCGAGGACGTAATCATACCCAAATATCCTTCCGATGAGATTGAATGTTTTGGCCCGCCATGAAGGACCTGGCAAATGATCAATGGGGATATTCGCCTTTGCTGCAAAGGCTTTGACATGACTAGCTTCTATTTCACTCATCTGGCGAAATACATTAGCTACGAGCGGATCGGCTTCATGCCCGGCCAATTTTTGATAAAGATAACTTGCGTCTATTTCAGTTTGGAGATTCTTGTTTCGCATGCTTAACCGAGTAAGGGGTGAAGGATAATGACTAAGCGTAGAGTTTAAAAAAATGATGATGACAAAAGTAGGCTTAAATCAGACGCTCTACTGATTTAAATACCGCAGATATTTTAGCATTTAAGCATAGATCGGGAGTCTATCGCAAGTCCTGATGTTGAAGACGTAACAAAGAAATACCCTGACATAGTTGAAATGCGTCAGGGTATATACCGAACTCTAAATGTTGCGTAGATGGAATTGAAATAAATTAATGCATGTCAACCCATGATGGAGCGGCAGTAACAGGTATAACTCTGAAATCCATGTCGTTTCCTGCAGATAGATCGAATTCTCCTGATGCTTCATTCCAGGTGTACATAGACCCGCCCGGATGCTGACCCGGAGAGCCTGTATACAGGCCGAGTTCAAGGCCGGTCACGACGAGCGGCTTGACCACGAGGTAATAGACTATGCCAGAAGTCAAGGAAGGATTTGAAGGGAAACCGACATTCACCCAGCCGGATTGTGAAACATTGGCATCCTGACCATCCAGATAAGTGCCCAACAAACCAGGTGTATTGCCTTCGTACAATTCAATCCTAATTTTAAAGCCAGGTATAAAACTACTGACATTAAAAGCAATGCTGTTTATCTGACCTGAAAGTGCGGGTGTAAATGTTTGCGCCAGATAGGAAACGTCAACACCATTATTAACCAGTATATATTCATCGGAAGCAACTTCACTTGATGCAAAATTTGGTGTAACATTTCCTGCAAGTCCTTGAAATTTTTTCGTATCCGTATTATAAATGACCATTCCTTCGGGTGCATTGAGCGCGTCACGTTCAACAGTGCTCAACCGGGGGAGCAATAAGCCACCTGTGGATGATTTTATTTCCAATGCTGCAGCGGGATTAACCGTGGAGGTACCGATAGCCATATGATTGGTATTCTTATCGTATAACAACTCTTCATCTGCTCCACCAAGGCCATTATCATTAAAATTGATTTGCATATTAAACCCTGCAATAGGTCCTGGAGGTCCTTGCAGACCTTGTGGACCTTGCGCACCTGTATTGCCCTGATCACCCTTATCTCCTTTATCACCCTTGTCACCTTTGTCCCCTTTCAGACCTTTGTCGCCTTTATCTCCCTTTTCACCAGTATCACCAGTATCACCTTTGGGTCCATCATCACCAAGATCTCCCATATCGCCCTTATCACCTTTATCACCTTTATCTCCTTTGTCCCCCTTTAAACCTACAAGACCATTATCGCCTTTATCACCCTTTTCACCTGCAGGACCTATTGGACCGGTCGCTCCTGTTGGGCCTGCTGGTCCTGTGGGTCCGGTTGGCCCTGCCGGGCCCTGAGGGCCTGGTGTACCTCCATTGGCAGCATATAAGGCATACGGGACGCTTAACAATTCACTTGCAGCAGAAATACTATAATTGCTTCCACCGGCAGGATCGGTCTCTGTCTTAATAAAGTATGGCCCACTTGCCCAATTAATTGAAGTCATACTCCCACTGATCACGGAACCTGCTCCAATCTGTAAAGTGACTAGTCCATTTGCATTTGTGCTTACATTATGAGTTTCGGCATAGACAACTGTACCTGTAACTGAATTTTTAAGAAGGCTAACCTTTACCCGTATACTTTGGTTGACCAGTAAATTATCAGTAGCACCGCGCATGACGGCTTGATAACTAAGTTTGAGTGGTGACTGAGCATTCACCGGACTAATGAAACCTATCGAAAGGATCAATAGTACCAGTGTGATCGGATACAGATATTTCATGGTTTAATTTGTTTTAAAGACTTTAAATGATTTTACTTTGATGCTGTTCCGTGTCACTTGCAGGACATATACACCGTTCGTGAGGTGATCCATCGGGATCGTTGTCACCACATTCTGTATAGGTTGCTGTAGCAGAAGTTTGCCAGTAAGGTCAAACAGGTTGTATGCCAGTTTCGCCTGTGAAGTCAATTCGTTCTGACTTTCCAATTTTAATGAAGTGGATGCATTTGTTGGATTCGGAAAAAGGCTTGCTGACAATGTGATATCTACTTCCTCCAAGCCAACTGTAAGAAACAGATTCGGTTGTTGCACCCCAAGGCTAATACTGCCACTTTCACCATTTAAGTTGATATAGGCAACCTGACCAATCGTGTAGGATACACTTCCCCCGGCTCCTGTTCCATTTCCGCCGGTGGTACTGACTGCGTTTTGGGCCAGTAGACCCTCATGACTTGAAGCAATAAACAATAAGCCTATTACTAAACTTGTCCATCGGTGCAGGGGCAAAGTGATGAAAGCGCTTTCTATATACTTCATAATACCCGTATTTATTCGTGCTTTAACTTATTACATAACACAATGTGTATGCTGAACCTGCCAGGCATACAGCAATGAAAGAATCAAAGGGCAAGTTGGTCTCAGGATATTAGAACTAAAGTATAGAGGGAGATCTTTTTAGTTCGACGCTTTAGAGGTAATAAAGCCAAATATACGGAAATTATTTAATGAGTGGGTTCTCCATGGCTTGAAAGCTTTAGCAATTCAATTTGATTTTCGTCCCCCTGCTTGAAAGCCGGGGCAATTAAATTTGATCTTGCTTGTCGGGATGATTTTTCTTTTCCGGCTTGAAAGCCGGGGCAATTAAATTTGATCTTGCTTGTAGGGATGATTTTTCTTTTCCGGCTTGAAAGCCGGGGCAATTCAATTGGATCTTGCTTGTTGAGATGATTTTTCTTTTCCGGCTTGAAAGCCGGGGCAATTCAATTTGATCTTGCTTGTAGGGATGATTTTTCTTTTCCGGCTTGAAAGCCGGGGCAATTCAATTGGATCTTG
>JAWXAW010000115.1:0-21864 GCA_034439675.1 Saprospiraceae bacterium | reverse complement strand
GGGAACAATGAAGAGGTAGGGGTTCAATATTTTGAACCCCTACTTCTTCAATGAACCCCTACTTCTTCAATGAACCCCTACTTCTTCAATGATCCCCTAATTCTACAATGCAGCTGAGGCCTATTGTCCTCTGCCCGATGGTTCTAGTTCCGATAATCCAGCGGTGGCTCTCGATCACCGACTAGGGGGACGTATTTGAAGTCTGTTCCCCTGCGACGTACCAATTCTTCTTTTGCTGTAACAGCAATCGCAGGGTCCTTAAAGATGTCGATTGCGGTAAGGGCCATTGTCTTGGCTGCCACGATCATACCTTTGGCCCCTATAGACGTGCCTCCGGCAGCGACAGCCTGCCAACTATGTCCAATCGTGCCGGGCACGAAGGTGGCAGCGCGCATACCGGTGGTAGGCACTACCCAACTGACATCTCCCACATCTGTTGATCCACCGCTTCCTTTCTCTTCCACCTTGTAAGGCATGACCATGTTTGTATTTTCAAGATTGGATGGTGCGGACAAGGTCAACTGGATTTGTTCTGCAAAGGCTCTTTCTTCCTGGGTATACGTATATCCACCCACCTGGTTTAGGTTTTTATACATGAGTTTGGCCAGGGTTTCATTGGGTTGTACATTATACAAACCATGAATCACCTCATAGTCCATGCGTGTCTGGGTGCCGAGGGCTGCACCTTCTGCGGCTTTGACGATCCAGTCAAAATTTTGGCGTACCATATCCATATCCGGATGTCGGCAATAATAAAAGACCTCTGCGAAAGCAGGTACCACATTTGGTGCATCACCACCTTCGGTGATCACGTAATGAATGCGTGATTCAACTGGAATGTGTTCACGCATCATGTTGACCATGTAGTTCATAGATTCTACACCATCGAGTGCAGAGCGACCAAACCAAGGTGCACCAGCTGCGTGTGAGGAGGTTCCATAAAATCTAAACTTTGCAGACATATTGGCCAAGGAAGAAGCAGCGTCTGCGCTATTGCCGCTTGATGGATGCCAGTGCAGGACAGCGTCTACGTCATTGAACAGACCTTCTTTTACCATATATGTTTTTCCACCACCGCCTTCTTCGGCAGGTGCGCCATAGTAACGGATAGTTCCGGTTGTTTTTGTTTTTGTGAGCCATTCACCGACAGCTATGGCGGCAGCGGCCGAGCCTACGCCAAACAAATGATGTCCGCACCCGTGTCCAGGCTCACCTGCTGCTATGGGTTTTTCTTCAGTGACAAGCGCTTGTGAAAGACCGGGTAGCGCATCATATTCACCAAGGATGCCGATGACTGGTTTGCCACTCCCATATTCTGCAATAAATGCTGTGGGCATGCCTGCTACACCGACCGTAATCTTAAAATCTGCATCCTTCAGTGTTTTTTGCAGTAAGGATGAGGATTGATATTCTTGATATCCCAGTTCAGCAAAGTTCCAGATCTGCATAGCGGCGTCTGCATAGACGGTTGTGTTTGCATCAATGTGTCTGAGGGCGAGGTCCTCCCTCTGAGCATATGTATATGGGCAATAATAGGCCAGGAGAAAAAACAAGAATAGCGTTGAGAATATTTTCATATCTACGAAATGATGTAAGAAAGTAAAAGAGTAAGAGAGTAAGACTGCAAGAGAAAAAGAAGTGTTGGGTATGGTGTCATGAGTATGAATATAATTCGAAAGTTATTGAATTGCCCGGGCTTTCAAGCTGCGGAGAATAATCATAACTGCACAATAAATTTTTGCATGTAGATATGTTTATTTTTTGTTTTGACCTTCGAATAATAGAGTCCCGGAGGGAGATTGGTTTTGATGACGGGCAATCCTGCGGAATAAGTGTCCCTATAAACCAGGTTGCCTAAAGCATTAAATATCTCCAAGTCAAAATCAAATGGTGTATTGTTGCTGCTTAACTGTCGTATTGTAAATATCCCATCATTCGGATTGGGATAAATTTTTATTTGAGGACGCTCCACAGAAAACACATCCTTGCTCACACTTGGCATACCGTCAGCTAAGAGCAAATCATCCACCCACCATGTCTGATCTACCGGGGAGCCAACACCGATATACGGGCCATAAAACAGCTGGTCGAATAGCATGTCAGGATGAGTGGCCGTTCTGAACAGGATATTGTCAGAAGAAATCAACAATTGACCGTCATACCAGTATCTGATTTTTCCATCAGGGATACCAACATCGGCGTCAATGGTGTTCAGTTCAAAATAGGTTTCAATCTTATGCCAGTCGTTTTTATAATACGGACCAGGAGCATTGCGGAAATAAACGGAATCTGCAGCCCAGGCTCGTGAACTATAATATCCATGTGTACTATTTGAGCTCGGATAACAATCTCTTCTGTCGAGATATCCTATCAGTCCATTGCACGAACACACAGAACGGTTTTCAGAGAACGCATAACTATCAAAATCGCCATCGCAGCCTACAAAGTTGTTGTTGTTGAGCAGGATACAATCAGGATCCACATTTTTACTGTCCTGCATGGCGAGTATCGGCTTGCCTGCGTTTTGTTCGATGTACAGTGAGAGATAGGTATCTGCGGGACCCTGATAGATCCAGTCTTTGTTAGTGAGTATGTTCCATTCGTGCGGGTGATACCCTACTCCGGAGCCGATATAGTTGGTGCTGTATTTCACCCAATAACTCATGTAGAGTTTGTCGGTCGGCGAAAACAAGTGACGGCCCGCACCGGACGTCGTTGCTCCTTGCGCAAAATGTCCGCGGTATGAATGGGTACCATTCTTATATTCTTCGGTTGTCCGCTGATCAGGGAAACCGTCATACCATCCTTTAGCCTCAAAGTCACCAGTCTCGAAATCTTCAAATAGCAGGATGTTCTGTGCCCGGATTGGTGAGCTCAAGAGACACAGAATAGACATCGATAAGAGAATGGATGCCTTGAGCATATTTTTTTTCATTTTCAAAGGGAACTTACACAAGATGCCAGATGTCTGACGTCTGGCAGGCTATAGCCGAACAGTCTGAGAAGAAGTGACAGGCGGTATTGTAATTTCATTTCGTTACGTTGTCTTAATGCCGGTAAGATATTGAGACGATAGACAATTGATGTGAGACGCATGATGCTGATAAGTTTCTCCAATATGCTAATGGCTTAAAATCATAACGCTCACTAGTTTTGTTCGACGACAGCTTCGCGACCAATATCCCGCTTTGCGGGATGACCACACGCACCGTGATGCCATGAAGACGCTGTGACGTGACACAAACCATCACGCTGCGTGTGGTCGTCCGGCAGAGCCGGGCAAATCGTCGCGAAGCTGTCGTCGAACACATCACGTACGCCACATTTCCCAGCCTCTCACCACCTCACTGTCTCACATGAGAACGATGCTACATCGTGTACTTCCTGCCCTCATTCTGTTCCTTCAGCCACTTCATGAGCGGATCGAAATAACGTACCAGTGCTTTTGCATTCATCTCTTCACCTGTGGCTTCCTTCATGACCTCGCGCCAGTCTTTGGTGGCTCCTGATTTCATGATGTTATTGATAAACCTACCGACATCTTTATTGCCAAAGTAGTTTGTTGCAGTTGGTGGCTGATGCAGAATCTTCTCGGCGATGTGTTGATGGATCTGGAACAAAAGTACATATGAAAGGGCATAGTCATAGTACTGTGCGGCATCATCATTGATGTGTGTTTTGGTGGCAGCATCACAATAGACTTCCCCACGATCGGATGGAGGGACGATGCCCTGGTATTTTTTCACAAGTTCCCACCATTTTTTGTTGAACTCACTTTCCGGCAGGTTCTCCGCATACAGCGCTTTTTCAAATTCGCTCATCGTTCCTGCAGCAAAAGGAATGAACACGGCAAAATTCAAGGCTTCTTTGAGCAGGATTTGTATCGAATCTGTTTTAGCATCTGGTGGAACCAATCCCCGTCCAACCAGGTATGGTTTCTGCATAGCGGCCATGCCCATCATGCTGCCGAGTGCTTCGTGAAAAGCACGGTTTGCTCCATTGCGCAGGAGGGGTGGAACTTCCGGTGTAGTGTATGCGATATAATAATAGATATGACCTAGTTCATGATTGGAAGTTTCGAACCACTCAGCATTGGGTTCAACGCTCATGAGGCTGCGTACATCGGTGCCGAGATCTACATGCCATGCAGAAGCATGGTTGTTTTTCTTGAGTGTAGAATCAACAGGATATGGATACAGATTTGATTTAGTCCAGAATGATTCAGGCAATGATGGGAAGCCAAGACTAGTGTACAACGCTTCTCCTTCTTTCACGATCCATTCAGGGCTTTTCGATGCCAGTACACTGTCTACGTTGAGGCCTTCCACTTCGAGCATGGTGCTCCAATCCTGGCCCCAGCGATTTGGCAGCCAATGGGCGGGAAGGTAATCAGGTATTTCTTTGACTCCATATTTTTTAGCGAATTCATATCGTGCGTATGTATGGAGTTCGCGGTACAATGGACGGAGTTCGTCGTTAAGTCGCTCCATCATCTTCATCATCTCTGGTGTGGTGAGGCCATAGTCAGATACCTGATAAGAGAAAAAGTCAGGGTAGTCAAGTGCTTGTACGGTTTCATTACGTAGTCTTCTTAGATTGACTAAACCTGTTTTCAATTCTTTGCCCACTTCTTTACTGGCTTCCCAGGCAGCGAGTCTTTTTGCGAGATCATTTTCTGTCTTGAGGATATGGTCGATATCATTGGTGGTGATGTCTTTTCCGTCGAGTTTGAATCCAAAGCCAAACAACTTTTCGGTTTGAGCGATCGAAGCTTTTATTTTCTCTTTTACAAGATCAGCTACAATCTGTGGATCGCTACCTGCCAGGTAGAGGATATATTCTAGCTGCCGTATTTGCAGGGGGATGAGTTTTTCCTTTTGGACAAGGAATTTTTTTGTTTGTTCGATGTTCTCTACACTACCTGTGAAAGCGGTGAGTGCTTCATCAGCGATACGGGAATTGTAGGCATTGAGTGTATCACCTTCTTTGATTTCGGTATTTGTTTTCCAGCTGGCTTCTCCGGAAGCGTAGTAGCGTTTGACATATTCGGCCGTATAGGTATCAAGGAAGGTCTGGGCTTCTTGTTGCTCGGGAGTAGCCTCAGCAGGCTTGGATTCTGTTTTGCAGGCAACAAAGCCGATGAGGATGATCGCCAGGAAGGAAAGGAGGTAATTTTTCATGTATTGTTGAAAGTTTATACGAAAGTAAAGAATTCGCTTGACCCCTAAATCCCCTAAAGGGGACTTTTTAAGATTATGGGGATTTTGATTTGTTTGGCCCCTAAATATTATTTCGACTTCCTTTAGTCAGGGGCGGATGCAATACGCCCTTGACTAAAGGATACTATTGGGAATTCCGGAAGAGGAGAAAACTATTGAGAATGCTGGTGAGGATTTAGGGGCAAACGGAACAAATGAAACATCTTTGCAAAAATATATTCAACCTATGGGTCTATCCGTCCACCTCCTCACCTTCAATCCTTTCCAGGAAAACACGTACATCATCATTGCGCCTTCCGGGGAGTGTATCATCATCGATCCGGGATGCTTTGATCACGCAGAGCAAAAGGAACTTCAGGCATTTATACAGGAGAATGATTTGAAGCCTGTGCGATTGATCAATACGCATTGTCATATCGATCATATTCTGGGAAATGCCTTTGTAGCGAAAACCTGGAACCTTGGATTGGAGATACACAAAGGAGAAATTCCTGTACTGGCAGCAGGCGTGTCGGTGGCTACTATGTATGGCGTTCCATATGATGTATCGCCTGAACCAAATTCTTTTTTAACAGAAGGTGATGAAGTTGTGCTTGATGGTATATCTATAAAAGTTCTCTTCACACCGGGTCATTCACCGGCCAGTATCTGTCTTTACAATGAAGCTGATGGATGGGTGATAGGTGGTGATGTGTTGTTTTACGAAAGTATAGGACGTACGGATTTGCCGGGGGGAGATCACCAGACCTTGCTGAAGAGTATTCGTGAAAAGTTATTTGTGCTGCCAAATGAAACAGTCGTATATCCAGGTCATGGCCAGGAGACGAAAGTGGGGTATGAGAAGATGTTCAATCCGTTTATGCAGCGATTTTGCAATTGACTGGGAAAAACCGAGGGTGTAGTCAATACGGATTATAATATGTTTACTGTACGCTGAACTCCTTTTTAGATAATTTGTTTATCAGCGTTGCACATCAATGCTGGATATATAGGCAGACAAAATTTTTTGCTAACAAATAGTCTCTTTCAAAAATCATTGTTTTACGCTTTTTACATGAGGATATTCATCTTTTGATAGATTGGCTACCAGTGATTCCAATTGCGTGAGTCTATTTATTAGATTATCCATTGCACTATGGAGTGAAGTTACTTTGGCTTTTAAAAGCGTATTTTCCTCGTTTAATGCTTCAATCAGAGATGTTCTTTTTTCCAGTGCCTGAATAGCAATCAAATTAATCCCCAAAAAATCCTGTTGATTGATCAGTGTATCACAGCCGATGGTGCCCAGTTCATCTTTGCCGAAAGCAGAAAAAAAATCCTGCGCCATTGGACCGTAATGTCTTGAGGTCTTATTAGTTTGAGCGATATAATTCCAAGTTGTAAGCGGCATACCTGCTATCTTTCTCAACATTTGTTCTCCATCTATAGAAAGGAAGTTTTCTTTCAAGCGTGCATCACTGATAGCACTCCATGCGCTGTCATCTGGTAAGAGCCTTACGCCCAGCGTGGTAGCGCTATTGGAGAACAGACGATATCCACCTGCAAAACGGGATCTAAATCCATTGGCTACAAATGATTCCATAACGGTGGTCGTTGAGTTATCCCCAAGAGCGAAGGCACCATCCCAGAAGCTTGTGGATACATAATTGCCCATCGCAGTTGAGAAGTTTCCATTAGCCGTGGTGTTATATCCTATAGATGTTGCAGCTAGTCCACTCGCTATAGTGTTATTCCCCATTGCTGTTGAAGATTGTCCACTCGCCGAGGTGCCATTCCCCATTGCGGTTGAATGGTTACCGCTGGCTGAAGTAAAATACCCCAATGCTGTTGAAGCTTGCCCACTCGCAACTGTTGAAGTTCCGATAGCTGCTGAATACTGTCCGCTGGCTGAATTAAAATACCCCAATGCTGTTGAAGCTTGCCCACTCGCAACTGTTAAATTTCCGATAGCTGCTGAATACTGTCCGCTCGCTGTATTCCTATAGCCACTTGCAAATGAATATAATCCTCTTGGATTATTATTGCTAAATCCTGATCGTAATGCCCCGGATTGGCTATCAAAAAAGAAGGATTTTCCACTATTTCCCGTGAGATTATTTTGGTTAGCGGTATTGGAAAAGAGACGCTTAAACAATAAGCTGAATCCACTCCCATTATTTGAATCGCTATTACTTTTAAAAATCACATATAGGGTATTTGAATTGAACACCCATTTTCCTGTTGAACTATATCCATTGCCGATCCTGAGAAATACATCGCTTGTCGGACTGCTTGTCGCTCTGATAATCAACGAATCTCCAGTGCCAAGCTCAACATTTTCGAGTAACACTTCAAAGCCAATGCTACCGCTTGAAATATTGATACTTGCATTTGCGATAATGTTATTAATGTAGTTACCGGAGGGCCCACCAGTATCAAATATTCGACCTGTAGAATCGGAACCCGGGAATGACAGCGTTGCATTATTAACAAGGGTTTGAGTTTGTGCCGGAGTAGGAGCTGTATTGGTAGATATATAGGATTCATTAACGAGTAGATTGCCCACGACGTGGAGTTTGTTGGTAGGTTCGGATGTACCAATTCCTACATTTGCTCCAGCCGTTGCGCCATTAACCCCATTGATGGATCCAATGACAACACTATTATCCATTCTAGCCAAGGCTCTTGATCCTATAGCCGTAGCATTAATAAGTGTGCCAGCACTCACATTTGCATTAAACCCTATGGCTGTATTGTTGCTTCCGGAAACATTATCTTTCAATGCATCCACTCCAATTGCTGTATTTGATAACCCAAATGTATTGCTGAGTAGGGCTGCATTTCCAATAGCTGTATTGCTTGATCCTGTAGTGCTAGCAAAAAGTGCATTTGCTCCGATGGCAGTATTCCAGGACCCAGAGGCATTGGAAAAAAGTGCATTAAGGCCATGCGCTGAATTGAAGCTACCCGTTCCATTTAAGAAAAGTGAATTCGCACCAAAGCCGGAATTGGAGTTTCCAGTGCTACTGGAAAAGCCCGCATGACTACCGGTATACGTATTAAAAATGCCTCCTCCATTCGCGTTATTTACGTGACCTGCATAAATACCGATAAAGGTATTTAGGGCAGTATCCGAATGCATCCAGAGCAGATCGGTCCCCTGGCTGTTTCTCAGTTTGAACAAAGGGGACGTATTGCTTTGTGTGCTATTTGCATCGATGATCAATTGAGATACATCAGCTGATCCTTTGATATGCAGCTTGCCTGCAGGACTTGGTGTGTTAATTCCTATATTTTGTGAAATGGCTATTTCGACAAAAGAAAAAAGACAAGCAAATAGAATCGTATGTTTTTTCATTGGTATAAAGTTTAATCTACAGCACCAAAACTTTGTCCACTGCCCATATTGATTAGTACATTCCCACTTCCACCGCCGATGGCTTTTCCTGCTGCCCCACCTGGAAAGCTAAGATTTCCGCTGCCAGCTACACCTGGCTGTCCTCTGTTTCCTCCGTTTCCTCCCTGTGCTCCTCCATTCACACCTGCTCCACCAACACCTCCAACTGTAGACTGTCCAGCAATACCATCTTCTCCGATGCCTGAAATTGGAACGCAGATATTAAGAGGCGGTACGGATTGATATTGACCTCCACCTATGCCTCCCCCACCTGGTATTATTCCAGCTCCACCTCCTCCACCTCCTCCTATACCATTCGGATTGGCTCCACTTCCGCCACCACCACCTCCACCACCTGCAACAATCCCATAATTATTGATTGAAATACTAACACCTGGTTTTGTAGCAATCGCATAGCCCCCTGCCGCTCCTGAGGTTGCAAAGATAGCTGGAAGACCGCCACAACCTTCCTCAATCGTACCTGAGCCGCCATTGCCTCCCCCGCCTGCTATGGTGCCATGATTATGTATAGTAATGTTTGCACTTATTGGCATGTTTACGAAAGTAAGCGCGCTATCTCCTGCAGTGCAACCACTGATCGTAACTCCATTTGGGATATTGATGACATATTTGTTTGCAGGCCTGGAGATGGCATAGGATGTGTAAAAATCAACCTTACACGCATCTTCATCTATATCAATAATGATGGTCTTGCAATCGTCGCAATAACAGTTCCATACCTGGTAGACCGAATCATAATAATTGAGACACCGTTCTTCTGTATTGAAAATATGCAGACCATGTGGAGGATCGGTGATAGCATCACGCTGCGCGTTGGTGAGTCCAGGAAATAAAATTCCTTTATCTGTACTTTTCACTTCCAATGCAGCTTTGCTATGTGGAGTACTTGTACCAATACCGACATTCGCAGTCGTCGTCGCGCCATTGATCCCATTGATGGAGCCGATAACAACACTGTTGCTTGCCCCTGCCATTGCTTTTGAGCCGATGGCTGTGGCATTGGTTAGGTCACCTGCAGAAACATTTGCATTAAAGCCAATGGCTGTGTTGTTGCTTCCTGAAGTGTTATTGATCAGCGCATCTGTACCTATGGAGGTATTATTCGATCCAACGGTATTGAATAGCAACGCAGCGTTACCAAAAGCTGCATTGGCAGAACCTGCCGAATTAAAATACAACGCACTTGTACCCTGAGCGACATTAAAGCCACCTACGGTATTGGAAAAAAGTGTATTCGATCCCTGTGCCGTATTATTTGCGCCAGTCGTATTTTCTTTCATCGAATTGTAACCAATGGCTGTATTTCCAGATCCCGTCGAATTGGCAAATAGTGATTTTGAACCCACGCCTGTATTGTTTATAGCCTGAAAGCTCTGTGATGCTCCTTGTCCATTTGTAAACAAAGCAGAATCACCTATAGCCACCATATTGTTTCGAGTGGTGTTGGTGTACAATGCTTTTGTGCCTATGGCCGTATTGGAGAAACCTGTTGTATTGGAATAAAGTGCCTCAATGCCAATACTGGTATTGTTGTCTCCCGTGGTATTAGAAAAAAGGGATCCAAATCCGTTAGCGGTATTGTTCATTCCTGAGGTATTACTACTAAGACTATAGGTTCCAGTGGCGGAATTGTTGGCACCCGATGTATTAGAAAAGAGTGACACTGATCCGAAAGCGGAATTGTTCGATCCTGTGGTGTTGGAAAAAAAAGCCCCTCCTCCGATGACAGTGTTAAAGGCACCAGCGGTATTAGATCGACCTGCATTGCTGCCTATAAATGTATTCAAAGCACCACCTCCACTGATGGAATTGACTTTGCCGGCTTGAAGACCTATAAAGACATTGGAGGTGTCATCCGCATGTATCCAGAGCAGATCAATACCTTGGCTGTTTCGCAATTTGAACAAAGGGGATGTATTGCTTTGTACGCTATTCGCATCAATGATCAAAGCAGAGATATCCTGCGAACTTTTCACATGAAGTGCACCTGTCGGGGTCAATGTACCGATGCCAACATGCTGTGCCCACGACGATGGGATAAGAAACAGCACATGAAGGATAAGGGGTACAAGTATTTTCTTCATAATCGTATAGATGTAGTAAAGTATAGTTGAGTCATGAAAGCAGGAGCAAACTCCTGCATTGGCAACGCAATAGAAATATTAATTCCAAGCATGGCAGCAGCACGTATAATGTAAATTACTTTTCGCTGGCCTTAGCCATGAGTTCCGGTTCATTTAATTTAGTGGAGAGGGATTCGATCATTTTGCGCAATTCAAATAGTTCGGATTTGAGTGCTATATTTTCGTTTCTCAACTCCTCGATAGCTGAGGTTCTTTTTTCCAATGCTTGTATGGCAATTAAATTGATTCCCAAAAAATCTTGTTGATTGATCAGCGTATCGCAACCGATAGTGCCCAGGTCATCTTTGCCGAAGGCGGCATAGAAATCCTGCGCCATGGGGCCATAATGCCTGGAGGATTTATCGGATTGAGCGATATAATTCCATGTCGAAAGAGGCATGCATGCGATCTTCTGTAACAATTGCTCGCCATCTATAGGCAGAAAGTTTTCCTTCAGCCGCACATCACTTATGACACCCCATGAAGTGCCATCCGGTAAAAGGACCACGCCCAGATTAGCGGCACTATTGGAGAGTAGTCTGTAACCACCCGCAAATCGTGACCGAAAACCATTGGCTACAAATGATTGCATGACAGTTGATGTTGAGTTGTCTCCTAATGCGAAAGCGCCATCATGGTTGCTTGTTGATACATAATTGCCCATCGCCGTTGAATAGTTTCCATTTGCGGTGGTGGAGCGTCCGAAAGCAGTTGAAACAATTCCGCTGGCTAAAGTAAATTTCCCAAATGATGTTGAAATTTCTCCGGTTGCATCGGTGGTATGCCCAAAAGCCGTAGAATAAAGTCCAGTTGCATTTGTATTGTACCCAAAAGCCGTAGAGGCAAGTCCATTGGCATCTGAATACTGCCCTAATGCAAGGGAATTAGCTCCACTTGCTGTTGTATGATCCCCCATTGCTGTCGAAGCAATTCCACTTGCTGTTGTATGATCCCCCATTGCTGTCGAAGCAATTCCACTTGCTGTTGTATGATCCCCCATTGCTGTCGAATATTCTTCACTTGCAATTGTATATCCTCCCATTGCGACCGAAGCGAATCCACTGCCGGTTGTAAGGTACGAGAACGAAGAAGCAAAATCACCTGTAGCAATTGTTTGATACCCAAAGGAAAAAGAAGTACCCCCAACAGCTTGTGCAAAACTTCCACCGGCAAAGGAGTACGCTCCGCTTGCATTGTTACTAGACCCAAATGATACTGAATAATCACCACTTGACGTTGAGCTTCCCATTGCTGTCGAATAGTGACCACTTGCAATACTGCTAAATCCTGTTGCCATCGAGTAATTTCCACTCGCTGTGGAGACATAGCCGCTGGCAAAGGAGTATAGTCCCCTTGGTTTATTATTTATATATCCCACCCGTAAGGCTCCTGATTTACTATCAAAAAAAAATGCTTTTCCAGCGTATCCTGTGAGATTATTTTGGCTGGAGGTATTGGAGAAGAGGCGCTTAAACAACAAGCTAAACCCGCTCCCATTGTTTGCATCACTGTTACTTTTAAAGATCACATATAGGGAAGTTGAACTGAAAATCCATTTTCCAGGTGTACTGTATCCATTCCCGATCCTGAGAAACACATCGCTTGTTGAACTGCTTGTCGCCCTGATAATCAATGAATCTCCGGTACCAAGACCTACCGATTCGAGCGTCACTTCTGTTCCCATACTACCATCGGTTGTAAGGGGTACACTTGAATAGGCAGTAAGGTTACTCAAATAATCACCTGCGGCCCCACCGGGATCATATATTCGACCAGTAGAATCAGTGGACAGAAAATTCAGGGTTACATTGTTGACAAGCGTTTGGGTTTGAGCAGGGGTAGGTGCGGTATTCGTAGACACGTAGGGTTCATTGATCAGCAGATTGCCCAAGACATGTAGTTTGTTGGTAGGCTCAATTGTACCGATACCAATATTTTGGGCATAGGTAAGGGGAATCAAAAGGATCAAACAGAAGATGAGTAATACGATTTTATTTTTCACAGCCTTGGATATTTTTGATTCTAGGTGTTTACGTAGAATAGATTTACCATTTTAAAAATAAGGTGGATACCAGATGCAAAGCGTCATTTCGCACTATCGGTGGCATTGATTGCATTAGCGGACGGATGGGGACATAAAATCGTCATCCCGCCATTGTGTAAACGGCGACCTTTTGCGGATAAGCGGTGGAAATGATACTGCTTTGGAAGCGCAGGGCATTCCTTGAGCCATGCAACCGATACGCTTACCGATCGATATAGTAACTTAGAAGCCGTAATGCTGTAAATGCCATCTGCTGTCAAGTATATCATCCTCATTTTTCTGTCCTTCAGCATCCACATGAAGACCGAATCTCTTTTTGCGCAGTTCGATGAAAAGGATTTTATCCAGTACACCGTAAAAGAAGGCCTGACAGACAATGTGATCACCTGCATCACTCAGGATGAACTTGGATATCTTTGGTTAGGCACGGATATAGGTTTGAATCGTTTTGACGGCAGCTCGTTTGAAAAATTCTACCAGAGCCAGCCTGATCACTTTCTGGCCTCCTCCAATATCCGGGTGTTAAAGAATTTTGGTGATGATCAGTTAGCTATTCTTGGAAGCGAAGGCTTTCAATGGCTTAACACCAGAACGTATGAAATGCGCAATTACTTTATACCGGACACCACGCCTTTTAAAGTCATGCGAAACTCAGCATGGGATGTAGTCCGTTTACCCGGTGATCAGTTTGGGATGACCACCTCTTCAGGGTTTTATGTTTTTAATCAAAATGGTACTATTGACTTTCGCCATGATGCCTATGGATTGGAGGATATCGGCAAAAAGAAGATATTTTATGGACGGAATATATTTGAAGTTAGTGACCGGGAGTTGTTACTCTACACTAATGAAAATGAAATTACCCAATTTGTTATACCGACCAGAGAATACCGCAATGTAAGTTGTCCAGATAAACAATGGTGTGTTTTTGACTACCCTTTAAAATCGACCGGGCAATATTGGCTCAATAAATTTCAAATCAACCGGGATGAGTTTCTGTTTATTCCCAGGTATGATAGCTTAGTGTTTTATAACCATAGGTTGGGTTTAAAAATGGTATCCCATGTGCCGTTTAATGTACTGGAAGAGTTTTCATGGGAAAGTAAATTGTTGGTTTATAATGATACTATCGCCTTGCTATCCTCAGGCTTTGATGGATTTTTCATATTGCACCTGGATCGTAAAGCCGGAATAGTGCGGGTTGATCCTCACAAATTTCTTTCCGGTCACAAAATCAGGAGTCTTTTTAAAGATAGAGACAATCGGCTTTGGATAGGCACATCTAAAGGATTACTGAAGCAGATCTTGTCACCTCCTTTTATCGAAAAATTCAATTGGCCGACAGAGGATAAATCCAATGATGGGTACAAAGACTGTTTCATTCACAAAGGACGCCTTTACCTTGCAAGGTTTTCTGGTGATGTAGGATTGGTGATCGTGGATCTTGCCACCATGCGTATTATCAACCAGATACGATTTTTTGATCAGGACAGGGAATCCAATCAGATCCTCACCATTCAGCAGTATTATGCTGATACACTGTGGCTGGGTACGCTGTCAAATATCATCTGGTTTGATACTAAAACCTATCGGTATGGGAAAATAACTAATCCGGAGTTTCAAAAGCATAACGCGTTTTCTTTTCCAATACTTGGTGCTGCTACGAATGATGGATACGCCTGGATGACAGGCTATCTGACCAGTGAGGCAGCACGATATCATATAGCGTCAAGGACATTTAAGGTTTTTTCACCGAATACAACTCCTGCCCTTCCTTTTAATACGCCCAAAAGCGTAGTCCATGATGCATATGGAGATGTATGGATTGGCGGCCATTCGCTGGCCAGATGGAATAACAAACAAAGAGTATTTGATACCCTGATCACAGTATACGGAGGACCAAATAGGTTTAATGAGGACATCCTTGCTTTAAGGGCAGACGATTCCGGTTCCCTATGGATGCATAATGCAAACAATGGGCTACTACAATACATCATCAAAGAACGAAAGTGGGTGCATTACGGCATGAAGGAGGGTCTGCCATCTGACGTCATCAGGTGCATAAGCATGGTCATCGATCACACCTTGTGGATGGCAAGCCATAATCACCTGACTCGATTTGATACACGATCAGCCCGCGTGGAGATCTATGACTTTACGGATGGATTGCCGGACCAGATGCCCCTGAGCAGAAGCATGTATTTTGATACGTTGGAAAGAAAATTGTACGCCTTTTATAAGGATGAAGTGATTCGGTTTTCTGTGGATCATCATCCTGAGACGACTTCCGATGTGGATTTCCTATTGCAAAAAGTAGTAATTAATTCACAGCGATCCATTTATCATCCCCATGAAGAGCTTAAATTATCCTCGGAAGAAAATTCACTGGCCATTCAGTTTGCCGTTCTTGATTTTGATGCTGGCCCTCAATATCAATTTGCGTATAAAATCAATCCCACTGATTCATGGACAAGCATTGGAAACAACCGAACACTTAACCTGACGAATTTATCCCCCGGAGGCTATACCCTACAATTGAGGGCAACAGGTAAGTCCGGCGCCCAAAACGTAAAATCACTTTCTTTTTCGATTGCGCCACCTTTCTATTGGACAGGCTGGTTTCTAACGTTATCCGCATTTCTGATCATGGGGCTCTTCTATGTGCTGTATCGATGGCGTATGATCAGGTTCAGACAAATGGAAAATATAGACAGGTTATTATCTCAGACCGAGATGAAAGCCTTGCATGCGCAAATGAATCCGCACTTTATCTTCAACAGTCTCAATAGTATCCGGGAGATGATCCTCCATCATGAAAATGCAGAGGCCTCGCGCTACCTCAGCAAATTTGCCTATCTCATACGGTTGACACTCGATCAATCCAGGCAATCCAACATTTCATTACGCGGCACCATCGACTATCTGAATCGCTACATCGAAATGGAAAAAATCAGGAATTCCCATTTTGATTTTTCGATATCCACTGATCCGGAGTTGGACCTGGATGAGACGGTTTTTCCGCCAATGTTTATACAACCGTTTATCGAAAATGCCATATGGCATGGATCAAATGGAGACGTGCAGCAGATCAGGATCTACGTCGCTTTCGAAAAAAACCGGAGCCAACTCGTGTGTGTCATTGATGACGATGGTGTAGGAATTCAACACACACTCGAAAGGAAAACCGGGGCTGATCTCAAGCATGATTCCGTTGGGATCAGCAATATCAAAAACAGGATCGGGTTGCTCAATAAGAAATATGATGTACCGAGCAGTATAGCGATTATCGATAAAAGCAGAGAAGGGGGCTGCACATCCACAGGTACACGGGTGACCATTACCTTGCCATTGGAAATGACAGAAGTATGAAAGATATACGGACCATATTGATTGATGACGAGCCGCGGGGACTGACCTCCCTCATGAAGTTGCTTCAGATTCACTGCCCGGAAGTCCGTGTAGAGCAGTGTTGTTCTACTATCGTCGAGGCTCGAAAAGTGCTGGATGTCATTCATCCGGAATTGATTTTTCTTGATATTGAAATGCCGGGTAAGAATGGATTTGAATTTTTGGAGGAACTACCCACTATTGATTTTGAAATCATTTTTGTGACAGCGCATAGCACTTTTATGACGCAAGCCATGCGCCTAAGCGCAGTCGACTATCTCCTCAAACCCGTTGATGATGATTTACTCATCGATGCCGTAAAGCGTGCGTCTGAACGAATCCAAAATAAGACTGGTAAACTTCAAATAGACACTTTTCTAAACAACATACAGCACAAGGATGTACTTCAAAAAATGAAACTCTGCATTCCCTCCATGAAGGGATTCCAGGTCGTCGAGATTCAGGATATCATCTATTGCGAAGCCAGCAGCAATTACACCAATTTTTATTTTACCAACCGACCGGTGATCTGTGCCTCAAAGCCTGTCCATGAGTATGAAACATTGCTAGAGGATTCCGGATTTGTCCGCATTCATAAATCTTATGTTGTCAATCTGGCTCATATCAAAGAGTATTTGCGCGGCGAGGGAGGAAGTGTCATCCTGAGTAGCGGACAGGAAGTGGAAGTGTCTCGGAGAAAGAAAGAATTGCTTATGCAGCGGATGAAGGAGCATTTTAAGTTTTAATACTTTTTTACCCTTATTGTACCTTCCTTAATGGTTAGCTTGAACTGAATTGCAGATTTTTGTTCCGGGCCGTTATAGTATATGCGGCTCAATTGATACCTTAGGTCGATCACTCCTGATTTAAATATGGAAATGAATTGAGATTATTCCATTCCATCCGACTGTTGATTCTGCTGTTGATCCTCTTGTCTTGTCAGTTGAAGGGCCAGCAGGCGACAGCTGCCTTTCAATTTCTCAATACGGAAGATGGACTTCCCCAAAACCATGTGTTTCACATCATGCAGGACACGGATGGTTTTATTTGGTTTTCAACGATGGGTGGATTGTCAAGGTATGATGGATTTACGTTTAACAATTATTACCATAAGGAGGGGGACAGCACCACCTTGTCATCTTCTTATATCAATGCTTTTTACCAGGATCGTTCAGGACGTTGCTGGGTAGTGACGCAATCGGGATTTAATTATTGGGATCGTCGTACAGGCAAGGCGCGCAGGTATGAACACGATCAAAACAACATCAACAGCCTCGGACATAATCTTACGCGGGCTATCATTGAGGATCAGGATGGATTTCTTTGGATAGCCCACCAAAAGGGACTAGATAGATTTGATCCGTCCACAAATCAGTTCAAGCACTACTTCAATGAACAGTATGGGGTAGCAAGACATTCAGGCGCGCTGGCCATCAGCAGATCAGGAGAAGTGTGGGCAGTAGGCGTTAATGGCCTTTTCAAAATTGACCGCCGGCTGGACTCCTTATTGTTTGTCAAAAAATTACCACCTTCATTTAGCACACCTCCTCACGAAGGAAGGGATCTGCTGATCGATCAGGAAGACAGAATCTGGATGGGGTATAAAAATGGATTCGTTCAGTATTTCCCGGCAACGAACACATATGAAGTCTTCAATGCAGATCCATTTGCGAAAGGAGTTATGAAAATCCTCGAACTTGACCGAAATACCTTAGCGATAGCCACCACCAGGGGAGGACTTGTCTTCTGGGATATTGCTACAAAAAAGATTATCGCTAACTATGTTCATTCGCCGTTTGATGAACTTAGTATTCGAGGACTTTCGATCTACACGATGTACATCGATAAAGTAAAAAACATCTGGCTCGGACTCTTCTATGGCATCAGTGTAACGAATCTTGAAACAGAACGCTTCAGGTTTATCAGACATGAAGAGGGTTTTGCCAACTATGCCAATTTCATCCTGAGAGTCTATCAGGATGCGAAAGGAGGCATCTGGAGCAATACAATGAATGGCCTATATTATCAACCGGATGTAAATACCAGGGCTGAAGAATTTATCAAACCTCCTTATTTTCTCTCAGGCTATAAAAGTATCATTGGGCTGGCGGGTGATTCAAAAGGAAATGTATTTCTGGGATATAAGGAGGTTGGCCTCTTTCAGTATTCAAATGAAGATGGGCGTCTAATTCAGCTTGATAATGGGACGAAAATAAATGTCTCTGATTTACTTTATGTCCACTCTGATCTTCTCCATGAAAATTATCTATGGATATGTACTTCAGATGGTTTGTGCAGGTGGGATCATGAAACGAATGACACAACTTACTTCAGACCTGCATCCCTAAACAAATCATTGTCATCAGATGCTGTCAATCGTGTCACACAGGATGCTAGTGGCAACTTGTATTTCATTAGTGCAGGCAGCATATGCAGATTGAATTACAGCACTGAAATTCTTGACACGTTGCCATGTTCCTTTCGCATCGAAGGTAATGTTCAGGGTCTTGGGATCGGTCAGCATATATTTTGGATCGGAACGAAAGAGGCTGTGTTTAGATATGACCTGACTACCAGCCAATGCCGGAAAATAAATAAACGTAATGGCGCTGACCTTAATAGTGATGGATTAACCGTCGATGTTCATGGCATCGCCTGGTCAGCAGCTGGACGTCAGGTCTCAAGGATCACTGAAGATTCTATATGGCAATTTAATTCACCGACAGGCTTTGTATATGGAATAGGATCAAAGGCTGCGGATGGGCGTGTGCTCTTCGGTGGGGATAATGGAGTTATTGTGATTGATCCGGAGGCTTTTTATGTCGATACCGCACACCCTAAAATTGTTTTTTGTGGGATTGATGTCGCAAATAAAAAGAGGCAACTACTACAGGAACCTGAATATGTACATGAAATTGAACTCCATCATACGGAGGAGGTCTTCACCTTACACTATGCACCACTTCATTTTATTCATTGGCATGGCATCACCTTCAGGTATCAGTTGGTTGGTTTTGATAAAGACTGGATAGAAGCCGGAACAAGCCGATCAGTTACGTATACAAATTTGCCGCCTGGTCAATATATATTCCAGGCCATTGCTATGACTGAAGATCTACGGATATCACGAGAACCATTGGAAGTCATCATCACCATTAAGCCGCCGTTTTACAGGACTGGTTATTTCTACGGCTTACTTGCGCTGTTGGCTGGAGGTATACTTTATGTCGTGTATGTACAAAGACGCAAAACGTCCACACTCAAGCGCGAAAAAGTTTTAGCCGAACAACAAGCAGCTTATAAGAGTATGTTCCTTGCCAACATGAGTCATGAGATCCGCACGCCGATGAATGCCATCATGGGACTCAACAATCTGCTGAGACAAACACCTTTGACTGACAAACAAGCTGAGTATACCAAGGCTATCAGTGCATCCTGTGACAACCTCTTGTGGATCGTCAATGATATCCTCGATCAATCAAAAATAGAAAGCGGCACCTATGCGATCGAAACAAAACCCTTTGAGCTTGCAAGCATACTGCACCAACTGGAAATTCTCTTTAAACATCTCGCCGAAGAGAAAAATCTGGCACTGACCTTCTCACAGCCAGATGATATTCCAGCAATCGTATCCGGTGATCCTGTTAGATTGGTTCAGGTATTATCGAACCTGTTGAACAACGCGATTAAATTTACAGACAAAGGCTCCATCCGTTTAGTGACAACCATCCAAAAAAGGGATGAGCAAAATCTGGAATGTACATTTACCATCACCGATACAGGCATCGGTATACCTGCAGATAAAGGGTCTATGATATTTGAAAGCTTCCAGCAAATCAATGAAAAGGTGATAGCAGGCAACCAGGGCACAGGTCTGGGGTTATCGATTGTCAAACACTTAGTGGATAAAATGGGAGGTACGATTCAGCTTCATTCGAAACATGGTATCGGTAGTGAGTTTGTTGTCACCTTACCGTTTCAACAGCATTCAGGTGTTGATGAACGTGTGACAGATATCCGCCCATCTGCTTATCTAAAACCTGGGCTTCGAATACTTTTGGTAGAAGATGCACCTCTCAATCAGTTGGTTGCCACTGAACTGATCAAAAAATGGTTGGTTGATCCTGTGGTGGACCTGGCTGAGAACGGTGAAGAAGCCATACAAAAGGTTCAACAATACGAATATGACATCATCCTGATGGATGTTAAAATGCCTGTCATGGATGGACTGGAGGCTACACGCAGAATCCGTAATCTGAAGGATTCTTTTTATAAGACGATTCCTATAGCGGGACTCACAGCTAATGTCATTCCCCAGCAGATAGAAGAATGTCTGCAGGCAGGTATGGATGGATTCATAGCCAAGCCTATCCGACAGGAAGATTTTATGCGCACCATTACAGACATTATACCGTCATGATCGATCTGCAGACATTACGATCCCTTCTGGATGATGAAGAGCTCGTGAGAAAATACCTCCAACGTTTCAGTGTAGACATGCCGGCACTGGTAGATCAAATGCATCATGCCTGTGATGATCAGCAGTGGGGCCAGTTGTCAATACATGCACATACCCTTAAATGCCAGATGCTATATATCAATGAACCTATTGCTACCGGCTTAGCTTATGAGCTTGAAATGATGGGTGCATCATCTTCGCCGCAGGTTTATCAGATTGATAACCTGCTCAAATGTCTCGAAGATCAATTAAAATGTATTCTCGAAGATGTTCATACAATCACCGGATGATCATGCGGTAGCCGGTTCCATGAATATTGAGTATTTCAATAGCAGGATCAGCTTTAAGATATTGTCTCAGCTTGCTGATAAAAACGTTGAGGCTCCTGTCCCTGAACAGATGTTCTTCTTTCCATAATTGTTTGAGCACTGTATTGCGATGCACAATGCCATCCGCCGCATTCAGGAAGAGCAATAATAATTTTGATTCTAGTTCACTCAGTTTCTCTAGGTTCTCACCCCGCAGAAGTTCACGAGCATCCGGATAAAACAGAAAGCTGCCGATCGTGTATGATGGCTGCGGGGAAGCAGAGGCAGGATGGGTTTTTATTCGTCGCAGAATAACGTTTATCCTTAGTACTAATTCCTGCAGACTGAAGGGTTTGACAATGTAATCCTCAGCTCCGTATTCAAATCCACGGATACGATCTTCTTTCTCCGTCAGTCCGGTAAGGAAAAGGAAGGGGACATCAGGTTTGAACGCGACCATTTCCCGTGCCAGGTCAAAGCCGCTTTTCATTGGCATCTGAACATCAAGAAGACAAAGATCAAAATGATGTTTCTTCAACAGTTCGAGTGCGTCAAATCCATTATGGCATAATGTACACGCCATCTCTCTGGCCTCTAGGTACTCCTGGATCAAAGGACTCAGTGTGAGATCGTCATCTACCAAGAGGAGTTTGGGTCGTTGTACCATATGAAATGTAACCGGATATGCTGCAAAGGTTTTGATCGACGGAGGTCTTAAACAAATATACTCGTAAAAGCGCCAATTCTAAATTGAGAATTTAATAGTCGGTCCCTGAGCTTGTCGAAGGGTATGGAGCGAAGATCTCTTCTTGTCTTTGCGCCACCTTTTCGCTTGCGAAAAGGGTGGCGCAAAAATAGAGTGTGCTTTTCTCTGCCCTTCGGCAGGCTCAGGGACCGAGTGAATGAGGTATGTCAGCATTCTGTCTC
>JAWXAW010000114.1:0-24307 GCA_034439675.1 Saprospiraceae bacterium | reverse complement strand
CTACTGACGAAGCTGTTTCCGGCGCTAATAAGTCTGAATTGGCCAAGAAGGTAGGTGAATTGCTCGGCTCAAGGGCTCAGTCAATAAATATTTCAGAAGTAGTCTTCGATCGCGGAGGATACCTCTTTCATGGCAGAGTGAAGGCACTGGCTGAAGGAGCAAGAAGCGCAGGACTCAAATTTTAATCCAAATTTCAACAAGGAGCAATCGTGAAAGAAACAACAGGCAGAGTAAAAGCATCTGAGACCGAACTCAAGGATAAAATGGTCGCGCTCAATCGGGTAGCTAAGGTTACCAAGGGTGGTAGGACATTCTCCTTTGCCGCGATCGTCGTGGTAGGTGACGGCCAGGGTACGGTAGGCCAAGGATTAGGTAAAGCCCGCGATGTAAGCGAAGCTATCGCCAAGGCCATTGATGATGCCAAGAAGAATCTCGTCAAAGTGCCTATTCACAAAGGAACCATACCGCATATGCAATTAGGCAAGTATGGGGCAGGCAAAGTAATGATCAAACCGGCATCAGATGGAACAGGAGTCATCGCCGGTGGTGCTATGCGCGCTGTGCTTGAAAGTGCCGGTATTCACAATGTATTGGCTAAGTCAATGGGATCCTCTAACCCACACAACGTCGTTAAAGCAACGATCAACGCATTAATGCTGCTCAGGAGCCCTCAGACAGTAGCCAAGCAAAGAAAGGTGAGTGTCGATACAGTTTTCGGCCAGCCGGTGAATGTAAATGCTGAAATAAACAGTTAATACACAGAGACATGTCCAAGATAAAAGTAACACAGATCAAGAGCCAGATCGACAGGCCACAAAGCCAGAAAGATACCATCATCGCGCTCGGATTGGGAAAAATAAATAAATCAAAAGTGCATGAATCTAATCCACAGATTCAGGGAATGATTGATAAGGTGGCACACCTGATCAGCGTAGAAAATTTAGGTTAAGATTTAATCGACGTATACCATATGGATCTCCATAATTTAACCCCGGCAACCGGTTCGGTACGGGACAATAAAAGAAAAGGGCGCGGACAAGGTTCCGGACGAGGTGGCACATCTACACGTGGCCACAAAGGGGCTAAGTCAAGATCTGGCTACAAGTCAAAGAGAGCCCATGAAGGAGGTCAGATGCCTTTGCAAATGCGCATTCCGAAACGTGGTTTTAAAAACCCTAACCGTGAGGCATTTACAGCACTCAATCTTGATCAGCTCCAGTCCATGACCGAAAAGCATAGTGTCACTGAGTGGACTCTTGAAGCACTTCAGGAATACAATTTCATCACACGGACTGACAAAGTTAAGCTCCTCGGAAGAGGTGCGATTAATGCCAAAGTTAACTTGACTGCGCATGCAGCAAGTGAAACCGCCCGCAAAGCTGTTGAAGCTGCAGGTGGAAGTATCACTATCGTGTAAGAATATCAGGCAAGCCGAATGAAGAACTTTATCACCACCCTCAAGCATATCTGGAAGATTAAAGAATTACGTAACCGTATTCTTTTTACCCTTTTAATGATTGCCGTATACCGCTTAGGTTCCCGGATCGTTCTTCCAGGCGTGGTGCCTTCTGTTTTGGAAAACTTCAATTCCAACAGAAACAGCAATGACCTTCTGGGCCTTATCAATGTATTTACAGGAGGCGCATTTAATAATGCAGCCATCTTTGCATTGGGGATCATGCCGTATATCACGGCCAGCATTATTATCCAGTTGTTGGGTTTTGCGGTGCCCTATTTCCAACGTCTCCAGCAAAAGGAAGGTGAATCAGGCCGTAAGAAGATCACCCAGCTGACCAGACTGCTCACGGTAGCTATTACCTTGGTTCAAGGTGGCGCTTATCTCACATATATCAAGAGCGTTGGAGCTATTTCTGAGAATATCCCCGGAGGTTTATTTTGGTTTTCCAGTATCATCATCCTCTCCACAGGTACCATCCTTGCTATGTGGCTCGGTGAACGCATCACTGATAAAGGCATAGGTAATGGTATATCCATAATCATCATGGTAGGTATCATCGCAACCCTTCCCCAAGCACTGATCTTTGAATTTACAGCACAGGTCAACAAAGGAGGACTTTTGACTTTTGTATTTGAACTCGCCGCCTTCTTTGGTGTGACTATGCTCTGTATCTTGATTGTACAAGGCGTACGCCGTATACCTATCCAGTTTGCCAAGCGAATGGTCGGACGCGGAAATGCCAATATTCCTCAATCAGGAGCACGGGATTATATTCCGTTGAAAGTAAATGCAGCTGGCGTTATGCCTATCATTTTTGCGCAGGCTATCCTCTTCCTGCCGATGACGATCGCACAGTACTTTATGCAAAGCGATGGAACGACGGCCCAGACCGGCGGTTTCCTTCGCTCACTCAATGACCCCTTCTCAATGACGACAGCCGTTTTTTCGTTTGTACTGGTCGTTGTATTTACCTATATCTACACCGCACTTATTGTCAATCCCCAGCAATACGCTGAATATCTGAAACGTCAGAATGCCTTTATCCCAGGTATCAAACCAGGAAAGGACACTGCCGACTTCATCGACAATATCACTACACGCGTTACTTTACCAGGTGCGTTGTTCCTGGGTCTAATTACCATCCTGCCGAAATTTGCCTTCAATGCAGGGGTTAACCAGGGTTTTGCCATTTTCTTCGGCGGCACCTCTTTGTTGATCCTTGTGGGCGTTGTGCTCGACACACTGCAGCAGGTGGAATCTCATCTCCTCATGCGCAAGTATGACGGTCTTGTAAAATCAGGGAAACTGAAAGGACGTAGCGGTAGTGGAATGCAGATCGGAGCCAATATGTAATCCTTATGGCATCCCGGAATTTCATCTTTTCTTACGATTTTTCATCCTGATCCTCAGTTCATGCCCATAGGATCGCGTTTTCACTATAAGACCCCGGAGGAAATAGAAATCATCAGGAAGAACTGTCTTCTTGTATGCGCTACCCTCGCCGAGGTCGCAGCTCACATCAAACCAGGTATTACGGGCTTTCGCCTTGATGAAATAGCGGAAGCATTTATCAGGGATCATGGAGCAGAGCCCGCATTCAAAGGGTATCCCGGCAGTATAACTGATTTTCCGGCTTCCCTATGCATCTCCTTCAATGAGGTAATTGTGCATGGTATCCCTGACAAGACCGAGATTAAAGAAGGAGATATTGTTTCAGTTGACTGTGGTGTGAAGATGAATGGTTATTTCGGTGATGCAGCTTTTACCTTCGCAGTTGGTGAAATTAGTCCTGAAATACTTGACTTACTGGTCACTACCCGTGAATGCCTGGACCTGGCTATACAGCAATCAGTTGCTGGCAACAGGATCGGAGATCTTGGCTACGCAGTTCAACAACATGCCGAGGTGAATCATCCTTATGGTGTCATCAGGGAGATGGTAGGCCATGGGATTGGCAAAAAGTTACATGAACCCCCTGAAGTTCCTAATTATGGGAAAAGAGGGAAGGGCCCGATGCTGCATGAAGGATTGACTATCGCGATCGAACCAATGATTAATTTTGGTACCCGAGAGGTCGTATTAAAGAAGGACGGCTGGACCCTGGTCACAAAGGATTTAAAGCCTTCCGCCCATTATGAACACACCATTGCGGTCCAAAAGTCAGCAGCAGATGTGCTTTCTGATCATAAAGTGATAGATCAGGCTATAAAAAATAACGCCAATTTATCCGAAGTATGGATAAAAAGATAGATATTTGCACTCCAAAATCAAAAAATGGCAAAACAACAGGTCATCAAACAAGATGGAATTATTGAAGAGGCCCTGTCAAATGCCATGTTCAGAGTACGCTTGGAAAACGATCATATGCTGATCGCCACGATCTCTGGAAAGATGCGGATGAATTATATAAGGATACTTCCAGGGGATAAAGTTTCTGTCGAAATGTCACCTTATGATTTGTCCCGGGGTAGGATTACGTACAGGTATAAATAATTGACCTTAAGGTCATTAAATATAGAAAAAAATGAAAGTTAGGGCATCTATTAAAAAAAGATCTGCTGATTGCAAGATTGTGCGGAGGAAGGGGAGACTCTATATTATCAACAAAAAGAATCCAAAATTCAAACAGCGTCAAGGCTGATTAAAACCAATTCAATTATGGCCAGGATAGCAGGTATAGATCTTCCAAGGAATAAAAGGGGCATTATCAGCCTCCAATATATTTATGGCATCGGGGCAACCCGCGCCAAAAACATTCTTGAACAGGCTTCCATCAGCGAGCAGGTGAAAGTTCAGGATTGGACAGATGATAATGTGATGAATATCTCCCGCATCGTGCAGGAGCAGTTTAAAGTAGAAGGTGAACTCAGGTCCGAAGTACAGCTTCAGATCAAGCGCCTCATGGACATCGCCTGTTACCGTGGTCTGCGTCACCGTAAAGGCCTTCCAGTTCGTGGTCAGCGAACCAAAACCAACGCCCGCACCCGCAAAGGAAAGCGCAAGACAGTTGCCAACAAGAAGAAAGTAACGAAATAATCAGATCCTGATTTCATATCTCTATAGAGTATTATGGCTAAGACAATCAAAAAAGTAGCTAAAAAGCGAAAAGTAAAAGTAGAAGCGGATGGAAAAGTTTTCATTCAGGCGACATTTAATAATATCATTGTGACATTGACCAATCGCGCGGGTCATGTTATCTCCTGGGCTTCTGCCGGCAAGGCAGGTTTCAAGGGATCTAAGAAGAACACACCGTATGCTGCCCAGGTTGCTGCCTCAAGTGCAGCACAGGAAGCCTATGATGCCGGCATGAGATCTGCAGAGGTATTTGTAAAGGGACCAGGTTCAGGCCGCGAGGCTGCTATCAGGGCCATTGATGGTGTAGGTGTAAGAGTTTCTAAGATTCAGGATCTTACGCCGGTGCCACACAACGGATGCCGTCCACCAAAAAGAAGAAGAGTCTGACATGCCATCTATATGGCTGAAGTAGTTTTAATTCCATCTATTCGAAATAATTATGGCAAGATATACCGGACCAACCACCAAAAAAGCCAGGGCCTTAGGCGAAATGATTTATGGTTTCGACAAGAGCTTCGAGCGTAAGAAATACCGCCCGGGCCAGCATGGCAACTCTAAACGTCGCCGTCAGAAATCAGAATATGCCCTTCAGTTGCTTGAAAAGCAAAAAGCAAAGTATACCTATGGTGTACTCGAGCGCCAGTTCCGTAACATTTTTGAAAAAGCAACTTCAAAGAGTGGTGTTACCGGTACAGTACTCCTTCAGTTGCTGGAATCACGTCTTGACAATACCGTCTTCCGTCTCGGAGTAGCAAGGACACGCAGATCAGCCCGTCAGCTGGTGTCACACAAACACATCCTCGTCAATGGTGAATTGACCTATGTACCTTCCTACCAGCTTAAAGCAGGCGACGTTGTAACGGTCAGGACCAAGTCACAGCATATCGAATTGATCACAGACAATATTGCTGCTAAACCAGATGTAAGGAAATTCCCATGGTTAGAGTGGAATCCGGATCGTATGGAAGGTAAATTTTTGGCCTATCCGGAGCGTGATGATATCCCTGAGAAAATAAACGAGCAGTTGATCGTCGAGTTATATTCCAAGTAAAAACAATTGTGCGATGGTTATACCTTTTGATAAGGGTGTAACCATCGTTCGCGATTATATTATTTCATTCAGAAATTTCCTTTATGAGCATCTTGAATTTTCAAAAGCCGGATAAAATATTACTCCAGAAAGCTACTGACTTTCATGGACAATTCGAGTTCAAACCGCTTGAACCAGGTTTTGGCCAAACCATTGGAAATTCACTTCGCCGGATTTTGCTCTCTTCTCTCGAAGGATATGCCATTTCTGCTATCCGTATTGCCGGTGTGGATCATGAATTTTCCTCTATCCCTGGCGTTGTGGAAGATGTTGTCGATATCATTCTCAACATCAAACAGATCCGCCTCAAGAGTGCTGTCAAAGGAGATAAAGCCACGGAACACCAGATCTATATCACCATCAGCGGACAGGATGAATTCAGGGCAAAAGATATTGAGTCAAGAACCAATATGTTTAAGGTTATGAATCCTGAACTGCTCATCTGCAAGATGGAACCTTCTGTCAATCTCGAGCTTGAGATGACCATTACCAAAGGAAGAGGTTACGTTCCCGCAGAAGAAAATATGCCAGAAAATGCACCGATCGGCGTTATTCCGGTAGATGCGATTTATACGCCATTGAAAAAAGTTTCTTACCACGTATCGAATACACGTGTTGGTCAGCGTACGGACTATGAGAAACTGAGCATTGAACTGGAGACAGATGGTACCATCCATCCGGAAGAAGCCATCAAGGAAGCAAGCCGCATTATGATTCAGCACCTGATGCTGATTACCGATGAGCATATTACGTTCGACGATAAGGTAGGCAAGGAAGATGGTATCGTCAATGAGCATATCCTCAGCATGCGCAAGCTCCTGAAGACATCGCTCGAAGATCTTGATCTTTCTGTACGAGCCTACAACTGCCTCAAGGCGGCCAAGATCAATTCCCTGGCCGAACTGGTGAAATTCGACACCCATGAGCTTTTGAAATTCAGAAACTTCGGTAAAAAATCTCTTGTAGAAATCGAGGAACTTCTCCAAATAAAAGGCCTTACGTTCGGCATGGATTTGTCGAAGTATAAGCTGGATGAAGAATAATCCAAGTATCAATCAATAAACAATTGCAGTAACCTGAGGCTTTTGCCGGGTGCTGCGGAGTCCATAAATCGCCAACCAATTTTTTTAAGGTCATGAGACACGGAAAAACAATAAACCACCTTAGCCGGAAAGCAGGCCATAGAGCTGCTTTGATGATGAACCTGAGCCTTGCACTGATTCAA
This sequence comes from Saprospiraceae bacterium, assembly GCA_034439675.1. GTDB lineage: Bacteria > Bacteroidota > Bacteroidia > Chitinophagales > Saprospiraceae > Opimibacter. The sequence goes on along the minus strand of JAWXAW010000114.1, from coordinate 17,458 downwards.
CACAAAAGGATATTTACCACAGTGGCAAAAGCCAAAGCGCTCAAAAAACACATTGAACCTTTGATCACAAAGTCAAAAAGTAATACAACACACAATAGAAGGGTTGTTTTCTCTTATCTCAGCAACAAGGAGGCCGTGACCGAATTGTTCTCAACCGTTGCAGCCAAAGTGGCTACACGGCCCGGAGGATACACACGCGTCATCCGCACTGGGTTTCGTAAAGGAGACGGCGCAGAAATGGCTATGATTGAATTGGTCGATTTCAATGAGATCTATACGAATACCAAGAAACGCAGAAGCGAAAAATCAGCAATCCCTGATGGTAAAGTACGCCGTACGCGCAGAAGTAAATCTAAAGGCACTGAAACCGCCAAAGCTGCTCCTGCTGCAGCTGCAGCTACCGATGCATCGGTAGCAGAATAGCTATTCATTCTCGCAATCATAAAAAAAAGGTCACAACGCATTTGTGACCTTTTTTTTATGACAATAGAGGGTTAGGGAAACGTTAAATAAGCCGTACGCGACTGGTATTGCAAATCATCAGATATAGGGGAAATTACAATACATAAGAACAGTACAGCCAGAGATTTTCGTAGAAATTGAACAAAAAGAGATGGATGCAATGCATTGATTTTCTTGTGCTTGTTAGGATGTGCTAACATCTCAACCATCTTTTTTTTTAGGTAGGGCAGCAAACGTTAAGAAACTGTCGTTACCTTACCATGAGTTAATACAAAGTTAACAACTTTGCAAAAATTCATATATTGGGTACTTATTAACCGGGATTATCACTTAAACCAGAATTAGTTATGAAAAGACTATTACTCATGCTCAGCCTGAGCGTATTTGGCCTTTGTACTGCCGTAGCGCAGAGGACCATTACAGGCACCATTAAGAATGCTCAAGGTGAACCTCTCATCGGGGCGAATTTAAATGTAAAGGGAACATCTATTGGAACAGTCGCTGACTTTGACGGCAATTATCGACTTGAAGTCCCGGCAGATGCAACCATTATTATTGTTAGTTACACCGGATTTGACACCAAGGAAATTATACTTGGTACTTCAAATGTGGTGGATGTCGAAATGATTGAAGGTGTTTTTTTCGAGGAGGTTGTAGTGACCGCTCTTGGTGTTGAGCGGAATGCCAGGGATGTGGCCTACGCCAATCAAGTCGTCAGTGGTGATGACCTTAATTCCGCACCTAACAAAAACGCATTGGAAGCCCTGCGAGGCAAGGTTGCAGGTGTTAAGATTTCAACAGGTTCAGGTTCAGTTGGAGCCTCTACAAGAATTGTCTTGCGTGGAGAAGGTTCACTGACCGGAAATAACAATGCGCTTATTGTTGTCGATGGTATTCCTATCGATAACAGTGCTTCGAGATCAGGTGATCCAAACAATCGCCTAGGAAACGAAGCCGTAACAGGTTATGCAGACTTTGGTAACCGTTTTAATGACTTGAATCCTGCTGACATCGAGTCCATTACCGTTTTAAAAGGCCCCTCCGCAACTTCCTTGTACGGATCTCGAGGTGCTTCCGGAGTTTTATTAGTGACCACAAAGAAAGGACCAGGAAAAGACGGCACGTTTGAAGTTGGTTACAATACTTCTTATTCCAGAGAACAAGCATATGTCCTTATGCAGCGCCAGGATCAATATGGTCAGGGCTTTGGAATTCCATTCGCTGAAAACCCAGGTCGTGATTCCGGAGAAAACTGGTCATGGGGTCCTGCCTTTGATGGCATCACTCGTCCCTGGACAAGCCCTGTTGATACTGACGATGATGGTGATCTGGAATGGCTTAATCGACCTTACAGTGCTGTGCCTAATCAAATTGAGAATTTCTTTGACATCGGTAGCACATTTACAAATAATGTTTATTTCTCCGGTTCAAAAAATGACTTTACCTATTATGCCTCCTATTCGAATACGAATCAGAAAGGTATTTTGCAAAACACAGATTATAATAGAAATACATTTAAGTTTGGTGCAAGCGCTAAGTTGAGCGAAAGATTGACCAGTGATTTTTCAGTCAATTATGCGCTAATAGATCAAAACACCACACAGGAAGGTTCACGCCCGTTTGAAGGCCAGAACGCATACGCCAATGCATTACAAGCTCCAGTAAATATTCCGTACACTGAGCTCAGGGATTATAAAAGTCCTTTCCATGACTTCAATGGTTATTATGGATCCTATTCCGTAAACCCCTACTTCATTTTGAATGAGTTTATCAATAATGGGGAAATTGTAAATTTCCTCGGCAATGCTCAGTTGAAATATAAGCTTACGGACCATTGGAATGTTTCAGCAAAATTTGGTTTGAACAATGTTTCAACAAAACTTACCGAAGTTATTCCCCAGTTTAAATACAATGATCATTTGTATTGGGGCGATGGTCTGGCACTGACCCCTCGTGGAAACCGGGCTTTTAATGATGGATTTTATTCTAATGCAGATCTTACCAATACAAATATTGATTTTACAGGTTTGACCACCTATAATGCGAAAGTATCAGATCGGATTACCGCTGATTTTTCTGCTGGATATAACTTCTTTCACAGGAATACATCTCGTATTGATGGTAAGTCTGTTGGTGGCCTTGTGGTGCCTGGATTTTATAGCTTGTCCAACTCTGTTCAAGCACCTTTGGCTGATAACAATCAAACCAAATACAGAATCATGGGACTATTCGGAAACGTTCGTTTTGGATTGGACAACAAACTCTTCCTTGAATATTCCGCACGAAATGACTGGTCTTCCACCCTTCCAGAAGAAAACAACGCTTTCTTCTATCAGGCAGTGGGTGCATCAGCCATCATTACCGATATTCTTGAAATGGAAAGTAATTTCCTGAATTTTTTTAAAGTGTATGCCAGTTATGGTACCACAGGAAAAGATGCTCCACAATATTTGTTGAATTCAGTGTATGTTGGAAACCCAACATTGCAATCGCTGGCTAACAACCATGATTTATTCTTTCCACTCAACGGACAAGCCGGTTACACACAAGGAAATACTATTGGTAACCCTGGATTGAAACCTGAATTGACAACTACATTCGAAATTGGATTTGACGCTTCCTTTTTAAAGGATCGGATTGCAATTGATTATACATTCTATCAATCCAAGCATACAAACCAAATTGTAGTGGTCACACTTCCAAATTCTACCGGATTCACAAATACGGTAAAGAATTTGGGCGAAATGCAAAATACAGGACATGAACTTTCCTTGACGTTGCGTCCTTTAGTAAGTCCACGCGGACTCAATTGGGATATCGGCCTGTTGTATTCAACCAATGATAATGAAGTAATTAAGATTAACCCCGAAGGTGATCAGACTGAATTAACGATTGATAACTGGGCTTCCGGTGTAAATTCAGTGGCTGCTGTAGGTCTTCCATACGGAACGTTCAAAGGTCAGGTGGTTAAAACAAACGATGCCGGGCAGGTCGTTGTAGATGCTTCAGGACTACCTTTATTGTCTGATGAACTGGAATATTTGGGTTCATATCAGCCTGATTATATCGCAAGTATCTCCAATACATTTTCATGGCGAGGTTTTAGTTTTGATGTTCTTTTTGATATCCGCCAGGGAGGACAATTCTTATCCTACACAAAAGATCTGGTTGAATTTAACGGAACAGCACTCACTACCTTGATTGGAGACAGAGATTATTTTGTTGTTCCAAATAGTGTAGTTGAAGTTTCTGAAGGTGTCTATGCCGAGAATACGACTCCGGTTGCACCTTACGATTACGTCAGAAATGTACCTTTCTCGACACACCTGGTAGACGCGAGCTTTGTTAAACTTCGTGAAATGTCACTGAAGTATCGTTTTCCAAAATCTGTAACCAGTAAAACTCCTTTCAAAAATGCTGAAATAGGGATTTTTGCAAAAAATATCAAATTCTGGTTGCCAGAGGAGAATACATTCGCTGATCCTGAAGTGAATGGTCCGGCATTGACGGGAAATGCAACAGGAATTGAAACAACGCAAACACCTCCTTCCAAGAGCTATGGTGTCACCTTAAGCCTTATTTTTTAATAGAAAAAAGATAGAAGTATGAAATCAATAATAAGAGTTTGCATGATTACACTGACTTTTTGGTTAGTCTCATGCAACAATATTTCTGAATTCAATGTAGATCCGAACAACTCCGCTACTGCAAGACCTCAAGAGGTATTAACATCAGCGCTCGGTTATATTGCTTTCATTATGGATGCCCAATATAATGACAATGCTTTCCTTTGGGGGCAATATTGGACATGGGGTACCGGTGTTTCTTTAGGAGATGATGCCAGGTATATCCAGCTTGCCAATGCAGGAAATCAGGCATGGGCCAGATCATATAGTGATGCCCTTGCAGACATCAAATTCCTGAAAGAAGTGGATAATAGAGCCTATAATGGTATTGCCAAGACGCTTGAGGTCTTTGTTTACCAATATCTCGTCGACCATTTTGGGGATGTTCCTTATTCACAAGCAGTACAGGGAGCTATTGAAGATGGTTCCATCCTTGCACCTGCATATGATGATGATGCAGCCATTTATCCACAGTTGGTGACAGCATTGGATGATGCTTTGGTTGATCTTAATGCTTCTTCAGCTGCCGTTGGTACTGAAGATTTAATCTACAGCGGAGACCTTAATAGTTGGATGAAATTTGCAAATTCTTTGAAATTGCGTGTTTTATTGAGAATGTCTGATGTAAATGATGTTGCTCTGCAGGTAAATGCAACAGTAGCCGCTGGTGAGTTCATTGAAACGGCTGATGAAATTGCAGAAGTTCCATTTACAGGAGCTTCCGGTTCTGAGAATCCAATGTATGCATGGGAAGAATCAGGAATTGGACTCTTTTACAAAGCGGCTACTACCGTAACCAATGTGATGGATGAGTTGAATGATCCAAGAAAATTCTATTTCTATGATGAAGCAGTAAATTTTCCAGGTGAAATCAGAGCAGCTGATCAAAACCAGATTGCCTTGGATTTTGGTGCGGTATCTCCGGATTGGAGTGATCCATCTGCCGTCACGTATGGTGCTGGCGTACCAACCATTTTTATGAGCAATTGGGAAACTTGGTTTTTACGTGCTGAAGCAGCAGTCAAATACGGAACGAGCGATGATGCTACGACGGCATTTGCTAATGCCATCGCTGCTAATTTCGCGTACATAGGTGCTCCTGGTGCTGATGAGTTTATTGCCGGACTAGGTTTTGCGACTGCATCTAATCAGGATAAAATCAACATTTTGGCCGTTCAGAAATGGATCTCTATGACAGGATTGCAGGAAGCTGAAGGTTGGATTGAAGCCAGAAGATTTGATACACCTACAAATCCTGTTTTTTCAGGACCAACTGGCGTATATCAGACTCCGTTGCAATCATCCTTGCCTGATAAAGTATTCCCTAACCGTTGGTTGTATCCTGAATCAGAACAAACCCTAAATCCGAAAGCTCCTAATCAAGAGGCGGTGACCGGTAAAGTATTTTGGGATTTATAACTTTTAATCTAAACGAAGTATGAAAAATTTAAGATTAATCATATCACTTTCATTTGCCTTACTGTTTATTTCAGTTTCTTGTAACGAGGACGATTTGGTCACGTATGGCGATGAGACTAATCAAGGTATCAGTGATCCGTTTCTTCAGATCCTGACACCGGTTATTTCCTTCCAGGCGGGGACGCCTTCCTACCTTATGGAATTTAATGTGGTCAATGGATTAAAAAGACTCACCGCCGTTGAAGTGTATATGACCTTCACAGATGCTGTATCTGGTGCTGAATCCAATGAAGCTTTATTGGCGACCTATACACTCGATGCGGATGATTTAACCGTTATTTCAGATGAATTGACCTATGCAGAACTCAAGGCAGGTTTGATTGTAAATGGCAGTCCGCTGCCTGACAATGAAGTAGATCTAGCTATTGGTTCTGGATGGAAATTGCGGTTTCTTGGAAAACGTGCAGAAGGAGATATTGGACTGCCCGGAAGTATTCGTGTAGGTGTTCTTAGCCGTTTTGCAGGTAATTATAAAGTTATCGAATCCGCTTATTATCGGATTGGTGTGTTTTCTTCAAATTGGAATGGTCAAACCAGATTTATCGGTTCCGTTGATGCGACAACCTTTTCCTATAATGACTATTGGGGACCTTTTGGGTGGGGTGGTCAATCATTTAATTTTAGTTTAAATGAAGTAGACAATTTCCTCACTGTTCCCATTTTGACTGCCAGTGGATTGTTTTCCGGAACAAGAGCTATCAATTGCACTGATGATGGGGCTATCTTCACTAATGTTCCATGTGCAGGTCAGAATGTGCTGATTCCGGATGATGCGGGTGGAAAGCACGTGATCAAACTTACCTACGGATACTTTACCGATGGTAGTGGTCCAAGAGAGTTTTATGAAATCCTTGAAAAAATATAGTCTAAACCAATAAGCAATGAAGAAAATAAATAGAAATATATGGTTCCTGATCGCTCTTGTGAGTTTGGTCATAGGTTCCTGCAAGGAAGATGATACTGAAATCTCAACCATCACTTCTTTTGAGAAATTCTCTACTACAGTTACCCCCTTGGTTGTTGCTGAAGCAGATGCAACGCATACCATAACGTTCAATTATGACAGTAAACAAATCATGGACATTCATGTCGAAGTAGAGGCTTCAGCAGCATCAACAGCTACGGAAGGTGTCGATTATGACCTGAGTGCGCATGAGTATTCTGTTTCTGCCTTAGGTGGATCTGGAAGTGTTGACATTGCGGTTTACGCAGATTTTGACCCTGAAGGGGATGAAACTGTAGTATTGCATCTCACCGGAACGGATGTGAATGGCCTTCCTACACCTGTGGAAAGTCTGGTACTTACTATCCGTGATAGTATTTATACGGTTGCTGTTGAATTGAATTGGGATGGTTCTTTTGTGTATGATGGAGATACCTATTCAATTTGTGAAGAAGGTGTTGATATAGATCTGTTTTTGGCGGATGGTACAGGTGCTTTTGTTGGTGGCTTTGGAGGCGCTACCGGTGCTTGTCCTGAAAGAATGTTTAGTGGAACACTTGCCGATGGCACATATTCCATAGTAGCAAATCTTTATGGAAATGCGCTCTTCGGAACTCCAGCTATTGATACTGTCCCCTATCCATTGAGTATTAGCCTATTCAAAGGTGGCGTGTTGACTCCGGAAGCAACGACCATTAGGTACGCCGCAGCAGACTTTGCCCAGGTGCCTGTGTGGACTACCTATACTCCATCTGATCCTGATGGACTAGCTAATGCAATTTTAGGCCAGATACGTATCAGTGGAGGTACAGTTACTTTAGTAAACCCTGACGGCGCTGATGTAGGTTCCTTAAACAAGTAAGAATCTTCTTTATATAGAAGAATTCAATATTTTAAAAAGGGCAGATGGAAAGTTAATCCATCTGCCCTCTTTTTTTTACCTTTGACCCCCTGAATGTAAGTGTTAAACGCATGCCATCTGATTCAGCGGCCCAAAAAGCCATCCTCCTCTTAGAAGACGGAACATATTTCGAAGGAAAAGCTGCCGGACAACCCGGCACAGCAACCGGTGAAATCTGCTTCAATACCGGCATGACCGGGTACCAGGAAATTTTCACTGATCCATCTTATGCCGGTCAAATCCTTGTGACCACCAATGTGCATATAGGCAACTATGGCATCAAGGACACCGACGTCGAAAGCGGACGTATCCAGATCAATGCACTGGTCTGCAAAACATTCATTGATGAATATAGCCGGACCATGGCAGACAAATCAATCCAGGCCTATTTTGAGGAGCAAAGGAAGTTTTGCATCTATGGAGTCGATACACGCTCCATTGTGCGCCATATCCGCAGCAAAGGGGCAATGAACGCCATTATCAGCAGTGAGGTCACCGATCTAAGCGAATTGAAGAAATTGCTTACAGCGGTACCTTCCATGGAAGGACTTGAACTGAGCTCCAGGGTCACCACCGAGCAACCATACGTGGTCGGAAAAAATGATGCCCCTGTGCGCGTATCCGCAATCGATTACGGCATTAAGACCAACATTCTCAAATGCCTCACAGAAAGAGGATGCACGGTTAAGGTTTTTCCGGCAACGGCTACCTACGAGGAAATCATGTCATTTGAACCTCATGGGGTATTTTTGTCAAATGGACCTGGAGATCCCGCTGCGATGGGCTACACCCATGGGGTGATTAGGAAAGTAGTTGATTCAGGAATGCCATTGTTTGGTATTTGCCTTGGTCACCAACTCCTGGCTCTATCGCAAGGCATTTCTACTTACAAAATGCATCACGGACACAGAGGCATCAATCATCCAGTACTCAACGTGCTGACAGGCAGATCAGAAATCACCAGCCAGAATCATGGCTTTGGCGTATCTCCAGAAGCCATGTTTAAGCAAAAGGATATCGTCGAAGTAACCCATGTGAATCTCAATGATCAGACTGTTGAAGGCCTGCGTGTAAAAGGCAAACCCGCATTCTCCGTTCAGTATCATCCCGAATCTTCTCCAGGCCCTCATGATTCAAGATATTTGTTTGATGAGTTTCTCCAGCTGATCGCCAGTAAAAATTTAATATAAATTAGACTATCCCGACTCACAACTTAGACTATCCCGACTCCCGACTCACAACTCACAACTCACACTTTTCACAAATGAGCGCAATCGTTGACATCATCGCAAGGGAAATCCTTGATAGCCGTGGAAACCCCACAGTCGAAGTTGAGGTGATCACTGAGTCCGGCCATATGGGGAGGGCCGCAGTACCGTCAGGTGCATCAACAGGAAAGCATGAAGCTGTAGAATTAAGAGATGGTGATCCAACCCGATACCTTGGAAAGGGGGTGTTAGATGCCTGCAGAAACGTAGAAGAAAGGATAGCGGAGCAAATTATCGGCATGGATGTTTCTGAACAACTCGAGATAGACCAGGCCATGATTGACCTGGATATCAATGTCAATAAATCGGGCATCGGTGCAAATGCTATGCTGGGGGTTAGTCTTGCCGTTGCTAAAGCAGCTGCATCCTTGCACAGACAACCATTGTTCAGATACATCGGTGGTGTGAATGCGCATATCCTGCCAGTACCGATGATGAATATTCTCAATGGAGGCTCACATGCTGACAATAGTATAGATTTTCAGGAATTCATGATCATGCCAGTTGGGGCCGATCATTTCAAAGATGCGTTGCGGATGGGAGCTGAGGTGTTTCATCATCTGAAAAAAGTGCTGCATACATCAGGGTATTCAACAAATGTGGGTGATGAAGGGGGATTTGCTCCAAATATCAAATCCAATGAAGAAGCTATTGAAATTGTCCTGAAAGCAATTGAAAACGCCGGGTATCGTCCTGGCGATGATATGGTGATAGCCCTTGATGCTGCGGCTTCGGAATTTTACAACGAAGAAGAAAAGCTGTATGTATTCAAGAAATCGAATGGCATGAAAAAGACTTCTGAGGAAATGATCGAATACTGGGCTTCCTGGTGTGATAAATACCCGATTTTCTCCATCGAAGACGGTTTGCATGAAGATGACTGGGCAGGGTGGGGTAAACTCAACACTGCGCTAGGTCATAAAGTGCAATTGGTCGGGGATGATTTATTTGTAACTAACGTAGATCGTCTGGCTCTGGGTATTGAAAGACAAAGCGCAAACAGCATTCTCATTAAGCTTAACCAGATCGGAACATTGTCAGAGACTATAGATGCAGTCCATCTTGCCACACGCAATGGTTTTACCTCCATCATTAGCCATAGAAGCGGTGAAACTGAAGATGTTACTATAGCAGACCTGGCTGTTGCACTCAATACCGGCCAAATAAAGACCGGGTCGTTGTCAAGGTCAGACCGGGTCGCTAAGTACAATCAATTACTGAGGATTGGGGATATCCTTGGCGATTCCGCTTTCTACCCGGGCAAATCACTTTTGGGTAAATAGTCCCGAACCAAAAGGAATATTGTTGGATGGAGACGCCGTCTCCATCTGGTTGAATTACGACCTGAACCCCTATAATAAATTCCAACAGGAATTACTCTGCCCTCCATTTCCTTGGCACAGTCCTTGTGTAAGGATAAGTATCCCATATTTTTTTTAACACGATTCCCATAGAGCATATCATGTATTTCAGCTTTAATCCCTGGACCCGGGGACAGAAGCTTATTTGTTATGCCTATAGGCGTGCAGATAAGCCTGTCCCCCTTTTTACTACTTTGGCTTCGTTTGGACAGGTCGGTAATAAGAATTATCTTTCGGCCTTTACAATCAGGTCTCAACTACATGAAAAAACTAATTCATCTTCGGCAGGTGATTGCGGAGTTAATTGCAGCCGGCTGGCTCAATAAATATTCTGTCTCTGCAGGATTATTTGTAGTGTGGATGTTGTTTTTTGACAAACACAATTTTTTCACACAATGGAACCTCCGACGTTCGGTTCATCATCTGGAAACTTCAATTGAAGAATATAGGGATCAATTGGCCGAAGCAGAGGCTGCCCATAAAGATCTGATGAACAACAAGGAAAAGTTTGCCAGGGAAAAATACCTGATGCACAGACCGGATGAAGATGTTTTCTTGTTTCAATAACTGACATAAGTATCATATTGATTTTATGAGTGTACTTGTAGGAAAGGATAGCCGTGTTATCGTACAAGGCTTTACGGGGACGGAAGGATCTTTTCATGCCGGCCAGATGATTGAATACGGCACCAATGTCGTAGGGGGAGTTACGCCGGGTAAAGGTGGACAATTGCATCTTGACCGTCCGGTGTTCAATACCGTTCAGCAGGCAGTAGAAGCGACCCAAGCCAATGTCTCTATCATATTTGTCCCACCAGCATTTGCACCGGATGCTATTCTGGAAGCCGCAGAATCCGGGATCAAGGTGATCATCTGCATTACGGAAGGAATTCCTGTGCAGGATATGATCAGGGTGAAAGATTATATCAACAAGTCAGGATGCCGTCTTATTGGACCTAACTGTCCCGGCATTATCACTCCCGGAGAGGCCAAAATCGGTATCATGCCCGGCTTTATCCACAGGCCTGGCACGATCGGCATTATATCAAGATCAGGAACGCTCACCTATGAGGCGGTTGACCAGGTGACCAAAGCAGGACTGGGGCAGTCTACCTGTATTGGAATCGGAGGTGACCCGATTTGTGGTACCACCACGCTTGAAGCAGTTCAGTTGCTGATGGCTGATCCTGGTACAGAAGGTATCATCATGATCGGAGAGATTGGAGGTAGTATGGAATCTGATGCCGCATATTGGATCAAAGAAAACGGAACAAAACCGGTTGTTGGTTTTATCGCTGGTAAAACCGCACCTGTAGGACGTAAAATGGGACATGCAGGCGCCATCATTGGCGGCAAGGCTGATACGGCTGCTGCTAAAATGGAAATTCTGGCAGAATGCGGCGTACATGTAGTGGAGTCGCCTGCCCAGATAGGCGCTACGATGGCGCGCGTTTTACTCCAGAAATGATTTATCTGCTGGCCTGATCAGTAACGAAATAGATTTATTCAATAGCATCACCTCATCATGATTCAACATCAACTATTAGCAGGCAAAAGGGGAGTCATCTTTGGCGCCCTCGATGAGAGTTCCATAGCCTGGCATGTTGCTACACAGTGTGTGGCTGAGGGTGCAAAAATCACCCTGACAAATGCTCCGGTAGCCATGCGTTTCGGCACCATCCAGCAACTCGGTGAAAAGTTGAATGCTGAAGTTATTTCTGCTGATGCCACCTCCACTGAAGAACTTACAACGCTGTTTCATAAATCTGTTGACGTATTAGGCGGACCGCTTGATTTTGTGCTGCACTCTATTGGCATGTCACTGAATGTGCGTAAAGGGAAGACCTATACGGACATCAATCATGAATGGATGCACAAGACGCTGGACATAAGCGCCATGTCATTTCACCGGATGATGCAGGTATTGTATCAGACGGATGCCATGGCTGATGGAGGTTCTATCCTGGCCCTAACCTATATTGCTGCACAACGCGTTTTCCCGGACTATAGTGAAATGGCGGATGCAAAAGCACTTCTCGAATCATTTGCACGTAGTTTCGGTTATCATTTTGGCGTAAAGAAAGGGGTAAGAGTCAATACCATCTCCCAATCGCCAACCCGTACAACGGCTGGTAGCGGTGTCAAGGGATTTGATGATTTCTTTTCTTATGCAGAGGCAATGGCACCACTCGGAAATGCGAGTGCTGAAGAATGCGCGAGGTATTGCGCCAGCTTATTCTCTGACTACACAAAGGCCGTGACCATGCAGAACCTGTTTCATGATGGCGGCTTCAGTTCGATGGGGGTCAATCCTGCGGTATTGAGCAAAGAATAGCAAAACTGAGCTATAGTGGGTTATACCTTGTGCATGTACCATCCTTCCCGTTTTTATTCCATCCTTGTCTTTGGATTCCTTTCGGTGGTCACAACAGTCAGCGCCCAACAGAATGATCCTGAACTCCCTATTGGCAGTACCCGACAGGATACCGTCCTGGAGGGGATTTTGCCCCTGGATACCGCTGTTCCGATGACGTATGTACTCATTGGTAATCCTGACCAACTTTTTTCATTTTCAGATACGTTTCAGTGGGAGGATAACAAGCATTTTCCGCTCGCAGGCTTTCAGGCCCATTTAGGTAATTTAGGCTCCGCTGCAAGATCCCTTGCGCCGAATATTAGCTCTGCTATCGGATTTACTACAGGCTGGACACAATATGATCCTTATTACCTTCATCAGGAGTCCTTCAGGTATTACAATCAGGACGTACCGGTGAGTCAGATTAAATACTCACAAGCAGGTCAGGAAGACACGTACCTCACTCTTGACTTCGGCAGAAGTTTTGCCAGAGGGTTAAATCTGAGTGTGGCCTACCGACGAATCAACCAGGTAGGAGAATTTTTACATCAACGCCAAAAGGATACTGGTTTTAGTGTTGGGCTATGGCACGATGCGCCATCTGGCAAGTACGATGCATTTTACAATTACCTAAACAATGCAGCTGTTACCCAGGAGAATGGCGGTATCACGGATCCGGATTCGATTGGCTATCCAAATTGGCCGGATGAATCTATACCAGTTTATTTATCCGACAATATTTCAGATCCCTCTGCCATAACTACGCACAAGCACAGGTCTTTTCTTACAAAACAGATATTACATTTATTGCCGGACACTACCGGTTTTGGAATGGATATCTGGTTGCAGGGAAAGTTTTCAACAGGTCTCTTTAAATATGTGGATGAAGATATCAATGAAATAGCATCGGCTTATTATGGGCCTACTTATCTGTTAGATGACCGAGGCATACGGCAATATACTTTTCTCACAGAAAACCTGTGGAGCTTTGGTGTTTCTTTGCCTTGGAAAGCAGCCCATTCTACATTAGAAGCATCCATTAAATACAGAGGTATATCTCTGCAGCAGGAACCTATTGAACGGAACATCAGTGAACTTTATCTTGATGCTGGAGGTATATTCCAATGGATAGATCCGCTCATCCTCAGAGGAGATTTGTCATTAGGATTGGGACAGGCAGAAGGAGTGTTTTCATTTCATGCCGCTGCAGATCTGAAGATTGGTATTTTAGGACACTTGCTGGGGTATTGGTCGATTGCCTCAAGGAAACCCTATTTGGTTGAATCCACCTTGTATGTAAGTCAGCAGTTGGTGTATAAAACAGATTTTCTCAATCCCTTTACCAGTGAATTTGGTGTGACCTGGGATCTGAAAGAGCAACGGTTACAGGCTGGTGTGAAATGGTTATTGTTTGACAATTTTATCTACTTCGATTCAGTTGCTTTTCCGCAACAAAAGGGCGGTTCTTTTTCACTTCGGCGTTTATTCCTGACCAAGGATTTTGATTTTAAAAAGATCGGATTCAAAGGAAGCATTTTCTGGCAACCGGATTCTCCTCAGGAGATTGCAGTTCCTGATTTGTGGTATTCGGCAAGTCTGTATGGCCGGATTAATATCTTCGACCGTAAGGTTGTGCTGATGCCCGGTGCGGATATTACCTACAATGGCGTCTTTAACGGGATTAGTTATTTCCCAGTCAATGGCGTATATCATCTGACCAACGGTGCTGATATTCCTGAATCCTTTAGGATAGACCTGGGTATAGGGTTGCAGATCAGATTTATTAAAGCCTTTGCCCGTATGGAAGATTTTATAGGTCTTTTTAAGAATAGGATTCTATATCAGGCGGATTTGTATCCTCATTACAGAGGATATTTCAAGTTTGGTATCGAAGCGGGATTTTTCAATTAAAAGTGGCAATTGCATAAACCAGACGAAAGGTTTTTGTGTTAATCTCTTCATTGTTCTTTATCCAATCACCAATCACAAAATAACCGTACGAATGAAATCTTATACACTAACCCTCATGTGTCTCGTTTTTCTGAGTGTTTTATCCACCAATGGCAATGCCCAGACCGACAAATCAACACGTCCCAGTCCTCCCATGGAGATCAAAGGAAAACTCCAGGATGCCCAGGTAACTATTAGTTATTCTTCTCCGTCTGTGAAAGGCAGGACCATTTGGGGCGATCTTGTTCCCTATGGAAAGGTCTGGAGAACGGGCGCTAATGAAGCAACCGTCTTTGAGACCGATAAAGACCTAGTCATCCATGACCAAAAGCTTCCTGCAGGCAAGTATGCCTTGTTGTCGATCCCCGGAGAAACGGAATGGACATGGATATTTAATTCAGTGTGGGATCAATGGGGCGCTTACAAATATGATGAGTCCAAAGATGTGCTTCGGATTAAAACCATACCACAAAAATCTGCTGTATATAACGAACAGTTGAGATTTGAAATGGAAGATAAAAGGGTTTCGCTATACTGGGAAAATCTTTTGATCAGCTTCTAGACAGCACGTATAGACCTATCCTTAAAAAGTAAAGCCCGCAGAAAGATTTGTGGGCTTTATTCTTTTTTGAAGGAGGTTAGCTAAATCAATTGAGCCTGGCCTTCATCGTCATCCATAGATGATTTGCCAACGATGGGCACTGAAATTCGATGGATTTGAATAGCAATAAGCTAAATACGCTATCACAAGACCAAGACTTTACAAAGTGTAATTTGGGCTCAGTAGGTCATCACGCTGCGCGTAGAAGTCATTGATATATTTCACTACTTCATCCGGGTCATCCATGATGGGGATGAGATCAAGATCCGTAAGACTTATATTGTTTTCTTTTTCAAGCATGACTTCTGTGATCCACGCTTTGAGTCCGGACCAAAAAGAAATCCCTACCAGGATCACAGGCACAGGTGTAATTTTTTTGGTTTGCATCAACGTTAATACTTCAAACGCTTCATCAAGGGTGCCAAATCCACCAGGTAATACAACAAAGCCTTGCGCGTATTTTACAAACATGACTTTGCGCACAAAGAAATACCGATGATTCAGGTTTTTATCAGCATCAATGTAAGGGTTATGCGACTGCTCGAATGGTAAATCAATATTCAATCCAACAGATACGCCTCCCTGAAGACTTGCTCCTTTATTGGCTGCTTCCATTATGCCCGGACCACCTCCGGTAATGATTCCAAATCCCGCATCAGTTAGTTTCTGGGCTATTTTAACGGCTGTCTGGTAATGAGGCGAATCTGGTTTCGTTCGCGCACTGCCAAAGATTGAAATGCAAGGACCAATACGATTGAGTGATTCAAAGCCATCCACAAATTCGGCAATGACCTTAAACATCGTCCACGCATTCTCACCCCGGATCTGCGTCCACTGCTTCATCAATTTTGGAGGAAGTCCTTCTGCCATGATTTCTTCAGTTATGGTAGGTGGCGAATGGTATTGCTAAACCCCGGAGATACAGCACTAGTCAATGGAGGCCTGATAATTGGCATATTCCTGTTCGATATACCGTTGCAGATCCCTGAGATCCGTAAAACGGGATAATACCTCCTTCATTTCCAGGGATGATTGTGCTGTTGGTAAAACAAACCTGTCTATATCCTGTGCTGAGATTATTTTACCCCCGAGGATAATAAGACGTTCGACGACATTTTTCAACTCACGGATGTTTCCGGTCCATGGCAGGGTCTGCAGTTTTTTAATAGCCTTCGTATCAAATTGCTTTTCCGGAATGCCATAATCTTTGCAGATCTCACCACAGAAATGCTGGATCAGCATAGGTATATCTTCAACTCTTTCTTTCAAAGGTGGCACATCAATGATGATGACCGCAAGCCTGTGATATAAATCTTCCCTGAAACGACCGGCATCGATCAGCTTGCGAAGATCCTTGTTGGTGGCCGCAATGACACGAACATCCACCCGTATTTGTTTATCTCCACCTACCCGAACTATTTTGTTTTCCTGCAAAGCTCTCAGCACTTTGGCCTGGGCGGACAGACTCATATCACCAATCTCATCCAGAAAGATAGTCCCGCCATTGGCTAGTTCAAATTTACCCGTGCGTGTCTTTATAGCGGAGGTAAATGCTCCTTTTTCGTGACCGAACAATTCACTTTCTATCAACTCGGAAGGTATCGCTGCGCAATTCACCTCGATCAGCGGGTTATCACGTCGGTTGCTTTTTTGATGGATCCAATGGGCTACTAATTCTTTACCTGTACCATTTTGGCCCGTTACAAGCACTCTGGCATCAGTCGGGGCAACTAGTTCTATGGTGGACATAATCTGTCCGATGCATTTGGATTGGCCTACAATGGGCTGGAACCGTGTATTGGAGACTTTGGTCTGGAGCACTTTGCGTTCCGTTATGAGTTCGGACTTATCCAGGGCGTTTCTAAGGGTGATCAGCAATCTGTTGAGATCCGGTGGCTTGGATATAAAATCAAAAGCTCCT
Organism: Saprospiraceae bacterium; assembly: GCA_034439675.1. Lineage (GTDB taxonomy): Bacteria > Bacteroidota > Bacteroidia > Chitinophagales > Saprospiraceae > Opimibacter. Next base: position 590 of record JAWXAW010000114.1, on the reverse strand, counting down.
TTCTTGACCGCTTCAACAGCGGTATCAATCGAAGCATGGCCTGAAATCATGACCACAGGGGTTTCCCGGGAGATTTCCTGGATTCTGTCCAGAGCATCCATGCCGTCCAGTTTTGGCATTTTGATATCCAGGATGATGACATCATAAGGGTTCTGCTTGATCTTGACAAGGGCTTCCATGCCGTCACATGCCTCATCAACCTCATATTTTTCAAACTCGAGGATATCCCTCAGGGTGTGACGTATACTGCGCTCGTCGTCGACAATCAGGACTTTTGACATGGCCATTTAGTATTAGTTGAAGAAAAGATATGATGATTTATTATCAAAAGTATAACATTGATTCTAAATAGTTTATAATTTATATAAAAAAATATATGTTAAGGTAACCTTTTAAAAGTCTATTTGATACGTTGCTGGAGCACCACAGTGAGACAGTTGAACTGTATACTCCTGTTAACTCAGAGGAATCTTATGCCAGCCGTTGCAGGAGTTTGCTCCAGCAGCCACGAGGAATCTTATGCCGGCCGTTGCAGGAGTTTGCTCCAGCAGCCATGAGGAATCTTATGCCGGCCGTTGCAGGAGTTTGCT
>JAWXAW010000113.1:0-34364 GCA_034439675.1 Saprospiraceae bacterium | reverse complement strand
ATCGTAAATGGGGCAGTCAATATTACGGCTGGGGCGTTGGCGGTGATGAATAGGGGTACGATTGATTGCAGGATGGGGGGGAGTATTGTTATAATGGAGTAGGGGTTTGGTGGGTTTGGGCGGGGGGAGGTGATTCGTATATTTACGAAATATATTTCGGCGAAATATTTGGATTGCGGGAACCGGAGACTTTTGTCAAGACAGGACAAATTGTTCCCTTTTAAAACCAATTCGTATATCTACGAAATATATTTCGCCGAAATATTGGGATTAAATTAGCCCGAGGTCATTGCCTGAATAAGACTAACTATTGCATTTCAAAGCCAATTCGTATATCTACGAAATATATTTCGCCGAAATATTTGGATTACGGGAACCGGAGGTCTTTTCCAGTAAAGAACTATTTATCAATTTTCAAAACCAATTCGTATATCTACGAAATGTATTTCGCCGAAATATGAAAATCTGCCCTCGGTTAATCCTATTTATTCAGATCCTTCTTCTCCCCCCCTGAAAACATCAATCGTATGGTGCAACGAAATCCTCAATATATCCCTTTCATAAAACAAATCCCCCTGCGCAGCCTGCTGAAACCAATTGATGTACATCAATTCAATCCCAATATTTTTAACAGGCGAATACAGAACACTGGCCCCATACCGGTTTTGATCAAATACATTATACGTGATCTGATTCCCAACATTTATATGTAGCTCATCGAAAACCAGAAAACCGAATTTTTTAGATAACTCGTATCCCAATTCCAGCTTATATCTGATCCGGACGTTATTAAACTTATATGCCTCTCCTGGTTTTTTAAAGAATCTGAATTCAGTCCAGTACCGATGATGTAGTTGGAGTTTATCGTTGAAATGGGTGTGATTGGATATTTCAAACGAAGTCCTTAATTCAGGTACGTTGTAGTAATGCTGTACCTCAGGCTCTTGCGGAAGGGAATGGTTGAAGTAGGCTAATCCTATAGCCACACTCCATTCTTTACCTATTTTACGCTGCAAGTGAGTGCGACTGAGGAATTGAGACTGTCTTGACGGGTCAACAAAATTTCGATCATCTATTTCTTGCCTGATTTGCCAACTCTCACCAATCGGTATTTTCAGCAAGTATTTATACCAGATTTGTTTTTGATGCAATACTTGCTTTTGCCCCCAACTCTGACCGGCAGTCAACAAACATAGGAGGACAAGTATTGCTTTCATTCAGATGCTATATTTACGAAAAGCTTGTAAAGATTAGAAAACATTAATTAATTCTATAGAATATGTCGAAATTAATGGAGGTTACTCGATGCCACTGGTGCGGAACCGATCCTCTGTACGTAAGTTATCATGATAATGTCTGGGGTGTTCCCGAGTTTGATAGCAAAGCCCTCTTCGCCAAACTCATCCTCGATGGCGCCCAGGCCGGCCTCAGCTGGATCACTATCCTCCGCCGCCAGGAAGGCTATATGGCCGTTTTTGATAATCTCGATCCCGAAAAAATAGCACGCTACACCGTTAAAAAACTCGAAAAAATCCTCCTCGACGAACGTATCATCCGCAATCGCCTTAAAGTTTTTGCCGCCCGCACCAACGCCAATGCATATCTCGATATGCAAGACCAAGGTATCGATTTTAGCGAACACCTTTGGTCTTTCGTGGATGGCAAACCCATCGTAAATAAACTCAGATTGATCACGGATTTTCAAGCCACTTCACCAGTCAGCGACGCCCTCAGCAAAGACCTCAAGAAAAGAGGTTTCACTTTTGTAGGTTCTACCATCGTGTATGCTTTTATGCAAGCAGTTGGGATGTACAATGACCACGTCGTTACTTGCTTTAGGCATGAGGAGGTGAAAAGGAAATAATAATTTATAATCGAAGAATTTTCTCAGTCTTCACAAGGCCATCCTTAAGGAATCTAGAAACCAGGTAGAATCCCTGAGGAATATGATCAACATTAATATTTAATTCTGATCCTTTATAAACAAGCTGACCAAGAAGATTGCTTACACTGACCTCAGCTACTTTTTGATCAGGGTCAGAAATGGTCAGCCAGCGCTCAACTGGGTTGGGGGATATGCTGATGTTAGAAAAGGCGATTTCTGTTATAGCTACCGGCAAATACCAACACGAATCTAAATCAGGGTTTGAAAACAGATGTTCTCCGTTTTTCAATACACATAAAAGCGCACTACCTGCATCAGCTGCACAGATTTCATAAATGTTATGCAAACCTGCAGAACTGGGGAGTCCTTCGATCCAGTATGGGGGTATCACCCCATGCTCCAACTACACACTGTGTGATCATCCGTTTTCGTGATTCACCATTTGTTAATAAAACTGAATCGATACCCGTGACGACGTAAACCTGCCCTATCCCTGGGAAGAGAGTGTCATTAACCTGAAGAGAATATTCAAACACAAGGAATTCTTCTTCAGCGTAGCCTTGATAAAGTTTTTGATCCTCATAGCGAAAAAAAATCCAGAATGATCTCCATGGTTCCTCTTCCGGGATTAGTGTGTATAACATTTCAAAATAGGTCTTGCCATTGAATATGGTAGGTTCCGCAGACATGGTATATTTAAAACATTGAGATCCTATCATGTAATAATGCACTTCTGTCCATGTATAGGTTGAATCCAAAAACCCACCTTGTGCATTTGTTTCTTTGGCGAAACATCCTAAAAAGAACAACAGATAGAGCCTATATTTTATTTTCCAAATTTAACGTTTTAAATGACAGTCTTTCCTTATGAATCGCAGATTGACGTCTATGAGGCAATTCATTCTCCGGTTCACCTTTTACCCTTTTCAATTGTCTTATTGCCTTTATTGAAGGTCGTAATTCTTAATTGAACAATTCGTAATTTATTAATTCTCAATTCCCTGTCCTCAATTTTCAATTCATCAGTTCTGACCTCCGCTTTCACCTCCGCTTTCACCTGCGCTTCCGCCCTTCCGCCCTTTTGCCCTTCCGCCCTTTCCCGTTGACCGATTTTTCCTACCTTCGCCCCACGATTACACAAGTTATGATCCATCCCCCCCAGCGATATCTCGTGACATCGGCGTTACCCTATGCCAATGGTCCTCTCCACATCGGACATCTTACAGGAGCATACCTCCCTGCAGACATTTACGTCAGGATGCTCCGGATGCTCGATAAGGATGTAGCCTTTATTTGTGGCTCTGACGAACATGGAGCTGCAATCACCATCCGCGCATTAAAGGACAACAGCACCCCACAAGCTATCATTGATAAATACCATTCGCTATTCGAAGAGACTTTTCAGAAAGCAGGTATATCCTTCGATATTTATCACAGGACGTCATCTGCATTACATCATGAGACCGCCCAAGAGTTTTTCCGATCACTCTATGCTCAAGGCCAGTTTGTTGAAGAGGAGTCCGAACAATATTATGATCAACAGGCAGGCAAGTTTCTCGCCGACCGCTACATCAAAGGTACATGCCCCAAATGCAGCAACCCAGATGCCTACGGCGATCAATGCGAACGCTGCGGTTCGTCACTGAGCCCACTTGAATTGATCAACCCAGTGTCAACCATTACAGGTACTAAACCCGAATTAAGAAAAACCACACACTGGTATCTTCCACTCGATAAGTATGAATCATGGTTACGAGACTATGTGGAGAATGGTAAACTCGACGGTGCAGACCATCACGATCCTACCGAATGGAAATCACATGTGATCGGTCAATGCAAATCATGGCTCGATGGCGGTCTTCAACCACGCGCAATGACACGTGATCTTGATTGGGGTGTAGATGTGCCTCAGGAAATTCCAGGCTCAGCAGGAAAGAAATTATATGTCTGGATGGACGCCCCTATCGGCTATGTATCGGCTACCAAACAATGGGCAGCCGATAACGGAAAAGACTGGAAATTATATTGGCAAGATCCTGAATCTTCGCTGATCCATTTTATTGGCAAAGACAACATCGTTTTTCATTGCCTGATCTTCCCGGCGATATTGAAAGCACATGGCCAGTATAATCTTCCTGTCAATGTGCCTGCAAACCAGTTTCTGAATCTGGAAGAACAAAAAATATCTACCTCGCGCAACTGGGCGATCTGGGTACATGAGTTTCTTAATGAAAATCCGGATCAGACAGATGCCTTGAGGTATGTCCTGACCAAGAACATGCCCGAACAAAAAGATGCTGAGTTTACATGGAAAGGATATCAATCTGATGTCAATGCAGACCTCGTAGGTACGCTGGCTAATTTTGTTCAGCGCGTCATTGTTCTCACCCATAAGTTTTGTGATGGCAAGGTTCCTGAGTTTGACGAGGATACCCCTATCGTAGGTACAAGAGGCGATGATGAAGCATCATGGCATGAGGTAGAGATGATGGATTTGTTTGATCGCATGTGGGCAGTACAGGACGCGATTTCAAAATGTGATTTCAGAGCCGGATTGAAAGCCATGCTCGATATCGCCACCGCAGGTAATCAGTTATTGCAATTCAATGAACCATGGAAGGCGCATAAGGAAGAACCGGAAACAGTCATGGCCGTATTAAATCTTTGTATCCAGTACCTGGGCGCCATGAGTTATGCGATGCATCCATTTATGCCTGGCGCTTCCACTCGTTTGAGAAAAATACTTGCACTCGACCCTATCGTCGAACAAGGCGCTTGGGTGACTACGCTTGATGCATTATCCCTTGGAGAAAAATTAATTCCCGAAGGACACACGTTAAATCAACCAGAGCATCTTTTCAGCAGGTTAGAGGATGAATGGATTCAAACACAGATTGCTAAACTCCACGAAATGTCAGCAGCAGCAACCCCACCCAACGAGACGACACCAACCGTAGAAAAGCCGGCTATCTCTTATGATGATTTTTCAAAACTGGATATACGTACTGCAAAGATTCTTGCCGCCGAAAGTGTGCCTAAAGCTGATAAATTATTAAAGCTCACGCTTGATGTAAATGGTGTTCAACGAACAGTTGTCAGCGGCATTGCCCAACATTACAAACCTGAAGATCTCCAGGGTAAACATGTGGTGATACTTGCAAATCTTGAACCACGCAAAATTCGAGGTGTAGAATCTCAGGGTATGATCCTGATGGCCGAATCCGGTGATGGTCAGTTGCATTTTGTTCAGGCAGCTACCGATGAAAGCGGGTTGGCGATCAGCTAAATCTCTAAGGCAGGAAAATAAAATTCTAAGGCAGTGAGTCGCGACCCTCCCGTACCTATTATTTTATTTTCTGTCCATTCCGATATCTTATCTTTAGCCATCAATGGAAAATGGAGAGGAAATTAAATTAACCAGGCCTTGGGGTAGATTAGTGGCCATTGTGCTCCTTCTCCTTACCGGCTCTTATAGCGCCTGGCAAATGCTTAAGCTTCCATTATGGGGATGGTGGCCACTGATCATGATTCTTGCCTTCTGGATTGCAGGCATGTTGATGTTTATTCCAAAAGATAGGTTTAAAAAAAGATGGCTCGGCTTAGCTACGATTTCCGGCATTTGCCTTGGGCTTGGTTTTCCACCCTCTCATCTGACATGGCTTGTGCTGGTAGCATGGATTCCATTGCTTCAAATGGAAAATGAAATATTTCAACGTGATCAAAAAATAAGGCCGGGTAAAGTGTGGCTTTATGCCTACAATGCATTTCTCCTATGGAATGTGATCGCGACATTCTGGGTGATGAATACAGCATTGGTTGCAGGTATTGTAGCTAATTTTCTCAACGCTGCGCTCATGGCTACAGTGATGATGCTGATCCATGTGTTCAAGCGTCAGTTGCATCCGAGATGGTCTATCCTGGTCTTTATTTCTTTCTGGATATCCTTTGAGTATGTCCATCATTTCTGGGATATATCATGGCCATGGCTGGCGCATGGCAACGCACTTTCGCAGTATCCTTGGGCCATCCAATGGTATGAATATGTTGGTGCATTTGGAGGTTCGCTATGGGTGTTATTGCTCAATTACCTGGGATATAACATCTATTTGAGATGGGCAGTAAAAAAACCACTTTCGATTTTTATCTATTTAGGATTATTTGGTATACCGATCCTCCTTTCACTCTGGATATGGAATACAATCGAAGAAGGGGATGCAGCTCCGGTCGGCATAACTATTGTGCAACCGAATTTTGAACCGCATTACGAAAAATTTGATGTTCCTCAACGCGAGCAATCGATGCGGTTTTTGAAATTATCATTTGACCATATCGATACCACTACACGTTATCTGGTCTATCCGGAAACAAGTTTTGAAGGAGTCCGTCTGAATTCATTCCGAGAAAATCAAGTAATAAATCTATTTCAAAGCCTTGTAGATTCTTTCCCTGAGTTACGGCTCGTCACAGGTATTTCATCGTTCAGGGTTTTAGAGAAAGATGAACTCAAAGGTATCCTCTACAGAACGCATGTCAATAGTCAGGGGGATACGACATTGTGGGATATTCAAAATTCAGCCGTCCAGTTGACGTCAGGACAAGAGGACTACCAGATTTATTTTAAATCCAAACTAGTGCCGGGACCTGAAATGTTTCCATTCAAAGAGTTTCTATTTTTCCTGGAGCCCATTGTTGACAAGCTGGGAGGATCTTACGAGGGGCATACCAAACAAGCTGATCGTGCTGTTTTTACCGGAGGCCCTTTAAACGTTGCACCGATTATTTGTTATGAGTCCATTTATGGAGATTTTACCGGTGGGTATGTACGCAAAGGCGCCACTGCCCTTTTTATCGTTACGAATGATGGGTGGTGGGATCTGACCCCTGGACATATACAGCATCTCAAACTTGGAACATTGCGTGCTATCGAACACAGGCGGCCTATTGCGCGAAGTGCTAATACCGGTATTTCATGTTTTATCGATATTCGAGGCCGGATTATTCAGCCAACCAGGTATGGCGAAACGACTGCCATCCAGGGAAATGTTATACCTGAAACCAGGATCACCTTTTATACAAAGTGGGGTGACCTTGTGGCAAAGTTTGCAGTGTTGATTTCTGTCGCGATCTTCCTAGTTACCATTTTTACCTTCGGTCGCAGAAAATTTAGTTAGTCGGGGGCGTATTGCATCCGCCTCCAAAATTCAGATTTCTTTGGCCAGGGGCGGATGCAATACGCCCCTGACAAAAGAAATCCAGCTACTTCAATTCTCCACTTCTTTCTACCTTTGTCCACCAACTAATTGTACCCTTCTATGAACTCCTTCTGGATACTTTGGGTTTTTAATGCCCTCATGAGCCTGGTGCCTGTCTATTTCTTTTTTGAAGGATTGTCAGACGGATCCATCGATGCCGATAATCTATGGATGTGGATGATCATCCTGGCGTTGGTGGCGTTGATTCTTGGCGGTACATATTGGCTCAAAACAAAAAACCAAATCCTGGCAGCCAAAGTGTTGCTAATCATTGCGGCCATCCCTTCCCTTATCGCTATACTCTTTATGTCGATTGCTATCTTTGGCGACGTCAGATGGAATTAAGAGCAGATGACCTCGTTTCTGACTTTGGTATTATCTTTAACTTAAATCTATTGACAGGTTTCTCGACTTTTCACCCGTTCTGGATTAAATATTGACACTCCTCAATCATAGTATATGACCTTCTACTGGATTCTATGGATTTTCACCGCGATCATGTCCGTTGTGCCTGTATATTTCTTTTTTGTTGGATTGAAAGACGGTTCCATCACAAAGCGCAATTTTGCTTTATGGTTGCTCATCCTTTTTGCGGTTGCAGGCGTATTGCTCGGTTCCGATTGGCTCAAGGATCATGATCGTCTTGGCATGGCAAAAGGACTGTTAGCTCTGTCCGCCATTCCCGGTTTCCTGGTGCTTATTTATTTTCTTGTAGCGATCATTGGTAAGCCAAAGTGGAATTGAGCTATATGCCAATGCTAAGTTTGGTCATCTAATCTCAACGTATCCTATGGCTGAATCACCAGATTGCAATCAGGCAGCAGATGTCTTTCGTAAAACCATGGAGGAGGCACTCGCCAAAATAGATCTTGTCAATGCAAATCTCAAACTCGAACAGGAAAAAGCCATCGACCTGCAGATCGCCGCTAAAGATGAATACAACCGGATACTAAACGAAGCCGATAAAATCTCAGAAGCGCGGATAGAGGAGAAACGAAAGGCCAATCTTGAACAGATTAGAAATGAGGTGCGGACAGAGACGATTGAAAAACTTATTGTAAATGAAATCCCTTCCGATATGCTAAAACGTATACTAGAAATACCTGCGCAGATTTTGGCCGATGTCTGGTTTAAACTTGGTTTTGATAAAATGAATGAAAGTCACGTGGGAAATGTAGGTTATGAAAGTGAAGGCAGATCTGGTTACGTAATTTTTTATCGCAATGATCTGACGGCTCGATTCTATTATGAATACGGCGGAGGAGATTCAGTAGCAATTATCACAGTGCCTTCGCCTGAACGATGGGAAGCTGAAGCCAAAATGCCTGCAGCAGATCGTATGCTCGTCCTTGAGTTTGTAGCCAAAAGGGTCGTTCGCGACCAGGCGTCAAATTGCAAATATTTTATTGGTGAAACCGACATTTTGATCAAATACTGATCTCCATAACCAGCCTAAAAATGAATAAGCTTTCCCATATACTGATCGGTCCTGAATTACTCTGGTTCTTTTTTTATGTCGTCAAGTTGTTCATCATAAAAGAGACATCATCTCCGATCAAATCCATGGATAATTTCTGGGTGTCAACAGCCTACAATATCCCATTGATCCTTCGTGATCTGCACCTCGCTCCGATTTTCATACTTCGACTCCGCTCAGCATATCACTTTTCACTCTTCACTTTTCATTTTTCACTTAAACCATGTCTTCCGCCCGTACCCATTTATCAAACTGATCACTGGTCAGATATCCAAGGGCAATCGCAGCTTCTTTGAGGGTAGTATGTTCCTTATGCGCTTTCTTAGCAATTTCGCCAGACTTGTCATAGCCGATGTGCGTGTTGAGTGCGGTCACCAGCATCAGTGAATTGTCGAGATGCATTTTGATGCGTGCGAAATTTGGCTCGATTCCATCCACACAATGTTCTACAAAACTGACGCATGCATCTGCTATAAGTCTGGCAGAAGTAAGAAAGTTGAAGATGATGACGGGTTTGAATACATTGAGTTCAAAATGCCCTTGCATGGCGCCCACGTTGATGGCTACATCATTTCCGATCACCTGGGCCATGGCCATAGTCATGGCTTCTGATTGCGTTGGATTGACTTTGCCGGGCATGATCGAGGAGCCAGGTTCATTTGATGGGATATTGATTTCACCGATTCCACTACGAGGGCCAGAGGCTAACAAGCGGATATCATTTGCTATTTTATTAAGGGATACAGCGACTGTTTTTAAGGCGCCATGCGATTCTACGATAGCATCATGCGCTGCAAGTGATTCAAATTTATTTTTTGCGGTGATAAAAGGATGACCGGTGAGTTCAGCTATTTTTTTAGCCACTTTTTTGTCATATCCTTTCGGGGCATTTAATCCGGTACCCACAGCCGTGCCGCCCAGCGCCAGTTCGGTAAGATGGGCGAGCGTATTTTTAACGGCCTTGATACCATGCTCTACCTGTGAAGCATATCCGCTGAATTCCTGACCGAGTGTGAGTGGGGTAGCATCCATCAGGTGCGTGCGTCCTATTTTGACGATGGGTTTGAAAGCTTTTGCTTTGGCATCAAGGGCAGCATGAAGTAATTTCAATGACGGAATGGTATGCTCTACCAGATAACTGTACGCAGCAATGCTCATCGCGGTAGGAAACGTATCATTGGATGACTGAGATTTATTCACATCATCATTCGGATGCAGATATTTTTTAGCATCATCCAGTTTGCCGCCTTTGATGACATGTCCCCTGTTAGCGATCACTTCGTTTAGGTTCATGTTGGTTTGAGTACCCGAACCTGTCTGCCACACAACCAGTGGAAAATGATCATCCAACTGACCTTTTAGAATTTCATCACAAACTTTTCCGATCAGTTTGGCCTTCGGCTGAGGTAATACGCCGAGATCCATGTTGGTGAGTGCAGCTGCTTTTTTGAGGATGGCAAAGGCCCTGATGATCTCCCACGGCATCAGCTGGCCACCGATCTTGAAGTTGTCTTTACTGCGTTGTGTCTGCGCACCCCAATATACGTCAGCCGGTACATTGACATTGCCTAGGCTGTCTTTTTCGATTCTAAAGTTCATGATCTAAGATTTGAATTGCAAAGATAATCTTGCAATCAAGGATGCCAAGACCACCTGCTAAAAATGCTAATGAATTGAGCGTAGTAAAATCTTTCTACGCTGCCAGTAAAAGATAGCCTTCTCCGAAATTTCTTTAAGAAATTCGCTTTTTATATTGTTTAATCGCCCACCACCTCAATACCTGAAAACTTCTAACTTCTAACTTTTCATGTTTCAACTGCCTCAGCGCATCATTTTTCATTTATCCGGTTGGTGAGCGTAGTCGAGCCATCATTTTTCATTTTTCATTTTTCACTTAGTTCGGGTATTTACCCGAGCCAATACATGTTCCCCTACTTTTTGCCCTTGCTCCACACCGTAGGATATAGCAGGCATGTAGTGGATGCCACCGTAGAACCGGCTGATACATGCTTCCTCGGCAGCCTCTTCAAAAGAATTGAATGATCGCACCGGAAGATCGTAGGGAACCTCTGTGCTGTCTTCAAAGGCAAAATTTTCACCCAACAAATGAGTGAGAATGACAGAAGAAGCTGTAGAAATTACGCTATGACCGCTGGTATGCTCCGGAAATGGTGGTGTCTGTAAGGCAGGCGACCAGTCAGAATCTATAAACCTGTTGATATAGGTTTCAGGACGAATGACATTTGTCCGGTATTTTTCATCCCAGCAACTGATGAAGCCGTCAAATAACCCTATTGATACAAGGACATAAGCTTCCGCTGTACCTACCATATCGAGACCTTTTTTGCGCGTCACTAAACCAACGATGCCCATCCAATGACCTCCCGGAGTAATTTTTTTAGTAGCCATCATCAGGTGCCCTTGTTGATGCATCACGTAAGGATTGCAATCCCAGAAATTAGCAATTTGAAGTTTTTCTTCTTTGCTTGAATCAACAGCAGTGTAGGTGGCCATCGCTTCCTTGTAAAATGTTGAGTTTTTGTCTGTACTGAACGGAGTAGGGGATATCGGTGCAAATTGATTTGCACTATCAAGGGTCAAAGACCGTATCTCCCTCCAATGAGGCTCGATGGCTTCTATAAAAGCAGGGGGTGTTGGCTGCCATCTGCCTAACTCGCCGTTGACAGTATATTTTGGAGCACTGCGTGTCTGGGCATAATTATCCTTTTTTGACCAGGCAAGGATATGATCAGCTACAGTCTGCCCATAGGCAGTGGAGGCAGCTAAGACATCATCCGGCAATCCTTTGGCTATGAGATCTGCATACATAGCTTCACGGTGATCTTCCATATCTGTCTCAGAGAAGATCAGTGCTTTGGCCACACTCATATAGGCATGTAGGCCAGCCAGGTTGATGTCTACCGAAGCGTCTTTTGGTGGGGCAGGTACCTCCGTAAGATCGCTGATTTGTCCGGCCAGTGATTTGTATTTAGGATGCCCCTGCCGCAGGGTTTCATACAGCGCTATGTTAGTGTACGCATATATCCTACCCGCCACGACCGGAGAGAAGATATCAGAAACGATAATTTCAGTCGTCTTTTCCACGGATCTATGGATGCGGCTGGTGTCAGTGCAGAGAGAGGTATCGTAAGATGTTTTTTTACAGGCTATGGAGCTTAGTATAAGCGCTGATAAGGGGAGAATAAGCCTAATGTTCATGTTGAAGTCTAGTTTATTTCGCGCAAAGGTATTGAAATTGAGAGGTTTCCAGGACTCTACAGGAATGGTAGTCGGTTTCTAAGGAAATTTTAATATCTCCGCCTTTCAGATCAGATAGCACTTTCGCCGAAATAGGGGGCCTCCCCCCAAAAGGCTGATGAAAGCTCTATGTTCAGTATGGCTCCTTTAACCAAAGGCAAGCAAAGAATGGTTACATTGTATCAACCATCACCTTCAGGTCACGCAACATCCTGTGACTATTGAATCTAAATTTAAATCCATGTTAGCCCACGTACTGGTCAGGAATAGCACTCCATCAAATTCTTTCGAGCTGCAGGAAGTACCGGTTCCGGATCTCAGCCCGGGTCAGGTCCGGATTAAAGTAACTGCCTTTGGCCTCAATTATGCCGATATCATGGCCCGTCAAGGCCTTTACCGCGAATGCCCCCCATTGCCATGTGTCATAGGATATGACGTCGAAGGCCATGTGGACGAAGTAGCAGATGATGTCAACGGATTTAAAAAGGGAGATCGCGTATTTGGATTAACCAGGTTTGGCGGCTACGCACAATTTGCGGTTACGCAGGCGCAGGCAGTGAGCCATTTGCCAGATGAAACTCCCGATGGAACAGGCTGTGCGTTGGCCACGCAATGTGTTACCGCTTATCATGCTGCCATCTTATCACAGACATTGCTCCCAGGTGAAAAGGTATTAATCCATGCGGCTGCCGGTGGATTAGGAACTGCATTGGTCCAGATAGCACTCTGGAAAGGCTGTACGGTCATCGGGGTGGCTGGAGGAATGGAGAAAGCAGAATATTTAAAAAATCTGGGTGTACAGCACGTTGTTGACCATCACAGGATTTCATGGACCGATTATGTTCATCAACATCTCCACGGGAGGGTAGATGTTATTTTTGACAATGTAGGTGGCTCCTCTATTAAAAAGGGAAAATCAATTCTTGCCTTCGGAGGCAGAATCGTCACACTCGGCGCAGCAGCCCTAAGTGGTAAAAAAGGAAAACTCAATCTCATCCGCCTCGGACTTGGCTTTGGTTTCTTTTCTCCGATTGCCTTCCTCGGAAAATCACAAAGCCTCATCGGCGTCAATATGCTCAAGATCGCAGACTATCGCCCCGATATGCTTGCAGAATCTTTCAAAGGGGTGTCCAATCTTTATGCAAAAGGTATTTTAAACCCCCATGTCGGTGTCGTATTTAACGAAACCGAACTCGACAAAGCCCACGCCTTTCTGGAAGGACGTAAGTCCATCGGAAAGGTCGTAGTGAAATGGCAATAAAATGAAACATGATGCAGGGGTTCAATATTTTGAACCCCTGCATCATGTTTCATTTTTATTACGCTCATACGCTCCCTGTCCTACACCGCTCCCTGTCCTACACCGCTCCCTGTCCTACACCTCTCCCTGTCCTACACCTCTCCCTGTCCTACACCTCTCCCTGTCCTACACCTCTCCCTGTCCTACACCTCTCCCTGTCCTACACCTCTCCCTGTCTTACACCTCTCCCTGTCCTACACCTCTCCCTGTCTTACACCTCTCCCTGTCTTACACCTCTCCCTGTCTTACACCTCTCACGGTCTTACACCTCTCACCCCATCAATACCCCTTATTGATCCCCCTCTCCACCGCAGGTACCCCATTCTTCATCCACTCCGGCATCGGAGCACCTTTGAGGTAATGATCAAAAAACTGAGACATCCTGATATTGAAATCTTTTCGGTTTTGCCATTTCACTGGCCAATGGGGTTCTCCACGGTAGTTGAGCAACCATGCCTTTTTATCAAGTCTTCTGAGGGCCAGGTAAAATTCAATTCCCTGCTCAAACGGCACTGCTCCGTCTTCATCGTTGTGTAACAATAATAAAGGGGTTTCTATTTTGTTGATTTTGAATAGCGGCGAATTGTTGATGTACAGGTTTGGATCCTGCCACAAGGTTTTACCTAATCTGCTTTGCTCTTTTTCATATTGAAACTGTCGCCCTTTACCAGTCTCCCAACGTATTCCATTATAAGCGCTGGTCATGTTGACAACAGCGGCACCGGCTTCTGCGCATTTAAACATATTCGTTCTGGTGAGGATATAGGCGATCTGGTAGCCTCCCCAGGAGTGGCCTTGTAGGGCAAGGTTTTCACTATCCGCAATCCTATCCTTGACAAGGTTTGTTACACCAGACATCACGATCTGGTAAGCACTCTCGCCAGGTTGTCCAATCTTATAGCTGATGTCGGGATTGAAAATCACATACCCGCGACTGGCATAGAATGCATAGTTGATCGTTGACCTGTGAGGTGCCGGAGTAGGATGGTTATGTAAATCATCCGATGATTTTTCATAAAAATTGACAATGGTAGGGTAGGATCTTAAAGTATCATAGCCCGGAGGTAGGACTAACAAGCCGGTTCGCATGATGCTATCCCAATCCATCCAATGGTATAGGCGTATACTACCCCAGGCATATTGCTTTTGTTGTGGATTTGCCTCCGAAATCTTTACGCTGGTTTTCATTCTGTCAGTAGACAGTTGAAGGTCAGGGAAAGAAGTGAAATTTTCTTTGGTGAACAAAAAGCGCTCTGCTGTTCTTGCCTTGACGACTTGTCTGCTATGTTCGAACCCGGATAAAGTGTATGCTGAATCCAATGAAAAGCTAGCTGGATTAAACCACGTGTATCCTGTCGATTTGTCTGTGTCATCCTTGATATGGATGAGCCATGGTTCGGATGGCGAGAGAAATCGTTCCTCTGCATCTGTTCTGATAAACCGGTATACTTGTTTTTTTTCTCTTCCCCTGGTCAGTGCCACAGGTGCTTTGGTGCTTTCACCTGACCATGCCCACAGGTCATAACGATCATACACGATCAACGATTGATCATCTTTGATCCAACCTGCAATGCCGTAGCTGTTAGGATGTGTCGGTACATCATTTTCTTCATCAAAGTATGATGGTAAATCACTGCGCTTCATCAGTGAAAAGGTGCCAGTGGTAAACTGATAAGTCCACCATGTACTATCAATGTCGCTGTACCCATATGCGAATTTATCTCCCGGCGATATTCTCGGATTGGTCAGCATACCTTTTCGAAAGGGAATGGTGGCTCCGGTCAAAAGGTCCACTTTGGCCAGGTCTTTTCGGGCATCGCCAGTCCATGAGGATTCTTTTTGGTAAGGTTGATCGGTATACACCAGTACAAATCGTCCATTGCGGTCAGGCGTAAATACAGCAGATTCCCATGCCGGTGAACAAATAGCCGTATGCTGTTTTGACTGCGTGTCATAGGCATAGGTATAAGATTTTTTTTCCTCTATTGATTTTTTTATGTTTTGTACCGGATAGATTTCCTTGTCATCGGTGGTCCAGATTTCTACATCTACGATTTCATCAGGAAGCAGTGTGGTGTCTTTGACCAACGGCAGTTCAGCGCGACCGTAAAACAAGTATTTGCCGTCCTCACTCCAACGCGGTTCAGCGTGCTGACTCACAAGCGGTAGTTGACTTTTATTTTTAGATGTAAGAGTTGTCGCACTATCTGTCCTGAAATCATAGTAGTATAGTTCCCAGGGTTGAATCTGGGCCTTCGTCGTATCCATATTGCCAAGGAAAGCAATCTGGTTTCCATCAGGGGCTAGCGAAAGTTTAGCATATTCTGCTTTTTGTTTTTTGATATACTGCCATTCGTGGTTTGACCAAAAGGCTACACCTGCGGTTTCTGTTGAATCACCTGAACCAGTGATAGCTAACAACATGGCCGCTTTTTCTGCCCATACATATTCTTTGACGTTTTTGAGTGTGTCCTCGAGACCGGTGGATAGCTGACGAACAATAAGATTTACAATTTCTTTTTTTGACTTCTTCTTTTCTTTGGTCGAATCAGCCGCCATAGCCTGAGGCTTCACGCTATAGGCCAGCCAGTCACCCTTCTTTGCAGGAAATTTATATTCAGTCACATTGGGTATGCGCAGGATGCTCCCGGCGACGCCGTTCGTAATGAAAAGTGTATCAGCAGGCCACTCCTTTTTGTCCACTTTTTTTCGTTCCAGCGCTCGCAGACTGTCCCGGTGCGGGGTGATCAGGCCGTAAATAAACTTACCCTCATAATCTATGGTTGATTTACTGACCCGCTGTATCTGTGTGGTTGCTGTAGTGATGACATCGTAGATTTTCAACGCAGGATTGCCTTCGCCTGGCACAACTCGATAGGTGACTATTCTGCCATCTGCGGCTATCTGCCTGTCCTGAATGGTGTTCCAAAACAAAAAGTCGCTGTGATCAAGCACTTTAAGCCCGGCGTCCTGACCATGCAGAGAAATGGAACAGAGGAGTAAAAGGAAAAATAAAGTTTGTCTCATATGGATATTGGAAATGAAGAGGCTAATATATTCAATATACCAGCTTTTCCGGATTTCTTTAGTCTGGGGCGGATGCAATACGCCCCTGACTGTCTGGGGCGTATTGCATCCGCCCCAGACTTTCCCTACCATCCGCCCCAGACTCTCCCTACCATCCGCCCCAGACTTTTCCTGCATCCGCCCCCAATAATCGGAATTCCATTGTCGGGGGCGTCTTGAAGCCGCCCCCGACGATTGTATTCTATAGTCGCGGGTGTGTGCAATACTCCCGCGACAAAGATTTTACTGAACTTTACCTCCCAAATTAAAAAGAACTGAACCTATGCTAAGAATCGCGATGATCGCCCATGACGGGAAAAAGGCCGACCTGGTCTCTTTCCTCCTGCACAACAAGGAGTTATTCAGGTCTTCACAGCTGATCGCTACGGCCACGACGGGCTCATTTCTTGAAAAAGCAGGTTTCAAAGTCACCAAAGTCCTCTCAGGCCCAAGTGGAGGCGACGCCCAGATTGGTGCCAAAGTAGCCAACGGAGAAGTAGATTTTGTTTTCTTCTTCCGGGATCCACTCGGTAAGCACCCACATGAACCTGATGTACAGATGCTCATGAGACTGTGCGATGTGCACAATATCCCACTGGCCACTAATCCGGCATCTGCTGAGTTTTTATTGAAGGGCATGATCGCCGACGAACATACGGATATATGACCTATGAGGATTTTAAGGCGGTAGCTGACAATATTCCAAAGGAACCGGGCGTATACCGTTTTCTTAATGGGGAGGGTACTGTCATCTATGTAGGCAAAGCGAAAAGTCTGCGAAATCGCCTAACCTCTTATTTCGGCGAACAGAAAAATCAGTATTTCAAAACCCGGACTATGGTCCGACAGGCGCATCATTTTGAATTCACGATTGTCGAAAGTGAACAAGATGCCCTGCTGCTTGAAAACACACTGATCAAACAAATTCAACCGCGGTACAATGTCAACCTCAAGGATGACAAATCGTATACATTCATTTGTATCAAGAATGAAAGATTCCCCCGGGTATTTCTGACCCGACGCGTGATACGCGATGGATCAACATATTTCGGACCTTACACTTCCAAAGCTAAAGTCAGCGAGATACTCGAAATTGTCAAGAAGATATTCCCACTTCGCACCTGCCCGCTGCTACTGACTCCTCAGCCCATCGCCGCGAAAAAGTATAAAGTATGCCTCGAATACCACTTTAAAAATTGTCTCGGACCATGTGAAGGCTTGGAAACTGAAGAATCTTACAATGCACGTATTGACCAGGTTCGTAATATCCTTAAAGGCCATTTTCGCGATGTGATCCAGCACCTCAAAAGGCAGATGGAAATGTATGCTGTCGAAATGGAGTTTGAAAAGGCCAATCAGATCAAGGAGAAACTAACCCTGTTTGAAGATTACCAGGCAAAGTCCACGGTGGTAAGCCAAATGGAGCGCGATCTGGATGTGTTCAGTATAGCCACTGACGAAACACATGCCTACGTCAATTACCTCAAGGTGGTACAGGGCGCGATCATCAATAGTTATACACAGGAGTTGCTCAAAAATCTCAATGAGGATGAGCACGAATTACTGGCGTTTACCATTGATCGCTTGCGTGAAAAATTCAATAGCCTCACCGAAGAAATTGTCGTCCCATTCAAAGTTGAACTCGTCGAACAAGGGTTGACGCAAACGGTACCGCAGCGAGGGGAGAAAAAAGATTTGCTGGACCTCTCATTAAAGAATGTCAAATATTTCCTCTTGCAGAAGCAGAAGGAGAAAATGAATCACACACAGAAACAAACACCTGCAGAACGAATCTTACGTACGCTCCAACAGGACTTGCGGATGAATGGATTGCCAATGCATATTGAATGTTTTGACAACAGCAATATTCAGGGCACCAATCCTGTCGCTTCTTGTGTAGTGTTTAGAAATGCAAAACCTGCCAAACGGGATTACCGACATTTTCATGTCAAGACGGTTGAAGGGCCTGATGATTTTGCATCCATGCGTGAAATAGTAGAGCGTCGTTACAAACGGATGATCGAAGAGCATCAGCCATTACCTGACCTGGTGGTTATAGATGGCGGCAAAGGCCAGCTCAGCGCAGCCATGGAATCTATTGATGCACTTGGTATCAGGGATCGCATGACGGTCGTTGGTATCGCTAAAAAACTGGAAGAAATTTATTTTCCGGAAGATTCTATTCCCCTGTACATTGATAAAAAATCTGAATCCCTTCGCCTCATCCAGCAGATCCGTAATGAAGCACATCGCTTTGCCATCACCTTCCACAGGAATACAAGAAGTAAGGGATTTACCAATACAGAACTAACCGGCATCAAAGGAGTAGGGGAGAAAACCGCCGAAAAGCTCTTAAAGCATTTCGGTTCTGTAAAGAAACTCAAAGAAGCCCCTGAGGAAGAAGTAGTCAAACTGGTCGGCCAGTCCGTTGCCACTAAATTATTTGCTTCAACCGCATTCGCAAAACCCCAGAGCGAAAGTTAAAATCTACATGTTTCCTCTCTAATCTATTAAGCTGGTAAGCAAATAAGCCACTACAGCCTCTATCGTTCTCACTTTCTTACTTTCTAGTTATCCAAAGTCACAAACTTCCGGATTGTTTTCTGATGCTATTAATGTGCAACCTATTTGACAATTATGAAAATTAGCGCACTGCGGTATATAAAGTCTTAATATCTTAGATCCAAGATTTACCCTAAATCAACCTTTCTCCTCTTGGTACAGGGTTATAGGAATTAATGAAATTTGAGTGCGTAGCACTCATCGTGATTGTATTTTTTAACCTTTATTTCTTTCATTATGAAAAATGAATTTTTAAAACCAACCCAAGATGATGTTGTGACAATGAAGCCAGTACACACACACACACACAAAAATTGCACATTACCAGCATAGTAGGTGCAATCTGTTTGCCGTTTTTAAAGCGGGGATTGTCAGATCTGTTTTCACCATTGCATTTGTCTTGAGAGTTTTTGTCGGCTGGAGTCAGTCCGAAGATCCATGTGATTGTCGAACCGTAACAACGATTGGCATCACAGGTGCATCTCTGGATATCTCAGATTACAATGGCGGGGAGATACCTGATTGCGCATTCATAAGAGGACAATTAGTAATCAATCAAAGTACAATTTGGGACAATCTCAGAATAAGTATGGCTGCCGGCTCGGAAATCTTTGTTACGGATAGCCTGACCATACAGAATGGAACCTATATTTCGGCTTGTGATACTTTGTGGAGAGGCATACGGACATCTACTTTTGCGAGTCTTAGTGCTTTTGATTCATCTATTGAAGGCGCAGAATTTGCTATGCGCCTTGCGGGATATACCTCTTTCGAATGCACGAACAATATGTTTATTGATAATTATATCGGAATTTCAACAGGTAGTCCTTTCGAAACAGATCAATCTGAAGTGTTAATCACACAGGTAGGATTTTTAACAGGGTGTAAGTTTTATACAGAGGAGGGACTTCCAATTCCTTATACGGGTCAGTTTTATGCACCTTCATGGCCAACCTCACCATCACAAATACCATACGACGTAGGATTTGCTGTAGTTTACCTTACGGGGACAGCCGGCTTAAATTTCGGCAAAAGAAATGCCTCTGCTGCAGAAAGAAATAGGGTCTATAACATGCGAAATGGAATTATATCTCGGTTTTCATATATAGATGTTTATAAGTCGACTTTTAGAAATTTTCAGGGGTCAATACCTAATATTAAAGGAATTGATCCTATTCTTGATATTAATCAGACAGGAATTAATCTTTTTGAATCCGTTACAACTATTGAGTACAACTTGTTTGGCAATCTACTAAAAGGGGTGATTTCAAATCTTTCATCACAAACTATACGATTTGACACCTTTGATATTGCCACCAGCCCTTCGACTACCATGTCAAGAGGGATCGAAGTGAGTTCACCTTCAGGTTTTACGGCAGTGGGAAACAGAATCAAACATGGATATTTAGGTATTTCCATCGTAGGTACAAATGAACCTTTCCTCATCAAGAATAATCAATTGACACGCAATATGGCAAAGCGTCGCAATGTTGGTATATCAATCTTCAATGCTCGTCTTTTTGAAATGGACAGAGGCCAGATTTTGCAAAATGTCATCACGACTGAAATAGGCCAATCCGCCTCTATAGGGATCGGACTCTCTGGCTGTATTGCTGTGACTGTAAAGGATAATGATATCTATTTTCCGGTGAGCGTGTATGCAGGTGCCCAAAATGCAGGAATCAGCGGATTAGGGTTGACTGCATGTAGTATTGTTTATAACGATATTGTCGGTGCGACAGCCTACGAGTCTACTGTAGGTAATAGCGGTATTATCGTAACTACTTCTGCCTTTAATTTCATCTTTTGCAATGAGATGGATGAAATGTACCGGGGTATGTGGCTGGTAGGGTCAAATGATGTGACCAATGTCTCTGTCAATGTATTTCAGCAGGCTACGATTGCTTTTGAATTGTGGGGTCCCATGACGCTAGGAACTCAGGAACACAATGGAAATGAGTGGTATGGAGACTATACTGGTGGTTTTGGTGGGTTTATAGCAGGACTAAATCCTGTTCAGACAGCAGTTAATTCCAAATTTTATATTGATACTGCAGATGAAGCATCTTGTGTGCTTATTCCATGTCCAATTGGTCCGCCAGGTGTAGATTTGAATAATTGGTTTGTGAATGAAACAGGTGTAGCGAAGAGTTGTATAGCCCTTGAGGACCCTGATTTTCCAATCGCAGATACGCTTGCTGCATTGATTCGGTCTGAGCTTGATTTTTCAGATTATAATGACGAGTTGATCTGGATGCGAAAAGTAGAAGTATTTGATTTGTTGCTGACATTTCCTGGTATGTTAGCTAACACAGTACTGGATAGTTTTTATGACGCTGAAATCAATTCGGCACTAGGTAAATTAGTCTGGGCGCAGCATCAAATGACTCGACGGCATGGCAGTGTCTTGTCATTGAAAGAGAACGCTATAGCTGGCGTGGTTGAGTATGCCGAGCAGATTACCGTTCTGGATTCAATGATCGATTTGAATCCGGTGAATAAAGCAACTTTATTGGCTTTGAGGGTGCTAAAATTGGATACGCTTCAAACTTTTTTGACAGATTGGCTCAAGCAACAAGATGAGGAGGAGGTGGCAACTCTTGACATGATAGAAGAGGCTGTAGATACAGCCCAGTTAGTCACTACGACCAATGATCTTGAGGCCAATCTTAAAGATATTATCATATTATCAGAACCTCAGTACCTCGGCGATACACTGACAGCGATGGCCGCAAGTGGAGTTGAGTACTTTGCCACACAATGCCCTTGGTTGGGAGGAAGGAGTTTAGTTTTGGGTCAGATATTATTTCATATGATATCAGATTCCACTTTGAGTAACACCCCATATGAGTGTATAGAAATAGGGAATTCCGGAAGTGATGAAAATGCCAGGAAGGAAGAAAGAAATGCAGCATCTCATACAGTAGTATATCCCAATCCAGCATCAGACATTATTTATGTTGATTTGCCTTCAGGCTTTGCTGAAGTGCGTATAGATGATGCATTAGGTGGATTGAAAATGATCGAAACATCGCCTGGTAAGCGAATCAGTCTGGATGTGCAATCACTATCCGCAGGTATTTATTTTGTATCTGTCATGCAGGATAATGTGATATCGTCTCATAAAGTAATTATCCTGAGATGATAAAGCAATATTTAGTGATTTGGTTATTTAGTATGGTGGTGATCCACCATACTAAATGCCAAAAGGAAGGAGATACCTGGATGATAGGGTATGCAACTCAACTAAGCAGTGCTCGATTCAGCGTAATGCATTTGGAATTCGCATCAGGGGACTTGAACTTGAAATTGGATTATAATGAGAAATCACGTTTTCAAGAGACAAGCTCATCAATTTCTGATTCAAATGCGGTTCCATTGTTATGGACTAATGGAATGCAGGTACGAGGTAAAGGAAATGTAGATGTGTTGGATACGATCGCCTATGAACCTGGACAGTATAGTTACTGGAAATTTTGGTTTTCTAGTGTACATGATATGCCATTTGGTTTTCCTGTAGAAACTGGCGCGTTGATTATTCCGGATGTAGGTAATACTCATCAGAGTATTATTGTGTATCATATTGCTGGCTTATCGCATGAAGTGGGTGGATGGCTTATTAAGGGCTGGTTACATGCTAAGGTGGAGCATAAACCTGATGATACGTTTACAACCATTTACAAAGATTCACTTTTCAGTGAGAAACTTGAATGGTTCTCGTATGGCCTAAATGCAGTTCGACATGCCAATGGCCGGGATTGGTGGCTTATTACCTTTGAGTGGGAGTCATCAAAGTACTTTGCATACCTCCTGGATTCATCCGGGATTCATCTGGACCATGAAGGTGATGTAGGTGGCATCGTCAAGGGAGGGCTAGGACAGACGGTGATAAGTCCAAAAGGTAATTTTATAGGGAGAACCGATACGGGGCCAACTGCGGAAGGTCAATCGGTAACACTTTTTAGTTTCGACCGCTGCGTCGGAGAGGTTAGGTTGTTACCTACATTCCATCTTGGCTATGAATCGTTTAAGCAAGGAGTAGCCTTTTCACCTTCTGAACAATATTTCTATGTCACTGCATTGAATAGAGAACTATGGCAGTTTGATCTGTGGTCTGAGGATATACCTTCTTCACAAACATTAGTTGGAGCGTATGATGGTTTCGTAGATCCAGGCCCAACAGGTTTTGGTCCTATGATGCAGACGCCTGATGGCCGATTATATGTTGTTGCAGCTGCCGGCAGCAGTGAGTATTTACATGTAATAGATCGTCCGGACTTGCCGGCTGCTGATTGTAGATTTTTACAACATCATATTGACCTTACGGTATCTAATGCGCGCTCTGCCCCCAATATCCCAAACTATCGTCTGGGTCCTCTGGATGGCAGCCCTTGCGATACTTTAGGTCTTAACAACATGGCCACATCAAGATGGCGATATGAACCTAATATTGAATATCGGCCTTTAGCTGTTCGATTTACGGATTTGTCTTTTTATGAGCCTACAGCATGGCATTGGGATTTTGGAGATGGTCAGACCAGTGAGGAGATAAGTCCAATACATGAATATTCTGAGTATGGTCTTTATCATGTTTGTCAGACGGTAAGCAATGAATATGCACAAGACAGCACATGCCGCTGGGTTGAGATCATGCCATATACTTCATCAGATGATCCGATGGGATCTACTGATCTGGCTTTGAGCCCTAACCCATTCACTAATCAGCTTCGTATAGAATCACAATCAGGTATTTTCAGATCAGCCCAAGTGTGCCTTCTTGATCTTCAAGGTCAGATCGTATTCTCAACCGGAGAGATTCCTGTGCCTGTCACGATAAAAGTACCTGATCTACCAGCAGGGATGTATATCTGCAGGATACAAGAGGAGGATGGAGAGATTACTTCTTTAAAGGTGGTGAAGCAGTAGGATGTGAGCAGGTAAAGAAGAGTAAATTGTTTTGTACTCAAGGCTTGATTCGGAATATGCTATTTTAAATAATAAGCATCCAAAATGAATTTAGAAACCTTTTGGTGAATAGCCATGCTTAAACCTGTAGCCGATAGGCAATTCGAAATATTGTTACTTTCTTAGCTATCAACCTTTGTTTTATAAGCTTCGTCTGACGAAGTAATTAAAGGGATATAATTACTTCAGCTGAAATCAATGTCCTCCCAAAGAAACCATCTCCTTCTCCATGGCATCATGCAGATAGTAACCCATCTCCAGTACCTGCGCTGCCGTAGCCGGACCTTCGTGACGTTTCATAATCTTACCCTTGCTATCGACAAACAAGAGCGTAGGAAACGAAGTGACACCATAACGATCAGCGAGTGCCGCATCAAGAGAAGTGTCACCTGCGTTAATCTTATAGTTGATAAAATGATTATTGAAGTAGGAAGCGAGTTCATCCTGAGTATAGACATACTGATCCATTCTTTTGCAGGATTCAATCCAGGGGGCATAGAAGTACAGGAACACCGGCTTTTTCATCAGGTCTGCAAATTCCAATAAGTGGCCAAGGCTGGCACAGTCAGCAAACTGTACATCCTGTGAACAAGAAGCTGGTCTCACCATCACTTTAGTGTACGGCTTTGGAGAGCAGCAAAGGAAAGCGCACAGGGTAACCCCTGCCAAAAAGGATTGCGAAGATGGGATCATATGTCTATATCAGATAGTAAGCGTTACTGAACTGATGCAAATCATATGCCAAAAAATAATAATATGAGTCTTAGAGGGTACGGAGAAGATCCACCAGGCTTTCAGGATCCATGATGGCACCCATAGCTATAAAGTGCGGATTGAGCAGATCTGGTTTATTGTATACCAACGGCTGTAAGCTACTGTACTGTAAAAGGCTTCCCCCTGATTCTTCCAGGATACACTGAGCTGCCGCGGTATCCCATTCCATGGTAGGTGCCAGTCGTGGATAAAAATGGGCCTTGCCCTCCGCGATCAATAGAAACTTAAGTGAACTGCCTGTTGAAACAATGACTGGTTCTTTCAGACTCGAAAGGATGCTTTCTGTCATAGGATCCCGGTGACTTCTCGAAGCAACAACATTGAGTCCGGCTTCTGTAAGACGAAAGGGCTGTGATCGCATTGTTGTCCTCCTTCCATCTGCATCAATGCGAAATGCACCGGCCCCTTGTTGCGCCACATAGGCCTTCCCGGTCGTGGGGACGAACACATAACCACCAACAGGCCGGTTACCTTCGAGATAGGCGATATTGATGGTAAACTCCCCATTACGTTTGATAAACTCTTTGGTTCCATCGAGTGGATCAACCAGGAAGTAGCTGGTATAGGCAGACCTTTCAAGATAGGAGGCTTGCTTTGTCTCTTCAGAGATCACAGGTATGCCGGGGAAATGATCCCTCAGTGCATCACAGATAATTTGGTTTGCCCGTTTGTCCGCTGCGGTCAATGGACTCAAATCACCTTTGAATTCAGTGTGAAAGCTGCCTTCATCAGCATAAATGTCAAGGATAGCCTTGCTGGCCTCCTGCAGTATGGGGAGTATCGTCTCAGTCATTGCAGTTGTTCGTCTTCACAAGGTGTGAAAATTTTTAGGAATACGGCGTATTGCTGATAAAGCAAACCGTCTGTTTCCACAAACTCTATATCTTTGAAAAATGCACCTAACTACCTTGAGGACTGATCAAACCCATTGCAGGCTAATCCCTTTTGTGAGGTCATCAATACTTTTCTGGTGCATCCTGCTCTGCAGCTCAGCAATAGTCGCACAACGCCCCCAATACAGGATTACGGCCACACTGGATACAACCGTACATATTGTTACCGGCAAGATCGAAATCACCTATACCAATCGTTCTTCTACTACGCTTGATAAACTGGGCATCCATCTCTGGCCCAATGCCTACAGTACAAGTCAATCTGCACTGGTAAAGCAGATGCTCGAAAATGGAGATTTTGACCTTTATAAAGCCCGTTCGGAAGATATGGGCGGTTTGGCAGGGCTGAAGTTCACCTCAGCAGGCAGACAGATCGAATTGAGTACAAAGGATGGCTCTATAGACGTAGCATGGCTCATGTTAGACCATCCTTTATCACCAGGGGACTCTATCCAGGTGTCTTCACCTTTTCAACTTAAAATTCCGGCTTCTTTTTCCAGACTCGGGTACGCTGACAACACGTATCAACTCACCCAATGGTATCCTCATATCGGAGTTTATGATGAAGAAGGATGGCACATGATGGCGTATCTTGATCAGGGTGAATTCTTTAATGACTTCGCGGATTATGATGTCCATATTCAGGTGCCTCCCGGATATACGGTGGCAGCAACAGGAGTCTTAAATTCAAAAACAGACAAAGACAGAATTGTTGACTGGCATTTTAAAGCTGAAAATGTAATTGATTTTGCATGGTTTACGAGTGTTACGTTCAGGCATGAAACATATGTTGGGTCAGTTGCAGGTCAACATACGGTTGAGCTCCATATCTATTCAGACACTTTAGCAGATAAATTATGGAGCCGGGCTGGAGTATATGCTTCAAGAGCCCTGGAGTTCTACAGCGAATGGTTAGGTCCTTATCCGTACCCGCAGATGAGTGTGGTTTCTGCACCACTTGGCGCAGGCGGAGGCATGGAGTACCCGATGGTAGCCCAGATAGGCTATTTTGAAGATTCAGCTGCTCTTGATCTTGTGATAGCACATGAAATCGGACATACTTGGCTGTATGGCATCTTGGCCAATAATGAAAGACGATATCCTTGGTTGGATGAAGGATTGAATTCGTTTATCGAATCACAATATGCAGCTCGATATCATCCTTCCTACGAGGAAGCTTTTTTACCCGGTGAGTATGAGACCTCTGCATCCATGAGCCAGTATGATGCGTTGCAACACGCGCTGCATTTTAGCAAAACCCTCGATCCACCTGCGACCGCTCCAGAAGAACAGAAACAGGTTCAATATCTTTTTAGTGCCTATGTGTTGCCGGCACAAGGTCTCCAGATGATGATGGCTATGGAAGGTGAAGAGATGATGAAGAAAATGTTCAGACAGTATTATGCGGATCATAAGTTTTCGCATGTATCCCCTGACGATATGTCTGCATCTTTCGAGCAGACATGCAGTTGCGATCTGACCTGGTTTTTTGATGGATGGATCAATCATGCACATGAGATTGATTACAGGATAAGCCATTTTGACAAGGAAAAGAAAGAAGTCACATTTGTTAATCACGGACCTTCAGACATACCACTCAAATTCAATACCTACAATGACGGCCAGCAGTTAAGAGAGCACACACTCAATGGCTTCAAAGGCGAGAAGACAATTCATCTGGATCATAGAGCTGATGAAATACATCTGTTTGAAGGATTCATGGGAGTTAACAGGCATTGGAGTTCTAATATAAAACCTTACGCCTGGCTTCCCCGGATAGGTTTTATGCCGAAGATTGAAAGTTATAATTCCCCAACAATCGGTATTACTCCTGTATTTGGATATAACCTGGCTGATGGATTCTTGGTCGGTGCTGCACTTTCTTCTGGCTTGTTGCCACAAAAGCATTTTAAATTTGTAGTAGCGCCGGTATATGG
The DNA here is from genome assembly GCA_034439675.1 of Saprospiraceae bacterium. Taxonomy (GTDB): domain Bacteria; phylum Bacteroidota; class Bacteroidia; order Chitinophagales; family Saprospiraceae; genus Opimibacter. The sequence continues at coordinate 6,995 of JAWXAW010000113.1, read as the reverse complement.
TTTAAAAAGCAAAGAGATCAGAGGGTATGCCAATTTCAGGTACATCAATGATTTGGACAACGGACCCTTTGATAAAATTTTATTGTCGCTGGCCTTCGATGATTTCGGATACAACCTCGATACCCATTATCTTTATAGGGATCATTATTTCAGATGGGAACCATCTATCGCTTTGAGGTTTAAGCCGATGGATTCGGAAACAAAAATGACCCATTGGTTGAAATATCGATATGTAAACATCGATCAGTATTATGGCCGGGGTCAGAATTTCGAAGAAAAAATATACACCGAAGAGCACAGGAGGTATGGGATTCATGAACTGTCTTATCAATTCAGATCCGATGTAGTGATGAAACCACTTGAAGCAATTGGAAATGTGCAGGCCGGGAAAGGATTTGTTCGATTGAATCTTCGCTATAAGCAACATTTTGTAGGCAGAGACAAACGGCGTGGCGTTTGGGTTCAGGCTTATGGCGGGTGGTTGCCTGTCTATGACAGTCCTGATGCTACGGTAGGATTTACCATCAATGGCATATCCTCAAGTGGATACTTTTCACGCGATTACATGTATGATCAATGGTTGGGCGGACGCAATGCTGAGTCAGGAATTTTCGCGCACCAGGTGTATGAAAAAGATGCTGGTCTTAAGACCCTTTCAACGATAGGGATTGGTAATCAATGGATGATTGGTGGAGGCGGCAGTGTGGCGCTTCCATTTAAGTGGGTTCATCTGTACATGGATGCCGCACTGTATGATTCAGGTATCACTGAACAAACCACTTTTAGTTACAGCGGTGGATTTTCCATTGTATTGATCAAAGATGTTTTTGAAATTTTTGTTCCCTTACTGGAAAGCAAAGATATCCGGGAGAGTTTGTCGTATACGGTCAGAGATGTGTGGTACGAACGAATTACCTTTAAGGCGAGTATCAAGCTTGGTGAGCCACTCAATCTGATCGATCGGGCACAGCTCAGGTATTGATTTTATTAATCTTCATCCTCCTCTTCATCCTCATGCTGTAAGACCAGTGCACTGTCGCCATCATTTAGGCCATTGCTGATCAGGCGCATCGTGGTGACATTATCTTTTCGGAGCATATTGACCACACGATAGATATCAGCAGCAGTTATCTCCGCGATCCTTTCGGCTTCCGTATTGATTAAGTTAGCGTCACCGAGTGATTCATAATACCCCAGGTTGGTGGCTTTGTGTGAAGCGCTCACATTGCCGAAACAAACGGTGCTTTCGTTTTTGTTTTTTAATTTTTCAAGAATAGATACCTGGATCTCTTCTTTCTGCATGGAGGCCAGTTCATTCCACAGATGCGCTTCCATCTCTTCCATGGAGATCGCCTTAGCTGGTCTCAGTTCCATGATAAATAACCCTTTGTCTTCGGATCCTGTAATGTAGGCATCCATATGGGCGCAGACTTTGAGCACTTTGACCATGCGCTGATAGAAAATAGAAGATCGCCCCAGACTCATCACGTCGCTCAATAGGTCAAACGCATAGTAGTCTTCACCATTTCTTCCATCCATTAGCCATGCCAGGTACAGCACTGAAGAAGGATAATTTCCTACATCCACAAGGGTGCGTGAATCTTCCTGGAAGGGTTCCTCCACACGTGCCCGTCGGTCCACAAGTCTTGCAGATATGGAGTCGAAACGTAGTTTGACCAACTCCAGTACTTCAGCAGGCACCATTGGCCCGGCAATGGACAGGATGGCATTATTCGGCCCGTAAAATGAATTGTAGAATTGTTGTACGTCCTCCAGTTTGGCTTCAGCGATGTGTTCGATTTTTTTTCCGATCGTCGGCCATCGGTAGGGATGAACTTTATAGCATAATTCAGAAAGCATATGCCACACCATACCATACGGTTGGTTGATGCAAGTTTCTTTATACTCTTCGGTCACCACTTGCTGCTGTGTACCTAATGATTTCTGATTGACGTTGAGGTATTGCATCCGATCCGCTTCCAGCCATAAAGCAGTATCGAGGTTGATCGCCGGTAACGTGCAATAGAAATTAGTGATGTCAGCATTGGTATAAGCGTTGGAATCACCGCCTGCCAACTGTATGATATCATCAAAGGATTCCGCATGTTTTGAGCCACCAAACATGAGGTGTTCAAACAGATGCGCAAAGCCCGTCTTGTCCGGAGATTCATCCCTGGACCCGACCTTGTACAATAAATTGATAGTAGCTAGTGGTGTATTGGTATCCTGGTGTATCACTACCGTCAGACCATTCTCCAGAACATGTTTTTCAAAGTTTACCAAATCTGTATTTCTATTTGAATTGCAAATTTACTTGATTTTTCCCCGCTCGTTCAAGTCTCAGACTTGAATGCAATATAATTCGCGTCTCCTGACGCGAGCAATCATTTGCCTCTTAAGCCCCTTCAGTCTTTCAGCCCTTCAGCCTTCTACGCCCTTCAGCCCCTAAATCCCCTGTACTTCGACCTGCTTTCACACAATCTTGTGCTACAGCTCAGCAACCAGAGGACTTGTTATCAACCTTCAGTTAAAATAGGCCCCTTCTGCCCCTTCCGCCGCTCCTTTCTTTGCTCCCTTATGCCTCTTGAGCCTCTTCTGCCCGATAAACCAATTAAACTCCTAAACTCCTAACCCTCTTACTTCTCACTCTCTCACTTTCTCACTCTCTTACATTTCTCACACTTCTCCTTACTTTTATCCCATGTCCAAACCGGAAGCTAAGCCAAAACTCAAGTGGAACTGGTCCACCTCCCCAGATTCAGGGCAGGATGGCCATGCCTTATATGGCTACGTCTCTGGGATTCCACCTTTCCTTCGGGGCCCTTATTCCACCATGTACCTCGTCAGGCCCTGGACGATCCGACAGTACGCCGGCTTCTCTACCGCAGAGGAAAGTAATGCCTTTTATAGGCGTAACCTGGCAGGGGGGCAGAAAGGACTTTCTGTGGCCTTCGATCTCCCGACCCACAGAGGCTATGATTCTGACCACCCCCGTGTAAAAGGTGATGTTGGTAAGGCAGGGGTAGCAATTGATTCCGTGGAGGATATGAAAATACTCTTTGACCAGATCCCCCTCGACCAGATGTCCGTTTCGATGACCATGAATGGGGCTGTCATACCCATCATGGCTTTTTTTATCGTCGCTGCCGAAGAACAAGGCGTATCCTCATCGCAGCTTTCAGGTACGATTCAGAACGACATCCTCAAGGAGTTCATGGTGAGAAATACCTACATCTATCCTCCCGGACCATCGATGCGGATTGTAGGAGATATCTTCAGCTATCTGGAGGAGCACATGCCTAAATTCAATTCCATCAGTATCTCAGGTTATCATATGCATGAAGCCGGGGCCACTGCAGAAATTGAGTTGGCATACACGCTTGCTGATGGATGGGAATACCTCAGGACCGGAATTGCTGCCGGTCTTGATATCGATGATTTTGCACCACGTCTTTCATTCTTCTGGGGCATCGGAATGGACCACCTGACGGAAGTAGCCAAGATGCGTGCGGCACGTGTGATATGGGCAGAGATTGTCAAGCGCTTTGGTGCTAAGGATCCTAAATCACTTGCATTGCGCACCCATTGCCAGACGAGCGGTTGGAGCCTGACAGCGCAGGATCCATACAACAATGTTGCACGTACGACCATAGAAGCTATTTCTGCTGTTATCGGTGGTACACAATCCTTGCACACCAACGCACTTGATGAAGCGATGGCCTTACCTACAGATCAGACTGCAGCTATTGCACGGGAGACACAGATTTTTTTGCAGACAGATGCAGGGCTCTGTAGTATAGTGGACGCATACGGCGGTTCTACGTATATGGAAGCACTTACGGACGAGCTCATTCATAAAGCGTGGAAACTGATCAATGAGGTTGAGGATTTAGGGGGTATGGCCAAGGCGATGGAAACCAGCTTGCCCAAGATGCGCATTGAAGAAGCTGCGGCCAGAAGACAAGCCAGGATAGATTCCGGGAAAGACAAAATAGTTGGCGTCAATATTTTCCAACCGGAAGAAGAGACTCCATTGAATTTGCTGGAGATAGATAACACAACGGTCACAAATGCACAGCTGACCCGACTTGAAATGGTCAGGAAAAACAGAGATATTTCATTCGTTAATACGGCGTTGCAGAAGATAACAACGATCGCTAAAACAGGTGATGGAAATTTATTGGCTGCTGCCGTTGAAGCTGCCAGATATCGGGCTACCTTAGGGGAAATCAGCGTTGCAATGGAGATTGTATTCGGCAGGTACAAAGCATCACCTGTCATGATCTCGGGCGTATATGCTAAAGAAATCAGCATGAATGAAACTTTTCAAAAAGCAAGGTCCATGGCCAATGATTTTGCTGTCATGGCAGGCCGCAGGCCGAGAATCATGGTAGCCAAGTTAGGCCAGGATGGTCATGACCGTGGAGCAAAAGTGATCGCCACCAGCTTCGCCGACCTGGGCTGGGATGTAGATATCGGTCCCTTGTTTCAGACACCACAGGAAGCAGCGATGCAGGCCGCTGAAAATGATGTTCATATCCTCGGAATCTCTTCACTGGCCGCCGGGCATAAGATATTAGTTCCTGAAACCCTTAAGGCACTTGAAGCGCTTGGTCGCAAAGACATCGGCGTTGTCGTCGGCGGTATTATCCCCGAACACGATCATGCCTATCTGTTTGAACAAGGAGTCATGGCGATTTTCGGCCCAGGTACCATCATAGCCGAAGCGGCTATCAACCTCATCAACCAATTATCAAAGAAAATTTGAGTAAGTAGCATTGTTTGTTGCTCCTCCGCATCGCAAAAAAACTTTGTGTCGTTGTGTGATATTCATTTTCTTCAAATTTCTTTGCGGCGTTGCGGCGTAGCGCGATTCCTTTTGTCTGAATCACGAATTAAGCGGATTTCACGGATTAGTTTAAAACTCACCTTCATAGAATAGCTCTGCAGCAATCCCATCCGCAAAAAATAAAAATTCATTTCGCAACATCCAGTTACCAGTTTCATTTTTTTCAAACCCACCAATGTATTTGGCTTCTAAGGCAGATTCAATCTGGTGGGTTAGATACTGCTCAAATTTTTCCCCTAGGGATGCAACACGCTTCATGTCAATCCCCATCGACGTTCTTAGCCCCGTCATGACCAGTTCATTAAATCGCTGCGCGTCGGTCAGCATTTCTTTTTCACTCGGGATTAAACCTGACACTATAGATTGGATATACTTAACATTGTTAGATACATTCCATTGCCTGGAGACACCATTATAGCTGTGCGCGGATGGCCCTATGCCGAGGTAATGCGCGCCAGACCAATAACTCCTGTTGTGTCTCGATTCAAATCCGGATTTGGCAAAATTACTGACCTCATATTGCATGATTCCATTTGCTGTAAGCATCTCTTGCAATATGGCATACTGTCTATTCGCCTGTTCATCTTCCGGAACTTTTGATTTTCCTTTTTCTATCTGATGGTGTAATGCAGTGCCTGTCTCAACGGTCAGTGCATAACTGGATACATGAGGTATGCCTGCATCAATCAGCCGCTGTATGTTGGATACCCAGTCTTCATCGCTCAACCCCGGCCCTCCATAGATCAAGTCAACTGTAATATTATCAATCCCAGCTTGCTGTGCTACAGCAACTGCTTCCATCGCCTCCCGTGCATTGTGACTTCTGTTCCATGCAGCCAATAGATCATCCTGAAAAGCCTGGATTCCGATACTAAGTCTGTTGATCCCCGCATCTTTCCATTCCGTAACACCTGCAGCATGGAGGTCATCAGGATTTGCCTCAAGTGTTATTTCCGCTGTAGATGCAATGCAGTGATGGTTGGCTACCACATCTAAGATTGAGATAATGTCCTCAATGGGCAGGGCAGAAGGTGTTCCTCCGCCGAAATAAATGGTTTGTATTTCCTGTCCATCAAGATAGCCTGCCTGCATTTCTATCTCTCTAAGCATAGCCTTGATCATTTCTTCCTTCGTCTTGAATGAAGTAGAAAAATGAAAATTGCAGTAATGACATGCCTGCCTGCAAAATGGAATATGAATGTAAATTCCGGCCATCACCACAAACATAGACAAATCAAAGTTGGGCTTCCCCCAAATAAAGGCGAAGGTTGAGGGGAAGGTTAAGGTGAAGGAAAATTAATTGAGTCGCAGTTTTATTGATCCTGGTCGGCAGATTAAATGAAATTATTTAAAGATGGCAACCGGTTATTAGGATTTGGGTTTAAATTGTCTAGCACTTTACCAAAGACTAATCATTAAAATATTTTTTAAAATACTTCTTGATTTTAGAAATAAAATCACTACATTCGAATTCTAGTTTTACTCCTTGTTCCAAAAAGTGACTTAGCTTCTTATTGCAATCACCCCAAATTTATAACCAAAATATTCTACTATGATTTAAAACACCAACACCGTAGAAGGCATCTTGCCGACAGCACCGACTGATCTCCTCGTTTACAGTATTGCTTTTGAATAAAAGCAACGTGCAAAGTATCTGTATTTTTACATGGCAGATATATTACTCCAGTATCTAATCCAAACGGACTTCTATTTCAGCCATATGGATGATGAGGGCCTGATTATGTCCGGAAAATGTTTTTATTGAACACTAAATTTTTTAATAATGAAAAAGCTTTATAACAATTCTAATCTTTTTGTAAGTTGGCATCCCCAACACACATACACATACACACAGAAACATTGAGGTCTGGAATCATACCAGAATATTCTTCTACAATGTTTTCCTATTCCTGATTCTGATGTTGACCTTTAATGGTGGAATTAATGGCCAGGCGGCAGATCAACAATTCTCCATCTCGAGATGACCAAACGATTAATTTTACTTTGGCTATATAGCATGGCCTTTGGCCATGCTATTAGTCAAAGAGAAGGCGACGCGTGGATCATTGGATATACTTGGAATGATCATCCCGAATATTCAGTGCTAGAAATGGGTTTTGAAACTGGTAATTTAATGATCAAACGT
>JAWXAW010000112.1:0-3848 GCA_034439675.1 Saprospiraceae bacterium | reverse complement strand
GGGACCTGAATGATTGTGATTAGGACCCGTTTTTACCTCCTACCCTCCCGCTGCCTGCATGTGGCGGGATCCTTGTACTGAGGGAATCGAACTGTTTGCTCCTGCAGCTACTTGAATTCCTTATAAAACTTGGCGCAGCCGTGGTTGGAGTTTGCTCCGACCACCATTTGAAGACCTTTCGAAATTCCAATAAAGATTCACAATTGGAATTCCCATAGTCGCAGGAGCAAACTCCTGCAACGGCCAAGGCCATTTGATCCTGAGAATTTTCAATTAAAATGTAAAATTGAGATGTGCATAAACGGTATTCCTGAAAGTGGGACCTGAATGATTGTGATTAGGACCCGTTTTTACCTCCTACCCTCCCGCTGCCCGCATAGTTCGGGATCTCCGCTGCGTTAAAGCACACTTTTCTAGTCATCTACTTCAAAACCATCTGCTAACCGCGTTGTTATCTACCAAAAAAAAAATATGCAACTACTTTTCTTTAGCTTTCTCCTTACGGTATCCTTTCTATCGGTTTTGTCTGCCCAACCAAAGACTTTCCATGACTTTTCTGCCGTGGACATCGATGGGAAAGAAGTGAAAATGAGTGACTTCAAAGGAAAGAAGGTCATGGTGGTCAATGTCGCCTCCAAATGTGGAAATACCCCTCAATATGAAGGTCTTGAGCGGCTATATCAAAAATATGGCAATGAAAAGTTTGTGATCATCGGTTTTCCGGCCAACAACTTTATGGGCCAGGAACCTGGATCAAACGAGCAGATCAAGGCGTTTTGCTCCTCCACTTATCAAGTGACTTTTCCAATGATGGCGAAGATATCCGTAAAAGGGAAAGATAAAGATCCTATCTACCAATGGTTAACAGAAAAAACGGAAAATGGCGTGATGGACGCAGAGGTGACCTGGAATTTTCAAAAATTCATGATCGACGAAAACGGTCAGTTGGTTGGTGTGGTGAAACCAGGTATAGAACCGGAATGTGATGAAATCATCAATTGGATTGAAGCAAAGACGGAATAAGTGATTTGGGTTCGTAAATATTGAATTCACGGTCAGGGGCACTTAGGATCAGTCATTAAATGCTCGCGCAGAGACGCAGAGACGCGGTCACTATTTTCTCGCGCAGAGACGCAGTCACCATTTTCTCGCGCAGAGACGCAGAGACGCAGTCACTATTTTCTCGCGCAGAAGCGCAGTCACCATTTTCTTGCGTAAAGACGCAAAGACGCAGTCATCATTTTCTCGCGCAAAGACGAAGGGACGCAGTCACCATTGTCTCACGCAGAGATTCAGTCACCATTTTTTCACGCAAAGGCGCTAACACGCAAAGTTGATATGACGCAAAGGCGTAGTGCCCCTGCAGTCTTGATATTGTCATAGAATTCCTCCCACGATCTTCCTGAAATGATACGCAGTGCATGCAGGTCGGATTCCGTCCGGCAGGTGAGTGTCCGTCAGTTGATGAGGATACTTTTAAAGATCCTTACTATAAAAAAGAGGAATTTACCCATTATACTTTTTGCCTGACTGACAGCAGGTGCGCTGTCCCTCTGGTTTTAAAAGTAAACATATGCAATGGATTGAATTTACAGGTATGTAATTTTCTATCTTTAAGCCATAACCAACCTACCCATGCAAGAACACTTTATACATCAGAATAAAATCCGGCAGGTTTTCTTCCTGGCTGTGCTTGTATTATTAGGCTTCCTGTTGGCAACCCAGTTTATGATTTTCTTGCCTGCATTTTTGGGGGCTGTCACCTTATACATCCTCATGCGGAAGCCGATGATGTACCTGGTGCAAACCAGAAAATGGTCTAAAACCTTAAGCGTCTGGATGCTCATCCTCCTTTCCTTTGTGGTCATCATGATCCCTATCGGCGGCCTGATAGGCATGCTTACCTCCAAGGTTACCTATGCTATTGAACACTCCAATGAATTGATCGTAGCATTGCAAACCCTTATCACCAAGCTAGAGGAGAGGTTTGGCTTCGAGATTATCAGCCAGGAGAATATCTACAAGATTGGCAACTTTGTTGCGCAGACCATCCCTCAGATTCTTGGGGCTACGTTTGGCACACTGGGCACTATCTTCTTCATGTATTTCATGCTTTATTTTATGTTGCTCAGGGGTCGGAAAATGGAAGAGGATCTCTACGAGTACATGCCGCTGAAAGATGCCAATGTAGCTAAACTCGGGAAAGAAATGGAGAATATGGTATTGAGTAATGCAATCGGTATTCCTGTCATTGCATTACTGCAGGGTGTGGTTGCCTTGATAGGGTATTTAATTCTCGGCGTTAACGAGCCTTGGTTCTGGTTTGTCATAACTTGTATTACAGCTATGCTCCCGGTAGTGGGAGCCGCGCTGGCGTATGTTCCTATCTCTATCATACTATTTGCCAATGATCATACCTGGCAGGGTGTGGCAATGTTGGTCTATGGTTTTGGCGTGATTGGGACAGTGGATAATTTCTTTCGCTTCGCCTTGGCAAAAAAATATGCTGATGTGCATCCGCTCATAACAGTCTTTGGCGTGATCATTGGATTGACCATGTTTGGATTCCTGGGTCTCATCTTCGGGCCGTTAATCATTTCACTTTTCCTGCTGTTGCTTAAGATGTATTCTAATGAATTTTTTGTCAAGCAACGGGAGATGCCCGGGACGGAATAGGGGGATTGATGGGTTTGGGGGTTTATAAGTTTATGGGCTTATTAGATTATAGGTTTATAAGTTTATAAGTTTATGGGCTTATTAGCTTATAAGATTATAGGTTTATAGGTTTATAAGTTTATAGGTTTATGGGCTTATTAGCTTATAGGCTTATAAGATTATAGGTTTATAGATTTAAGGGATCATGATACTTGATTCAAACTTCTTAAGTTCGAAGAAGCTTGTCATATCAAATCGAATAGTGGGCATGGAATCAGCAACATTTATAATTTCGTAGGACACGGGGTTTTACAACAGCAGAAATTGACCAGGTTACAGGACAGCATTGAATTTACGTCCGGAAGCAAGATAAACAAGGATGACCAAACAGGAAAAGCAACACGGATTTCCATGCTAGCTGGATTTAGTTTTTAAAACGTGCCGCTGAAGTAATCCGCTTCAGTATTCATCTCGCTTAGGACTTCACGCTATTCCCAAGGATGAAATCTATTACTTTTATTTAAGCAATCTTCACGAAAACCAATCCAATGAAAGAGATCGTCATCACACAAACTATTGCCTGGATAAAATCGGTGGTCATCGGATGCAATTTCTGTCCGTTTGCGGCAAAGGCTATGCAACAGAAAAGGATTCGTTATGTGGTGATAGAAGATGCTACAAAAGAAAAGACGCTGGCTGGCCTTACTGAAGAATTACATTTCCTTGATGAACATGATGAGATTGAAACGACACTGATCATCTTACCAAATCAGTTCGCTGATTTTACATCCTATCTATCGCTCGTCGCAGCAGCCGAAAAATCAAACGCTCGCAGGGGATACGATGGCAACTATCAGATCGCCAGTTTTCATCCGGCGTATATTTTCGCTGATGCAGCATCCGATGATCCGGCTCATTATACCAATCGGTCTATTTATCCGATGCTGCACATCCTACGGGAAGAAAGCATTACACAAGCGCTCAAACATTATCCAGATCCGGAAGGGATACCACAGCGTAATGTTGATTATGCCAGAGAAAAAGGACTGCTATACATGCAGCTGCTGCGCGCTGCTTGTATTACATAAAATGATCAGCTTTCAGTTGCCAGCTATCAGTCATCAATCATCAGTGTCATTTGAGCTACCAGCTTCCAGCGTGTTTTATTTTAAGGTATTTCAGCCACCCTACTG
>JAWXAW010000111.1:0-4426 GCA_034439675.1 Saprospiraceae bacterium | reverse complement strand
GTTGAACACGGTTAAGTCCGTCATCCACGATAAACCATTTATCTCCTTAACCGGTGGCGACCAACTCGTGCCGCATCGTGAAATAATAACCCAGATTTTCAACTCCGACTTTGGCATCATCTATTATCCTTCGTCCCCCCACACAGAAAATAGAATACCCACCAAATTGTATGAGTACATGTCCGCACAGTTGCCCTTACTTCTGCAAAACTATCCACCTTGGGTAACCTTATGTGATCCCTGTCGGGCAGCTATTCCGATCGACTTGCATGCACCCATTGACGCACCTGCGCTATTACAGAAAATGAAGCTGACAGACTTCTACCCGGTAGCTCCCACTGGCGTGGACTGGTCTTCGGAAGAAAAAAAATTGCTCGAATCAATCAAGAAAGTTTTAGTCTAAATTATTTTTTAGGCTAATCTAAACTTTTATATTTGCCGATCGATCTATTCGCTGATGCTAAGTCTTACCGAAGAAAATTACCTGAAGGCCATCTATCACCTTTCTGACGGTGGCTCAAAATCTGTGCTCACCAACGAACTGGCGGAAGCCATGAACACCAAGGCTGCCTCGGCCACCGACATGATTAAAAAACTGGCGGCCAAAGAGTTTATAAGTTATGAAAAATACTATGGAGTAAATGTCACTAGTAAAGGAAAGTCGGAAGCCCTGATGGTAATTCGCAAGCATCGGCTGTGGGAAACCTTCCTGGTAGAGAAACTCGGCTTCACCTGGGATGAAGTGCACGAAGTGGCCGAACAACTGGAACATATTAACTCCCACCGGCTGATTGAAAAACTCGATGAGTTTCTGGGCTATCCCAAGGTAGATCCTCACGGAGATCCTATCCCCGACAGCAAGGGAAAAATCAAGTTACAACCCCAGATCACGTTAGATCAGTTGAAAGCTGGCTATCATGGAAAAATTGCTGCCGTAAAAGATTCTGATTCAAATCTTTTAAAATACCTCGACAAGATTGGCGCCAAGCCCGGAACCAAAATCAAGATTCTCGGAAAAGAGGACTACGATGAATCGATGGAGGTTTTAATCAATGATCACAGGGTGTTCATTTCAAAGGAAGTATCACAAAATATTTTAGTTTCTGAATGATATGAGGGAGCGTGATGTTTCAAGAAAGTCATTAAGTGAGGTACATGCTTCGGTGGATGTAACCAACCGCAAAGGCTGGAGAAAATTATTTGCTTTTTTAGGACCGGCCTATCTCGTAAGCGTTGGCTACATGGATCCGGGCAATTGGGCTACCGATATAGCAGGAGGCAGTCAGTTTGGTTACAAGTTAATTTGGGTGTTGCTCATGTCGAACCTCATGGCGTTGCTTCTGCAAAGCTTGAGTGCGCGATTAGGTCTGGTGCGCCAATTGGACCTGGCACAGGCATCCCGAACGTCCTACCATCCCATAGTAAATTTCTGCTTGTGGATTCTGGCTGAGATCGCTATTGCTGCCACGGATCTTGCCGAAGTATTGGGTATGGCCATTGGCCTGCAACTGCTATTTGGCCTGCCATTAATGTGGGGGGTCTCTTTAACCGTTTTAGACACTCTCTTGCTTTTAGTACTTCAAAGCTATGGCATGCGTAAGATTGAAGCGTTCATTGTGGCATTGGTTGCCATCATCGGGGTTTCTTTCCTGTTGGAAATGATCTGGGCAAAACCCGACATGGGTGAACTGGTTAAAGGATTTATTCCTTCGCTCCCATCGGATGCCGCTTTGTATATCGCCATAGGAATTATTGGAGCAACCGTGATGCCTCATAATCTCTATCTGCATTCTTCCTTGGTTCAAACCAGAAGAATCGACCCAAGCGAAAGAGGTGTGTGGAGCGCCATCAAATACAATCTGATCGATTCTACCATCGCACTTAATGCAGCATTCCTCGTTAACTCAGCCATTCTGATCCTGGCGGCCTCCACATTTTTCAGGGCCGGGATGTTTGAGGTGTCCGACATTCAGGATGCTTATAAATTCTTATCGCCTCTGTTAGGCAATGAATGGGCCTCTATCATGTTTGGTATTGCTTTGATTGCTGCCGGACAAAGTTCAACCATCACCGGTACGCTCGCAGGGCAAATCGTGATGGAAGGATACCTGAATCTTCGTATCGCTCCCTGGCTCCGCAGACTTATTACACGACTCATCGCCATCATTCCGGCATACATCGTCATCCTTATGTATGGCGAAGGAAAAACCGGAGAACTACTGGTGTTTAGCCAGGTGGTATTGAGTCTTCAACTAGGTTTTGCCATTATTCCATTAATCCATTTCACCAGCGACAAAGAAAAAATGGGTGTGTTTGTGATCAAGCCGTGGATGAAAATTGCTGCCTGGACCATTGCCATCATTATCGTTTCGCTCAATGGAAAGTTGGTGACGCAGGAAATTTCCAGTTGGCTCATCATTGCCGGAGACAATGCCTGGATTGTTTGGCTTACCGCTATTCCTTTCTGTTTGGCCGCAGGCATCCTGTTGTTATATATCTCCTTCAAGCCATGGTTGGATAGAAGAAGAAGCGAAAAAACAGCACGCGCTCCGCATGGATCTGCCACCGAACTCATTAGCCTTGATAAAGCACCTTATAAACAAATTGCCGTGACGATCGATTTTAGCTCTATCGATTCATTGACCATTCGCAGTGCCGTTTCTCAGGGAGGTAAAGATGCCCGCTATTTGCTCGTGCATGTGGTGGAAACAGCCGGGGCCATGTGGTATGGAAGTGAAATCGCTGACCATGAATCAAGCGCAGATACAGCCGCGCTGAACAGCTACGCCACTCAATTGAAAGAGCAGGGTTATCAGGCTGCGATAAAAATTGGATTTGGTAATCCAAAACTTGTTATCCCTGAGATCGTGAATGAATTTGATGCTGATTTACTGGTGATGGGTGCCCATGGCCATAAGTGGGTGAAGGACCTCATCTTCGGAACCACCGTTGACACCGTTCGTCATAGAGTGAAAATTCCGGTCCTCATTGTTCGGGAGCCAATCGGATAATGTAGATCAGAACATCTCTGACAGAAATCTTACCCTTTAACAAAATCTCAGTTGGCCAATTACTCATTATCTTGCAGCCATGTCTTCTCTTTCTCCTGTTGATGATACCATCATTGCCTTGGCTTCTGCCCAAGGGATTAGTGCCATTGCCGTAATCAGGTTGTCAGGAAAAGATTCTATCCACATCACCCAGCAATTATTCAAAGGAAAAAATCTGGAGAGTCAGCCTTCACATACCGTGCACCTTGGCACGATTGAAGAAGACGGTAAATCAATAGATGAAGTATTGGTCACCATTTTTAAAGAGCCCAACTCATTTACCCGTGAAAATTCCGTGGAGATCTCATGTCATGGATCTCCTTTTATTGTCAAGCAACTGATCAAAGCATTTCTGCATGCAGGTGCACGTTTGGCTGGACCGGGGGAGTTTACTAAGAGAGCTTTTCTTCATGGCCGTTTTGACCTGGCCCAGGCCGAGGCGGTGGCTGACCTGATCAATGCCGAAACTGATAACGCACGACAGGCGGCCATCAACCAGATGCGCGGTGGGTTTTCGAAAGAGATCAAACATTTGCGTGACGAGCTTATCCATTTTGCATCTCTTATCGAACTTGAATTAGACTTTGGAGAAGAAGATGTAGAGTTTGCCGGTCGCAAAGATCTTTCTGATCTGGTAAACAGAATCATGAACTACCTGCATATTCTTATTCAATCTTTTGACGAAGGAAACGTAATCAAAAACGGTATCCCTACGGTGATTGCCGGTAAGCCCAATGCCGGTAAGTCAACGTTGCTTAATGCGTTGCTCAATGAAGAGAAGGCGATTGTCTCAGACATACCCGGCACCACGCGCGATGTTATTGAAGATGAAATTACTTTAGGTGGGATCAGTTTTCGATTTATGGATACTGCCGGGCTTAGGGAAACTACCGATGTTATTGAGTCGTTAGGTATAACCCGCACCCGCGAAAGCATGAAGAAGGCTTCCTTGATTCTGTACATGTTTGATCTCTCGAATACCAATTTAAAAGAGTTGGAAGCTGAAGAGAATGAACTTAAAAGTTTGGGTATCCCCTATCTGAAAATTGGAAATAAAGTTGATCGCGCCCAACCAGATATTTTAAAAGCAATAGAAAATCAGAACTTCATATTGATCTCTGCTGCATCAAAAACCAATCTACATGTTTTGAAGGAAAGTATCCTTTCTAAGTTTCAAATTCATGAAGTGCGCCAGGGAGATGTGTTGGTTACCAATCTTCGTCACTATCAAAAGCTGGTGGAGACCAATCAATCGCTTCATCGTGTGTTGACAGGACTTGAATCCGGAGTGACCGGGGATTTTCTAGCCATGGACATACGGCAATCATTACATCATCTTGGTGAGATCACCGGAGAAATCACAACAGAGGATTTGC
>JAWXAW010000110.1:0-10709 GCA_034439675.1 Saprospiraceae bacterium | reverse complement strand
TCTGATCCAGGTGGAGAATTTCATTGATATAAAAGTAGACAATAGGTGTGAGACGAGAGGCGTGTCGCAGCGTAGCGGAGATCCCGCCATCATGAAATGATGTGGCGGGAAGACAGTGAGACGTGAGAGGATTTGAACTGCGGCTCTACGGCTCTGCGCGAAAAACTTAACTAGAGGGGTGTGGGTGAGGGGATTTAATACTTAGGAAATTTATTTTTCTATTGGAATAATAATTTCGATTATCTTTCGAGTTGATCCATAAAGATTTTTCGATGGCATATCTTAAGTCGAAAAACCAACAAATTATGATCCTCAGGAAGCCCGCTGCAGAGCGGGTTTCTTTTTTTAGGATCTTTCTTACGGCATTGTTCTTATGTCTGGGGATTGTTATGTCCCAGGCACAGGGTATACTTGGTTCAGTGGAAGAGGAATTTTCCCGATATCCTTTAGCCACCGCTGTCATCACCATATCTCTTGGGGACTCTATTGTCTATCAGGGAACAACGGACAGCCTAGGACGATATGTGTGGAAAAGCGAAAAAGCCGGAAGATTTTCCATTGATATCATTTCCGACGGGTATCTGCCTTATGAGCTTTCTAACATTATCCTCGACGGCTATTCCACACGAAAAGTAGAGCACCTGTTACAAAAAACTTCATTTGATCTGGAGGCTGTAACTGTAGTTGCTTCGCGACACAGTTCGACACCCTATATCCGCACGATCACACCTGATGACATGCTGCAGGTCGCCGGAAATTTTGAAGATCCTGTTCGTGTCGCGCATAGCCAGCCTGGCATAGTATTACTCAATGACCAGGCTAATCAATTGTCTGCACGAGGGAAGTCCCCGGTCTTTAACAGTTGGTTACTGGAAGGGCTGGACATCGTCAATCCCAATCATACCAACAACGCAGGCACCTACTCCGACCTGCCCACACAATATGGTGGTGGCGTCAATATGTTTTCTGCCCAAACCCTTGGATCCACCGATGTATATATAGGTCTCAATCCGATCAGCATCAACAACATCAGCAGTGCTGCTATCGATATGCATCTGCATGAAACAGCAAAACCTGAATGGCGGGCGAAAGCCGGGCTACTTGGATTTGAATTAGGTGGAGGTATTGGTCTGGGAACCAACCGCATCCTTGATTTTAATTTCCGATACAGTTTTACAGGCTTGCTTACGGCCATGGGTGTGGATTTTGGTGGTGAGCAGATCAACTATTATGACGGTGTATTGTCCTTCAGGCAATATGGTGATTTACATGCCCTGAAAGTGTTTGCATGGGCTGGTGAGAGTAAGAATACATTTGACAAAGCGGAAGATGCCGCCGATATCGACGAGTACAAAGACTATTTTGACATTGACTATGGTAATAATATAGTGGGAGCAGGAGCAACCTATGCCTATGCATTTAGCGCAAAGCTGCATCTGAAAACAGGGACCGCTTATTCTACAAACCAGACAAGCTATAGCAAGCAAGGGCAATTTGAATCCCACATCGAATCTGTTGATGATGATGCCCGTATATCCATTTTCTCTGCCTTTGCTGAATTAGCCTTTAGGCACTCGGATCGTGTTCAGACGATAGCAGGTGTTAATTTCAAAAACCGGACATACGGAAACGAATCATTTGGACCATACCCGTATCTGCCGTTTGCCGAGGAATCACTCGTCAGACCTTATATAAACTCAGGAGTTTGGTTGGTGAAAGGATTGAAACTGGATTTAGGAGCAGACCTATCTTATTCTGCAATGCATGACACATGGGATCCCGGATACCGCGCTACATTAAAATGGCATTACGCACCTGAGCAAGCTGTATTTGCAGGCACCCGGAGCGGACCCGGAGAAGTCAGAATTCGGCCGGTCGGTCCTGAAATCGCTGCCTACCATTTGCGTAACCAGGTTTACGAAGTTGGTTGGAATTTTGTGACCGGGAAACATGCTTTCACACTGGATGCATACATCCATAGCATGTCAAAACTTTTGCGACTTGATCTCACTGAAGGGTTTTTTCATCTGGCTGATTATCCATTCACCTATAGCGATGCGGAACCAGTGGCTGTTTCGTATGAAGCAAAGGGAATGTACCGCGGCATTGAAGGCCAGTGGAATTATAACCATAGCGGCTGGCGATTCAATATCAACCAATCTTTTTTCCAAAGCGAGCGCGACGTCAGTGATGGAAGCCTACAGCCGGGCAGATACAATGGACAATATGCCACACACCTTTCCATCGCTAAGGAACTGATCAGGGAGAAAAATGGTAAAGCGCGGATCTGGAATTTCAGCATGAGAGGGATGCTGCATGGAGGATTGTGGGAAGAACAAATAGATGTGGATGCTTCGGCCCAGTATTATACAACACTCTACAAACCCTCAGGTTATTTTGATCAACGGCTGGAGGATTATAAACGGGTTGATCTGAGTATTGTCCGGACCATCGCATTTGCCAAGATCAGATGGCGTTACTCCCTGGACATCCAGAATGTATTAAATTTTTCCAACACTGCCTGGCGTTATTATGATCCTTATCTAAAGGCTATTGCCGGACAGTCACAACTCGGTATCATCCCGGTTTTGTCCGTTCAGGCCTCGTGGTAAACCTTTTGTTAGAAAATTTACTCTAGGAATCCACAAGATTGTTATTTTTAGCAAACTAAAACCAAAATCACATCATGGACGACAAAACGAAATCTATTGTAGCGCACCTCACATTCATCGGCTGGATCATAGCGCTGGTGATGAATCAATCTGACAAAGGACCAAACACATCCTTTTATCTCCGTCAAAATCTGGGATTATGGCTCATCGCTATAGCCGGCAGTGTACTCGGTATGTTGACCATCAATATCATTGGCACGATCATCAGCATTGCCATTCTGGTATTATGGGTATTGAGCCTCCTTGGAGCACTTAGCGGTGAGCAGAAACCTTCACCTGTAGTGGGTGATATGTTCCAGCAGTGGTTTAAAGGGTTAAGCTAGCAGTTCTCTGTCGACTGTCAACTGTCAGCAGTCTGTAGTTCTCTGTCAACTGTCAACTGTAAGCAGTTTGTAGTTTGAAAAGACGTAAAAAAATGTAGCGATGCGATTAATCGTGCCTCTACATTTTTTTACGTCCTATCCTGAATACTGTGGAATGCCAACTGCTGACTACTAACGGTTGAGACTATGACAAGTGGCTGATTGTGAGTCACTTAAATGTCAACCAACATGAATGATTTTGCGGGCGACGAAGCTTCAATTATGTTCCCAAACCCGCCATTTGTTATAGCCTTTGATACCGCCAGGCTTTCATTATTCATCTCCAAAGTAATCGTTATCAATTCGTTTAATCTCGATAGTATTTACAGTCGAAACAGCAAGATTATGGTCAATCATTAATTCCGCTAATTGTTCTCCGTCAATCAATACGATTTTTGTTTCATTCCTTGGTTGATAGTCGCGTGCTTCTTTTGTATAACGCGAAGTTGTAATGAAAACTCCTTTTTTTGCTCCTTGTCCAGCTAAAGCTCCAACAAATTTGTGAATTTCTGGTCTACCGACAACATTTTCCCATCTTTTCGCTTGAATATAAATTACATCAAGACCGAGCTTATCTTCTTTGATAATTCCATCAATTCCTTCGTCTCCGGAACGACCTATGGAACGACCAGCGTCTTTAATAGAACCACCGTAACCCATTTTAACCAATAATTCGACCACTAAAGTCTCAAAAAAGGCGGGACTACTGCTTTTGATTTTGAAAAGTAATTCTTGTGCAAGATTCTTTCGAATTGTCAAATAACTATTTTCAATAATTTCTTCAGGTGTAGCAGATGTTTGAGAAATGTCAATGTCCACGGAAGAATCCTCTCGTATACGGCCTGTTCTTTCTTGATAGGCTGGAATCGTTCTTAAAACTCTCAAATTTATTTCAGCCGGATTTGTGTCAAGGAGTTTTTTCCCCTCTGCTGTAATTTTGAATGCACTTCTATTTGTGTTCTCAAGAAGTCCAGCCATTTTAAAATGTGATTTCGCCCAAGCAACTCGATTCGGGAAAGTCTTTGCTGCTCCGCTCGGAAGAAATTCGCTTATTTCTTCATCTGTCAAGTTGAAGTGTATAGCCAACTTTTGGTTTGTCTCAATTGTTGTGTGCTCTTCTCCGTCAGAAAGTATCTTTAGAAACGGAAGCATTATTGATTGAAAATCTGGTATCAGAGGTTGTTGTCTGTCTGTTTTTTAAGCTTGACGGTAACTATTAACTACTAACTATTAACTGGTGAGTGGAATGACTGTTTACGCTGACTTTTTACTGTTTACTGCTGTCAGTTGACAAGTTGAATGTTGACTGCTGACTGCTGACTATTACCTACTGTAACTCAAATTCAAGGCTGAGCTGTTCAGAAATCTTTCTTTTGTAATAGACCATGCCTATCCCTTTTGCATAGATCTCTTCACCTGTCCAGGTCGAAGTGGTCCAACCATCTCTTTCCGTTTCAAAAGTATCTTCTGTCCTGAAGCGGATGGCAGGAATTGACTTGCCGTTCATTTCCCAGGTGGTATCGCCCACAAATCTGCGACGGCGCTGAAGCACGATATGCAATGAGTCGAGTGGCTGGTTCCATTCCAGGTGTGTCAGCCATACTTTCGTTGAATCTCCGGGCTGAAAAGGAAAACGATGGGGTGAAAGAATTTTGACTCTGATTGGCTTACGCAGGCCATCCGTATCGAGGTAAAAAAGCAACAACGAGTCAGTGATGACGCCATTGGGCACTACCCTATCGTATTGCCGTTGGACGACCTCATGATCCGGACCATAATTAACACTTTCGATCAATCCTTTGCCTTGGGTGGTATACCGCCAGATTTCGGGCCCGGCTGCTGTATCAGCCAGATTGCGATAGGAATAGACTAAACCTTCATCCGGAATCGCTTCGAATGGCAAATAATAGGCTGAATAATCGCCGGGATTGCTCTGTGTATGCCTGCAGGAGGTGTTAATTAAACCCAAACACATGACAATTTGACATAGAATGCCGGATGTGGTATGGTATCTGATCATATCTTTACACGCTTAATCGACATTTAAAGTTATGTTTAAAATATTCACCAAGCTATTTGGTTCAAAATATGAGCGCGACGTCAAAGCGTACTCCCCGGTAGTTGAGATTACGAATGAATTTGCTGCTCAGTATCAATCCCTTACACATGATGAGCTTCGGGCTAAAACCCTGGAATTCAGGGAGCGCATCACCGCCTACCTGAAAGATATCGATCATGAAATCACCAGCCTGCGCACCGATGCGGAGGAGGATACAGATTTTTCGGTCAAGGAGGAGCTCTACAAGGAACTCGATGAAGCGATGAAAGAAAGGGATAAATCCCTTGAGGAAATCCTGAAAGAATTATTGCCTGAAGCTTTTGCTGTCATCAAAGAAACCAGCAGGCGTTTTACTGAAAACAATACCCTCAGTGCAAAAGCGACAGATCATGACCGGGATTTGGCGACCAAAAAGTCTTATGTAGCTATTGATGGAGATACGGTAGTATGGAAAAATGAATGGACTGCCGCAGGAGGCGCTGTCAAATGGAACATGGTTCCGTATGATGTGCAACTGATTGGTGGTATGGTGCTACACGATGGTAAAATCGCGGAGATGGGAACTGGTGAAGGAAAGACGCTAGTGGCTACCCTGCCATCTTATCTCAATGCCCTTGCCGGATTAGGTGTCCATATAGTTACCGTCAATGACTATCTCGCTCGACGGGATAGTGAATGGGTCGGGCCTATCCTTGAGTTTCTGCTTTTAAATGTCGATTGTATCGATAAGCATAAACCCCATTCACCGGAAAGAAAACGTGCATATACCTGTGACATCACCTATGGTACGAACAGTGAATTTGGCTTTGACTACTTGCGGGATAACATGGTGCGTTCTCCGGAAGAGCAGGTGCAGCGCAAGTATCATTATTGCATGGTCGATGAGGTGGATTCGGTATTGATTGATGATGCGCGTACTCCGTTGATTATATCCGGACCAGTGCCTGAAGGGGCTGAAGAGCAGGAATACATGGAGCTCAAGCCTTATGTAGTAAAGCTCATGGATGCCCAGCGTAAAATGGCGACTCAATATCTTGCTGAAGCGCGAAAACTATTCCTGGATGGTAAGGCAGGATATGAGGAAGGTGAAAGCGGAATGGCTTTGCTGCGATCATACCGGGCCATGCCTAAAAACAGACCATTGATCAAATTCCTTTCGGAAGACGGTGTCAAAGTAGGTCTGCAACGTGCGGAGAACCACTATATGCAGGAGCAGTCCAAAAAAATGCACCTCGTGGATGAACCCCTGCTGTTTACCATTGACGAAAAAAACAGGCAGATTGAATTGACGGAGCGAGGTGCAGAATATCTGACCAAGTACAATACGGATCCGAACTTTTTTGTCATGCCGGATATCGTCTCTCAGTTGCAGGCCATCACCAACTCCAATGAATTGAAAGGGGAAGCACTGGCAGAAGCGAGACAGGCATTGGCACAGGATTTTTCAATCAAATCAAGACGCCTTCATGCGATCAACCAACTGCTCAAAGCATACACCTTGTTTGAAAGGGATGAGGAGTACATCGTGCTGGAAGGTGAGGTTAAGATCGTAGATGAACAGACAGGTCGGATGATGGAAGGCCGCCGCTATTCAGACGGATTACATCAGGCACTTGAGGCCAAGGAAAATGTAAAAGTCGGGGAGATCACGCAGACCTATGCAACGGTCACCCTGCAAAACTTCTTCAGAATGTATCACAAGCTCGCCGGTATGACCGGTACTGCTGAAACGGAAGCCAGTGAGCTCTGGGAAATATATAAACTGGATGTAGTCGTCATCCCTACCAACAGACCTATTACACGTGACGATAGAGAGGATCTTGTATTCAAAACCGCAAGAGAGAAATACAATACCGTCATCGATGATATTGCCACCCTTACACAAGCCGGCAGGCCGGTGCTGGTAGGTACCACCTCTGTAGATATTTCTGAAAAACTTAGCCGGATGCTTCAACTCAGGGGTATTCCGCATAATGTACTCAACGCCAAACAACACCAGCGTGAAGCTGAAGTTGTTGCTGAAGCAGGGCATGCAGGTCGGGTAACTATTGCGACCAACATGGCAGGCAGGGGTACAGACATAAAGCTCGGCCCGGGTGTTAAAGATGCAGGAGGTCTGGCCATCATCGGTACAGAACGGCATGACTCAAGAAGGGTAGACCGTCAGCTTCGCGGACGTGCTGGTCGTCAGGGCGATCCGGGTTCCTCACAGTTTTATGTTTCCCTTGAAGATAACCTCATGCGTTTGTTCCATTCAGAGCGAATCGCCAAGGTGATGGACAGGATGGGTCATAAAGAGGGCGAGGTCATCCAGCATTCGATGGTGACCAAATCTATCGAACGTGCTCAAAAGAAAGTAGAAGAAAACAACTTTGGGGTCCGTAAGCGTTTGCTGGAATATGATGATGTCATGAATATCCAGCGTGAAGCGATCTATCGCAAACGTAAACATGCACTTGAAGGAGCCCGATTGCAGCTTGACATCAACCAGATGTTTATGTCCATGGCTGAAAGCATCGTGGAGCGTGCGAAAAATAAAAATGACTACGAAGAATTCATGGAGGAAAGCATGAGCATCATGGGTGCTGTGCCTGAGGTCGATGAAGAGACTTTCCGTACGACCTCCTCGGATGTACTGGTTGAAATTTTCCAGGATCAGATCCAAAAACAGTACGAAAATAAACGCTATAAAATAGCGGAGACCCTGATGCCCATCATCAGAAGCGTGCATGAAAATGAAGGGCACCGGTATAAGCGGATCTCTATTCCTTTTACGGATGGACGCAAACATGCACTCCCGGTTTCTGCAGATCTGAAAGAAGCGATTGATACCAAGGGCAAGTCTGTCATGATTGACATCGAAAAAGCCATAAGCCTTTTATTGATCGATGATCACTGGAAAGAACATCTGAGACATATGGATGAACTCAAGGAATCTGCCCAGGCTGCTTCTTTCGAGCAAAAGGATCCATTAGTCGTGTATAAGATGGAGGCGTATGAATTGTTTGAAGGCCTGGTGTACAAAATCAACCAGGATGTCTGCTCATACCTGTCCCGTGGAAGCCTGCTCATTCAGGGCAACGATGAGGTGCGTGAAGCTCGGGAACAAAAAACAGACCTGAGTAAAATCAGGACCAACAGAACGGAAGAAATCGCACGCAAGGCAGCTGCTGCTGCCGCGGGTCGCAGGCCTGAGACAGTAGTAGAGACGGTCAAGAGAGAAGAACCTAAAGTAGGCCGAAACGATCCTTGTCCATGCGGCAGCGGTAAGAAGTATAAGCAGTGCCATGGGAAATGATGGTTCGGCTACGCTCACCAACCAAAAAAGTAAAAGTGAAGAGTGAAAAGTAAGTGCACTATTAACCCCGGGGTTTTCGGAGCCATGTTGCTGGAAGCAACGAAGTGGAGAAACACAGGGGAGACAGATTTTGTAAAAAATCTGGAAGGGGCATAGTGAAGAGTGATGCTTCGACTTCGCTAATTAAGCAAAAACAAATTGAATTGACCCGGCTTCAATCCAAATAAAATTAAGCAAAAACAAATTGAATTGGCCCGGCTTTCAAGCCGGGGAAGAATGCGTCCAGGCCCACCAAATCAGCCAGAAAAAAAGGATAGCGCGACCGATATGCACCAGATCAAAAGAGTATTCGAGCAGATGTACCACCTGCGTCACGCAAAAAACAAAGACGAGTTCAAAGAAGAGCTCTGCAAAACTTACCGGTTGATCATCACCGGCAAGGAATCTAATTGAGGAATTGTTCTGATGTGTCATCTGTATTCAAAAGTATCTAAAAGTCAACAACACCGGCTGTCTGGTATCATTAACTGTTTTTAACATCCGATAACACTCTTCAAAACCGTTGTTCTCATTCAGAACTGCTATTTTTGGCCTCTTGCTGAATACAAAAACTTCTTACATGTCTTCAACGCATGCAATTCTGATCACCGGTGGTGCCGGATTTATTGGCTCACACGTAGTGCGTCGTATGGTCAACAGGTATCCCGACTACAGGATCATCAATCTGGATGATTTGACGTATGCAGGCAATCTTGATAACCTGACGGATATCAGCCATGCCTCAAACTATGTCTTCGAAAAAGGAGATATTATGGATATGGCGCTGGTCACCGGACTACTGCACAAACATCAGATCCATGGGGTCATTCATCTCGCTGCTGAATCGCATGTAGACAGGTCCATCGAAGATCCACTTTCGTTTGTGCGCACCAATGTACTTGGCACGACTTCCATGTTGGAAGCATTCAGGCGTTATCTTAGGGAAACCGGTGTGGCAGGAAAATTTTACCATATATCCACAGATGAAGTGTTTGGGGAACTTGGGGAAACGGGCTATTTCACCGAGGCAACATCCTACGCGCCCCGAAGTCCCTATTCCGCTTCAAAAGCATCAAGTGACCACTTTGTACGGGCATACTATGCTACGTATGGACTGCCCGTGGTGATCAGCAATTGCAGCAACAACTATGGCCCAAATCAGTTTCCGGAAAAACTGATTCCACTGATGATTCACAACATCAGCAAAGGATTACCTCTTCCGGTCTACGGGGAAGGAACTAATATTCGCGACTGGTTATATGTGGAGGACCATGCCGAAGCCATTGATCTCATCTATCACGAGGGACGTCCAGGAGAGACCTACAATATCGGAGGCGATAGTGAATGGAAAAACATTGATCTGGTGCGCACCTTGTGCAAAGTGATGGATGAAAAAACCGGTCGGCTGCTCGGAAGCTCAGAGGAGCTGATCCACTTTGTCAAAGACAGGGCCGGGCATGATCACCGATATGCGATTGATTTCAGCAAACTCCGGAACGAGCTTGGCTGGACACCGGCTACTGATTTTATATCAGGGCTTTCGAAAACCATCGACTGGTATCTCTCCAATCAATCCTGGATCAATCATGTGACAGATGGATCGTACAGGGCGTATTATGAGCGGCAGTATGGGAAGTGATTGTTTGACTACTACGACCTGCTAACCCTCATCCATCTACTATGTTTCGCCTCCGCTCACAATAAAATGATCCATGTGTAGGGGTTCAATATTTTGAACCCCTACACATGGATCATTTTATTGTACCAGAAAATTATGAATATCGGCGTTACAATTCAGTTTCCCGGGATTCATATCAACATTCTGATCCAAATGAACATCAATGGGGTGCCATATGAAAATCCCTCTCTGGGTGCCATATGAAAATCATTGGGTGCCAAACAAAAATCAATGGGTGCCAAACAAAAATCAATGGGTGCCAAACAAAAATCAATGGGTGCCAAACAAAAATCAATGGGTTCCAATGAAAATCAATGGGTTCCAATGAAAATCAAGGAGTGCCATATGAAAATCCCTCTCTGGGTGCCATATGAAAATCATTGGGTGCCAAACAAAAATCATTGGGTGCCAAATGAATATCCCTCCCTAGGTTCCAAATGAACATCAATGGGTGCCATTTGAAAATCAATGGGTGCCAAATAAACATCAATGGGTGCCATTTGAAAATCAAGGAGTGCCATTTGAAAATCAATGGGTGCCAAATAAAAATGTAGGGGTTCAAAATTTTGAACCCCTACATTTTTATTTGGCACCCCTACAT
>JAWXAW010000109.1:0-5852 GCA_034439675.1 Saprospiraceae bacterium | reverse complement strand
TCTCCTATCTCCTTGACCCTCGCTCCTAACTCCTCGCTCCTATCTCCTTGCCCCTATCTCCTCGCTCCTATCTCCTCGCTCCTATCTCCTATCTCCTTGCCCCTATCTCCTTGCCCCTATCTCCTCGCTCCTATCTCCTCGCTCCTATCTCCTATCTCCTTGCCCCTATCTCCTTGCCCTTCGCTATGGCTTTGAAACCTGAAAAACAATCGGAAGCTTCATCCTCACCTTCACCTTTTGTCCATCCTGCTTACCCGGAATCCAGGCCGGCATCAATGCAATCACCCGCAGTGCCTCTTCATCGCATCCTGAACCAAGACCTTGTTTGATCACCGGATTGATCAATGCTCCATTGGTATCAATGACAAACTCAACGACCACCTGGCCCTGAACTTTATTTTTCAAAGCTTCTTCAGGATACTTCAGATTCGATTTGATGTGGTTGACTACCTTTAAAAAAGAGCAATCTATCGAATCATTTACGGCTGCTTCACAACCCGCGTAAAGTGGCATCAGATCTACTATTTCAAAGACCTGGTTTGAATGGTCAGTTGATTCTTTGGTGGTTTTGGTCTTATTAGTCGCCGGTAAATTCAGGTTGAAACTAACCGGAATGGTATATCTGAAAGGAACCTTTTTGCCATCAGTTTCGGCAGGTGTCCATTTTATTTTTTTAGTTTTCATCAGGTTGATGACGCGGGCGGCTTCCGTACCAAGGCCTAAACCTGGATCGTGGATTGGCTTTATCTCGCCAATGTTCCCGTTTTTCTCAACCACAAATTCCATCATCACTACTCCGCCTGCACCCTGAGCCTTAGCATCAGGTGGTATCTGGAGATTAGCGGCGATAAAATCAGCCATCCTGGATTTTGTGCAGTCGGTCAGTTTGGCATCACATCCAGGCCATGCTGGTGAAACGTCAGCTCTTCTAACCGCTTCATCCAAAGTGGTTTGTGCAATTGAAAAGCTGGCCAAGGAACTAAAAATCAATGATAATAGGAGGGTATATCCCGGAGAAAATTTCATATTGAGTAGAATTGAAAGGTTTGACAGATGTCCTTTAACGAAGGTGCAAAGGTAAAAATTCCTTGACGTGCTATTTTACCGCTGAGGTTTGTAGTAGGAAAGATGTAGTGAGGTGCCATCCCAGACGGCATAGCTGTTATATTTTAACCAGTCACCGAGGTTGAAATATTTTGCCCCTTTGATGCCCAGGTCAAATTCGATGGGAAGGTGGCGATGGCCAAAGACAAAATAATCGATATCCTCCTTCTGGAGGACTTCACGTGCATATTGAATGAGCCATTCTTTTTCAGGGACGAGGAAATTTTCAATTTCTGTATGCTGCCTGCTGGTACCGGAAAAAAACTTCATCAACCGAAGTCCTGTATTCGGATGTATCCGGGCAAACAACCATTGGCTGACCGGATTGGCAAATATTTTTTTAATCATCTTATACCCATGATCACCCGGACCCAGGCCATCACCATGACCGATATAGAATTTCTTCCCGTCAATCGTATGCGTTACCGCTTTCCGGTAAATGGGGATGCCAAACTCTTCAGTCAGGTAGCGGAACATCCACATGTCGTGATTGCCGGTAAAATAATAAATGGGTATGCCTGCATCTCTTAACCGTCCGATACAACCTAAAATCCTTGAATATCCTTTTGGTATGACCTGCCCATATTCAAACCAATAGTCCCATATGTCACCGACCAGGTAAAGTGTTTGCATATCCGGAGCGGCGGCATCCAGCCATTCCACGATGAGTTTCTCCCGCTCAACACTGGTCTGCGCACCATCTATACCCAGGTGAAAATCAGAAGCGAAATAGGTCTTTTTCATCAATCGGCCGCAAATTAACTGGAAATCGCCCAAATAGGGTAAATACATAAAGGAGGTAGGGGTTCAAAATTTTGAACCCCTACCTCCTTTATGTATTTATTTAGCTCACAAATCTGGGATCTGCCTCCATCACATGTCCGCAGTTGGGACAGGTGCGTTTTTCAACGGAAGCATAATAATCTTTAAAGCGTGGGAGGAAATCTTTTTCAATATTGGTGAGATGAAAACGGGTATCAAACAACTTGGTATTGCAGTTGTCACAAAACCACATCAGGCCATCCTGTTCATTTTCGCTGCGTTTTAATTCGATGACCAATCCGATAGTCCCTTCAGGGCGCATAGGACTGTGCGGCGTATGGCCGGGAAGCAGAAACATTTCCCCTTGTTTGATCGGAATATCCACTGCTTTTCCATCTTCCTGGATCCGGACATTGATATCACCCTCAATCTGGTAATACAACTCTTCCGTTTCATTAAAGTGATAATCCTTTCGGGCATTAGGGCCAGCTACGATCATGACGATATAATCGCCTGCATCATGGTAGAGGTTGCGATTAGCCACAGGTGGTTTGAGCTCATGACGATGCTCGTCTATCCAGGCTTGAATATTGAAGGGTCTGCGTATCATGGTTTAAAATTAAGAAAAAAGTCAACAGTTAACAGTCGACAGTCAACAGTCAACAGTCGGCTGTGAGTTGTGAGTTGTGAGTTGTGAGTTGTGAGTTGTGAGTTGTGAGTTTGAGTTTGAGTTTGAGTTTGAGTTTGAGTTTGAGTAATTTTTGGAAAATCAAGATAAGCAATTCAAATCTGCTCAACATACGCACAACTCACAATTCACAACTCACAATTAGGTTCACACTTCCTTTAAAGTTTGATAAATCCGATCAAGTTCCTCTACGGAGAGCTGAGAGGTATTCCTTTGATTGCAATATTCCAGCAGCCATTTGTCCTGGCGATTACCTTTTTCCTTGGCATATGAATAAGAGTGCTGCTCGCAGAAAGTGACCAGGTTATATTTGGAAGCGTAGTCCGGATATTTTTTCTCCAGCTGCATTTCAATAGCGCGCTTGGCAATGAAGTCAGGATTGTCTACATGATTGCGCATTTCGTAATAATTTTCAACGGCGAGATCCGCAATGGCATCCGCGTCTTTTTTCCTTCCCACGTAGTACATATCAAATGCCTTTGGCCAGTTTTCTTGGACATCATCCAGACATTGATCCAGTTTCAGCACGTCTTCCATTGAGCAATTCATCCCCTGGCCATAAAAGGGAACTACGGCATGGGCGGCATCACCCATGAGCAATGATCTTTCCGTATTCCATGGGCCACACTTAACCGTTCCTAAGGCACCTGTTGGATGGTATTTGAAATCCTCCGCCAGATCAGGCATCAGCGCAACGAGGTCTGGAAACTGATCATTGAAAAAGTCAAGGATCTCCTTGTCTGTATTTAATTGATTAAATCCCGGATGACTGTCAAATGCTAGGAATAAAGTGACCGTAAAACTCCCATCAAGATTAGGCAAGGCAATGACCATAAATCGCTGGCGCGGCCAGATATGTAGTGCGTTTTTCTCAATGAGCCAGGAGCCATCTGGTCCTGAAGGTATTTCAAGTTCCTTGTATCCATGGTCGAGCCATTGAAGGCTGTAATTAAAGCGAATGGCTGAGCTGATCTGTGAGAATCCGTTTCTGACTTCCGAACCTGCACCATCTGTCCCGATCAGCACATCGCCTGTGTAATCAAATGTCTCGGTCGTATTATCTATGGTGCCGGATACACGAGCAGCTTTGACATCTGCAATGCGCACTCCGTGATTGAAATGGATATCGATAGAAGGGTGGTCTGTAGCGGCATCAAGCAGTAAGGCATTCAATCCGGGACGGGATATAGATTGAATATACTCTCCATCGCGACCGCTATAGGGCAGGAGCATGGTGGTTTCACCACCTTTGGGGTGGATCATCCTGCCAAGCATGGGAATCGAGATATCAAGCGCTTTTTGTTTGAGGCCGACAAGGTCCAGTGCAGCAAGACCCCGATCAGACAAGGCAAGGTTGATCGACCTGCCGGCAGACAAGGCTTCTTTGCGCAGGTCGCCTCGTTTTTCAAGCAAGGTAATCTTATGCCCGCGGTGGGCGAGCTGGAGGGCGAGTAGGGTGCCGCAAAGTCCAGCGCCGGTGATAATGACATGTGAAGACATGCGGAAAAGATAGGAAAATCGTTAGGGCCAGAGAAAAATCTTTTAGACATTGGCTATTAAAAGGTGATCGTCCGTGACATATGATTGGTTGAAATTATCCCGGAGTGATTGCTAGTGTCAGATATTCGGATTGATAAATAAAACCATAATTTTAATTGTTGTTTTTGATTTCAGAAAGCTACTACCTATGAAAAACTTCCTTTTGGTGCTCTTGCTAACTCCATTTTCTGTCGTTACAGCCCAATCTGTATCGATCTCATCCGAGTCAGCGTCGGTGGAGTACTACCGTATGCCCGATGTCCCGTTGACCAAAGAATGTACCACCTATAGCGCCAACCTGGACATATCATATACAGAGCTTGCCAAAAGCGGATTTACGGAATCATATATCATCGACACCTATCTCGACCTGGCGGGCTATAAGCAGGTGAATAAAAATCCGGATGTGGAGATTACCGCCACCATCGGAGAATTTATCATCTGGAGTGAAATGAGAAATACGAATAGATCCAAAACAAAGGACAAGGATGGTATTGAACGTGTAAAATATACGTACAATATGGAGGTGAAGTACAGCCTGCCCATGGGTATCCAGGTGTATAATAAAGAAGGTAAGACGCTCATCGACAAGTATATATTTGCGATGTCCGATACCCGGAGCTGGATATCTTCATCCTATAGTAGCTTGAGCGACCTCGATTCGTATTGGCGCATTCAGCGAAAAACAAAACTCTCTGATTTGCAAAAGGACCTGATGAAGGAAGGGATGAATGCGATATCCGACCTGATCAATAATACCTATGGCTTCCGGCTGATCAATGACAAAATCAAATTTGCAGCCATCGGCAAGAAGAGCCATCCAGACTATGACCGGTTTCAAAAGAATGTGGAGATCATGCAGGCTGCCTTTCAACAGATGGATGCAGACAAGAGCCTTGATGCAGTTCAGGTCAAGGCACAGCCAGCCCTTGAGTTTTATGCTGCCTCTGCGGTGAAATTTAGTACCGGAAATAAGGACCAGAAGAAACTGAAACACATCTGTCTCTACAACCAGGCTCTAGCGTATTGCTGGCTTGAAGATTTTGACAAAGCGGAGACTTTAGCCAAATCGATACAGAAGTTTGATACTAAAAATAAAGATGTCAAAAAGCTTCTTGAGCAAATCGAATATGTGAGAGCTTCTCTGGTGAATGCAGGAAGGACTTCACGTCACCAAGTGGTGGTGGGAGAAAAAACGTGAATGTGTATGAGAGTAAGAGATGCGAGAGAGTAAGAGGTGTGAGAGGTGTGAGAGAGTTTCGGTGTTGTTGGTGAGGACACCAACAACGGCCGAGCGCGCTTATATTTATTCAATGGTTCCTGAGCTTGTCGAAGGGTAGGGAAATGCCTATTCAATTCGCCGCCTCTTCGCTTCGCGAAGAGGCGGCGCCTAAATATTTTTCGCTCTCTCCCCTTCGACAGGCTCAGGGACCGAATAAATATTTCATCAGGATCACCTTCGACAAGTACAGGGACCGAATAAATATTTCATCAGGATCCCCTTCGACAGGCTCAGGGACCGAATAAATATTTCACCAGGATCATCTTCTGTCATGGTTCCTGATATTCCAAAAGGGATATTGAAGAGAAGATCCCTTCCCGGTCCCTGAGTTGCCTAAAGGATGTTGAAGAGGAGATTCCTTCCTGGTCCCTGAGCTTGTCGAAGGGGAAAGGAGTACTACCATCTTCGCCGCCTCTTCGCTTGGCGAAGAGGGCGGCGCCTAAATATTTCACCCTTATTTCCCCATGCGGATCAGGG
>JAWXAW010000108.1:0-3363 GCA_034439675.1 Saprospiraceae bacterium | reverse complement strand
GTTTTAAAAATAGAAGATGAACCGATATCTGTAGATGAAGC
Organism: Saprospiraceae bacterium; assembly: GCA_034439675.1. Classification (GTDB taxonomy): domain Bacteria; phylum Bacteroidota; class Bacteroidia; order Chitinophagales; family Saprospiraceae; genus Opimibacter. The sequence continues at coordinate 3,322 of JAWXAW010000108.1, read as the reverse complement.
ATTTGTCGATGTTTTAGCTGATGACTTTGAAGTAGAATTAACCGACGAGGATGAAGGATATTCAGTTCTTGTCAAATCTTTCGAAGAATTATTGGCGATCAAGGATGGTGTGAATTCATGCTTTTCTGGCAGGGGTTGTTCGGAGACTTTTTGATTGAATACGCCAATCATCACCGCGGCTCCCAAAAGCGTTGTGCCAAACAGCGTAAACCAAAAGAGCGGGAAAGCTGTGCGCTTTTTCTCTGGCGGAAGTTGGGCTTCAATAGCTTCCCACAAACTCTCACTTGCCGGGAGAGTATGATGGTAGAGCTTTTCTCTGAACATGTTTTCGTTTTTCATAATTCTACTTTTTGAGTAGCCTCCAGTGAACGCTGGATGTATTTTCTTGCTTTTGTCAATTGTGATCTTGAACTGCTTTCTTCTATGCCAAGTAACTGTGCTATGTCTTTGTGGTTATAGCCTTCAATGACATTGAGATTAAAGACAGTCTTATATCCTTCAGGAATTTTATCAATCAGATCCAGTAGTTCATTAGCGCTCATTCGACTGATGGCATCAGGTTCCACCGCGTGATCCGGAAGTCCGTCGCCATAATAATCTACGGGCATTTTTTTGGCTTTTTCAAGATAGCGGATACATGTATTGACACATACCCTTCGGATCCATCCTTCGAAAGAACCTTCGTTTCGGTATTGGGCGAGATACTGAAAAACCCTGACGAAACTATCTTGCATTACATCCTCCGCATGCTGCTGGCCTGCGTATCGTCTGCATATACCTAACAATAATGGGGCAAACCGGTCATATAATAACCGTTGAGCCACCCTGTCATTTGCTCCGCATCGACTGATCAGTTCCTGTTCCTGCAAGGAATGTTTACTTATGCTGTGAATAATGATACAAATCCATAAAATCCGCTGCCCGAACCGCTTATTTATTTGCTATAAACTGTAAAAAAGGCCTTTAGGGGTCCAGGGTTATTTCTATATAAACGGATATGATGTGTATGCTGTTCTGTGAAATTAACCAGAGGGCAATAAAGCTATACGTTTTGGGTGAGATTTTAGCTATCCAAAAGCCATATGGAAAGTGACTTGCAAAAGCACCCAGCTTGGAACGAAGGTAATATATATAACGAGTTGAAAATATGTTAAAACACCTTCTAAAGAGCAGATTATTAAGCAGTTATGACAGTGTGGCACACCTAGGTGTGCCACACTGTCATAACTAGATGTGCGTCAGTAGGATAGAAGCACAATTAACTAAATTTCGTTTACTATAAAAAATAGACTGTAATACAATCAAAATATGACTATATTTAAGTCATAATTTGACTATATGAAAGGCAGAGGCGCTCAAATCAACACAGACAACCCCTTTTCTAATCACCGTGCAGCCAGGCACCCAGATCTAATTTTCTCGAAACCAGCCGAAGAAGTCCATACAGTATACCTGGAAACCCATGCAAAGACGATCATTAATAAGGTCGATAGCCCTGACATAGGCCTTGAGTATTCCATGAATCCGTATCAGGGGTGTGAGCATGGGTGTGTTTATTGCTATGCCCGTAATACACATCCCTATTGGGGGTACAATGCCGGCATTGAATTTGAAAGCAAAATCCTCGTCAAGAGGGATGCTCCCCAATTACTTGCCAAAAAACTAAGCTCACCTAAATGGATTGTGGCGCCAATTATGCTTTCCGGTAATACGGATTGTTATCAACCTATCGAAGCAAAATTGAAAATTACAAGACAATTGCTCGAAGTGTTAGAGCGATTTCATCATCCCGTAGGGATCATTACGAAAAGTGCTCTTGTCTTGCGCGACATCGATATCATCAGCAGGATGGCCCAGAAGAATCTGATCAGTGTAGCTATTTCCGTTAATACACTTGATGAATCTCTGCGCAGACAATTGGAGCCAAGGACTGCATCGATCACCCGGAGATTACAAGTCATTGAAGAATTGTCACAAGCGGGTATCCATGTGCATGCTATGCTGGCGCCAGTGATCCCCGGTCTCAATGATCATGAAATGATGGATCTTATGGGAGCAGTTGCGAAGGCAGGAGCTAAAAATGCAGGCTATATAACTGTCCGGCTCAATGGTGATGTCGGACCTATATTTACTGATTGGGTTCGCAAAAAATATGCGGATCGTGCTGACCGCATCCTGAACCGTATCATGGATATTCACGGTGGAAAACTCAACGATAGTCGTACGGGCATACGTATGAGAGGGGAGGGCAAATATGCAGAGATGATTGCAGCTCAGTTTCAACTTGCCTTAAAGCGACATCTACCTGTTATCCATCCTTTTGAATATGATCTTACTCAATTTGAGAAGGCAAGGAAGCCACAGACAAGTCTTTTTGATCTGATCTGAAAATGTTAATTTAAGCTGAACGCAAAGGAATAACCTTGAATTTTAATGAAAGGTCAAACAACTCAACAAATCTGAAGTTGCTAAAGTATCACATGCGCATCGACGAATTCCTTAAATTGGAATACTCAGCTGAATGGAAATGTCACCCCGTGAATCAGCTTGAAATATATTTTTCAAGAAATTGTATATGTTCTTTCTGCTCTACAATGATCGAATTGACAATGTCTCCAATGCTGAGCATGCCTAGCAGGTGATTGCCATCCACGACCGGAAGGTGACGGATGTGTTTATCGCTGAAGAGCATCATACAGTCTTCCATATTCATTTCAGGAGTGACTGTGAATACATTATTGGTCATTACCTCAGTCAGGGGTGTGCTTTTAGCTTTGCGGCCCATAATGATACCCTTTCTGGCATAGTCGCGCTCAGAGAAGATTCCTACAAGTTTTTCATTTTTCATCACCATGACAGCGCCGACATTTTCTTTTGTCATCAATTCAAGAGCATCAATGACCATTGCATCAGGTGTAAGCGCGAGAATCCTATTGTTTTGTTTTCCTTCGAGCAATTTTTTTACTGAGATCATAGCTTAGACATCTAAATGATTGTTATTTCAATTTTACAACATCAACCTTTTCAACTCTTAAGATAGCACCAAATCAACCAATTTCCAATTAAGGTAAAAATTTTAAGTTAAACTTCAACCAATCGAAGATTCTGACTTGAACAAGGGGTATCCATTTATTTGGAACCTCTCTATTTTCTGATTGCCTTCATGAACCAAAAGAAGCAAGCCTGCCCGTGAGCCCTGGTAAATGGTTTTAATGAAAATATAGATACAACTAAAAGCGCTCGTAGGCATCTACCTTTGTAGACGAAATAGCATTTTTTACCTGGTCAACCTGACAGGATCAAGGTTTGGCCGGATGATGAC
>JAWXAW010000107.1:0-3675 GCA_034439675.1 Saprospiraceae bacterium | reverse complement strand
CCATCCCGGGGTTTCGGAAGAATGATGTTTCGCAGAAACGAGTGATTGGAGAACACAGGGATCGTTTATGGAGCGAAGCAACAATAAACGAGGGCAAAACCTGCGTCTGATTGGAGAGGAACGTTCAGCTAAAGCCGGAACGAGGGCAAAACCCGTGCGTTTTTCCTATTTTTATCTCTCTAAAAAATGCATCAGTCCGAAGCCATCCTCGAAAACAACCTCATCAGTCAACTGACAGGCCTCGGCTACACGCCCATACACATCCATGACAGCCAGGAACTCCTCTCCAATCTGCAGGCTCAATTGGAGGCCTTCAACAAAACCACGTTTACCCCAAGGGAATACGACACCATCCTCAACCACCTCGCCAAAGGAAATGTATTTGAAAAGGCCAGGACTCTCAGGGACCGGTTTCACCTGTCGCGGGAAGACGGCACCTCCTTCTATGTCCGCTTCTTTGACCATGAAGTATGGACCAATAATCGGTACCAGGTCTCCAATCAAATCAGGCAGCAAGGATCGTATACCAACCGATACGATGTCACCTTGCTGGTCAATGGCCTGCCGCTCGTACAGATCGAACTCAAGCGCAGCGGTATGGAGATCAAGGAAGCATTCCATCAGATCAACCGCTACCAGCTTCATTCGTTCTGGAGCCATCATGGCTTGTTTCAATACGTCCAGCTCTTTGTGATCAGCAATGGCGTCAATACAAAGTATCTCGCCAACAATCGCCTGCAATCGGTCAAACAAACTTTTTTCTGGGCAGATGAACACAACCGCAACACGACAGAGCTCAGTGCATTCGCGGCGGCGTTTCTAAACACGGATCATCTGGGCAAGTTTATCGCGCACTACGTGGTGATGAATGAGACTTTTAAAAATCTGATGGTGCTGCGCCCGTATCAATACCATGCAACAGAAGCCATCATTAAGCAAGTGATCTCCGGCAATGAAAATGGCTACATCTGGCACACGACCGGATCAGGCAAGACGCTGACCTCCTTTAAGGCCAGCCAGATCGTGATGGACCTGCCCTCGGTGCATAAGGTCGTATTTGTTGTCGACCGAAAGGACCTCGATTACCAGACCATGAATGAGTTCAATAGCTTCAAAAAAGACAGCGTTGACGTCACGAACGATACAAAATCATTGGTCAGACAATTGACGGACAATACCAAGTTGGTGCTGACCACGATACAAAAACTTAATAATGCCATCACCAGGGCGCACCACGAAAAACGGCTTGATGATCTCAAAGACAAAAAGCTCGTCTTCATTTTTGATGAGTGTCATCGCACACAATTTGGATTGACACATGACCGCATCAAGAGCTACTTCCATCATAGCCAGCTCTTCGGCTTTACCGGCACACCCATCTTTGCGGACAATGCCAACAAAAACGAATTGGGCAAGCGTACTACGAAAGATCTCTTTGGTCAGTGCCTGCACAAATATGTGATCACCGATGCTATCCGGGATCAGAATGTGTTGCGGTTTGGGATCGAATATGTGGGCCGATATAAACAAAAGGGGAATACGGAAATCGATATCGAGGTGGAGGATATCGACAAGACAGAAGTCTTAAATGACCCTAAGCGTCTGGAGAAGATCGTCGATTATATCATCGCCTATCACGGCCAGAAGACCTTCAACAAAGCGTACTCCGCGCTCTTTGCGACGACAAGCATTGACACGCTCATCAAGTACTATGAGATCTTCAAGAGGAAGAAGGCTGCCGGCGAGCATGACTTGCGCATGGCTACTATCTACACCTTCGGGGCCAATGAAGAAAGTGAGGCTGCACAGGATTATCTGCCGGATGAGGAGTGGACGATGGCTGCGGACGCTGCTATGCCCTACGTATCAAGCCACAGCCGTGACAAACTCGAAGAGTTCATCGCCGATTACAATCAGCAATATGGTACCGCTTACTCGACCAGGGATAGTCAGCAGTTTGAAAACTACTTTAAGGATATCACCAAGCGTCTTAAGGAACGGGAGAAAGAGACTTTCAATGATGAAAGAGACCGCCTCGACTTGGTACTTGTGGTCAATATGATGTTGACCGGCTTTGATGCCAAGAAAGTCAACACGCTCTACGTTGATAAGAATCTCAAATATCACGGGTTGATCCAGTCCTTTTCGCGCACCAACCGTACATTCGGTGAGCAAAAGTCACAGGGTAATATCCTGTGCTTCCGCAATCTCAAAGCCAGGACGGATGAGGCGATCACGCTCTTCTCCAACAAGGATGCTATCGAAGAAATCATCCTGCCTCCGTATGAAAAAATTGCTGAGAAATTTACCGCCGCACTAAACCATCTCCTGACGATCGTGCCCACATGGCAGCGTGTAGATCACCTGCTGACGGAAGAAGATGAGTTGGCCTTCGTGAAGGCCTTCCGGGCACTGTTGCGCATCAAAAATGTATTGGCATCCTACACAGACTTTAGTTGGGACGACCTCGGCATCGACGAGCAGACTTTTGAAAACTACAAGAGTAAATACCTTGACCTCTATGATAAGGTCCGCCAGGACAATGCCAAAGAAAAGTCCTCCATTCTCGAAGATATCGACTTTGAGCTGGAGCTCATCCACCGTGACATCATCAACGTCGTCTACATCATCAAGCTCCTGGCAAAACTCAAAGCAGCTAAAAGCAGTGAAGCCGAAAAGCAGAAAAAGGCGATCATGGACCTCCTGGGTGGCGAACAAAAGCTACGCAGCAAGCGCGAGCTGATTGAAAAGTTTATCAAGGAAAACCTCCCCCACATCGACGATGCCGACAACATCCAGGATGAGTTTGAAAAATACTGGCAGGACCAGAAAGTGCTCGCTCTCCAAAAAATCTGCGATGAGGAGCAGCTGGACAAAGAACAGTTTAACTCCCTGATGGAAGCCTACATCTTCAGTGGCCAGGAGCCCATCCGTGACGAGGTCCTCAAATGTTTAGACAACAGGCCCAGCGTTCTTTCCGCCCGGGAGATCGGTAATAGGATCATCCAGCGGATGAAAGAGTTTGTAGAGGTGTTTGTGGTGGGGATGGCAGCTTAACTAATCGCACACTCTAGAGTTACTGAGTACGCTTTATTTAAATTATTCAAGATTTAGTAAGATCTGAAATCTTGAATGCTAAGGATTTTGGAGAGTTAACGTCTCCAACTTCAAACATCCTCTTAAGCAAAGATCTTTACTATCATCAGATGTTAACACTTAATAGCAAAACTTTAGCGCTTACCTTACATAGTGGATACAAACCCTTCACATTGTACAGTTTAGGTTAAATCTTTGTAACTGACTCCCGGTAGTATGAAGATTTAGTTAATTGAATTACCTTTAAGATTGATTAAGTCATGAATAAATAGGTGTCCTCTCACCTAGGTTCATGCTAAAACTTAAAAACCAAGCATCAACAATCAAACACTATTAGACAAATGAGATTTTATCTCTTCTTTATTCTGGTAGGCTATACAGTACTTCAGGCTCAACCGACAATTCTACCTCCTACCCAGACTGATGAAATCATCATTGACAATGGGGCAACAGGCAAAGCTGATCCGAATGATCGCATCCGGTATAAAGTAACCATCCAGAACACAGGCATCACCGGTGCTACCGGAACGCAACTCAATATCGTACCGGATCCAAGGACCACTTTTGTGGCGGGTACCT
>JAWXAW010000106.1:0-9823 GCA_034439675.1 Saprospiraceae bacterium | reverse complement strand
GCCGTTGCAGGAGTTTGCTCAGATGGCCGTTGCAGGAGTTTGCTCAGATGGCCGTTGCAGGAGTTTGCTCAGATGGCCGTTGCAGGAGTTTGCTCCTGCAACATGCTATATGTAACATATAAAGTGTTCAGTCATTGAGCGAATCATCGCGCAAAATTTATGTTGGACACTTCTGGTTTCGAATCTGAAGAAATTCTGTCGAATAAAATTCCTTGAGTAGGGTGCAACCTGATGTATAGCGAACCTGGAACGATGGTGGAAACCAAATCAGCTTCCTTTTGTTTATCTGTCTAAATTTGCATTTCATACTAATAGCTAATGATCCAGTTTCCTTTTTCCAAGTTCATCTACCGATTTACGCTCCTTGCACTGCTTTTTTCTTTCTTGTTCCTGGAATCCTGTAAAGGGCCAAAAGCCGCGACAGCAGAAACAGATACGCTCCCTGATGCCTTGTTGTGGAAAATTGAACACAAGGACCTGCCTAACCCATCTTATCTGTTCGGTACAATCCATATGATCCCCCAGGAAGATTTTTTCCTTCCCGCTGGCCTGGAAGAAGCTTTTCTAAAAAGTGATAAAGTAGTTTTCGAAATTGATATGGATGATATGTCTGACATGGGATCACTCATGGGCATGATGTCAGGTTTGATGATGAAAGATGGTATGACCCTCCAGAAACTTTTGACCCCTGCTGAGTATAAGGAAGTATCAGAGTATTTTGAAGCAATGGGTATGCCTATGTTTTTGCTGGGCAATGTCAAACCAATGTTCCTGTCCATGCTTGCTGAAGTAAATCTGGATCCCACCGCCATGCAGTCTGAAGAAATCGTTTCTTATGAAATGGCACTCTATGATAAAGCCAATGAGACCTCTAAACAGGTAGGAGGCCTCGAAACCATGGCGTATCAAATGTCCCTGTTTGACAGTATTCCTTACAAAGATCAGGCAATAATGCTTCTCGATGCTGTACGGGGCACCAATCTGGAAAGCGATATGTTCGAAGAAACAGTTGAGTTATACAAAATGCAAAAAATTGAAGCCATGGTGGCCATGGTTGGCGAAGCATCAGAAAGCGCCGATGGCAATTATGAAGATGTATTGCTCAACAACCGTAACCGCAATTGGATCCCTGTCATGGAAAAAAAAATGAAGAAAGGAAGTACCTTCTTCGCCGTCGGTGCCGGCCACCTCGGTGGCGATCAGGGTGTGATCCGGTTGCTCAGGAAAGAAGGATACACCGTGACTCCTGTCTCCGTGTATAGGCAGTCAGCACCTAAAAAAATATAATTGAAAATGTGTTCAAAAAAAGCAACCATGTAGGGGTTCAATATTTTGAACCCCTACATGGTTGCTTTTTTGAACCGGAATACTCTGGAAGCTGGAAGCTAAAGATGATTAAGCTTATCTAAATCAATCCTCGAATCCAGCAGACACAGAGCTGGCGGCGAGATCGCTATCCAGCGGCTTTGCCACTGATTGCTGAAAACTGATTGCTGAAAACTGATAGCTGAAAACTGATTGCTGAAAACTAACAGCTGATAGCTTTTACAACTTCCCCTTCAAATACTGCCCCGTCACGCTTTCTTTACATGCAGCCACCTGCTCCGGCGTGCCCTGCACGACAAGCCGCCCACCCTCATCACCCCCTCCAGGGCCCAGATCAATGACCCAATCAGCAGTTTTGATGACTTCAAGATTATGCTCGATGATCACCACAGAGTGGCCCTTTTCCACCAGCGCGTTGATCGCTTTGAGCAGGATATTGATATCATGAAAATGCAAACCGGTGGTCGGTTCATCAAAGATGAATAGCAAGTGTCGGTCATCCCTTTCTTTGCCGAGGAAAGATGCCAGTTTGACACGTTGTGCCTCCCCACCCGATAAGGTGCTGGAGGCCTGCCCTAATTTAATATAACCAAGACCTACATTATGCAGTGGCTGTAAACGCTCTGCAATATCCTTCTCATCTTCAAAAAAAGAAATGGCCTCATTCACACTGAGCTCGAGGATATCAAAAATATTTTTCCCCTGGTATCTGATGTCCAGTATAGGTTTTTGAAAACGCTTGCCTCCACATTCATCACATACCAGTTTGACATCGGCAAGGAATTGCATCTCTACCACTATCTCTCCATCTCCTTTGCAAGTCTCACATCGTCCTCCTTCCACATTGAACGAAAAATGTTTGGGCTTATACCCATTCACTTTTGACGTATGCTGATCCGTCATCAGCTTCCTGATCGAGTCGTACGCTTTGATATAGGTAATCGGATTTGATCTTGAACTTCTGCCCAGGGCCTGCTGGCCGATCACCTCAATACCTTCAATTCGTTGATAATCTCCGGTGATGGATTTCAACACATTCGCATTCGATCCACTAGTGATGCCCAGGATATTGGATAGGGCAGGTTCAAGGATGTGACGCACGAGCGTTGTTTTTCCAGAGCCACTGACACCGGTCACTACAGTGAGACAAAAGAGCGGTATCTGAATGTCGATATTGCTCAGATTATGTAACCTAGCACCCTTCAGGTTTATTTTATTGGATGAGGTCCTGCGCTTGTGTGGTGTAGGGACTGTCTTTTGTCCCATCAGGTATTGCTGTGTGAGACTCGGGATGCCTGTTACTTTCTTGGTAATAAAATCCGCGTACGTACCGGCATAGACGATCTCTCCGCCATGCACGCCTGCGCCTGGTCCAACGTCAATAATATAATCCGCCTGGCGGATGATTTCTTCTTCGTGTTCTACCACCACCACCGTATTGCCAAGGTCACGCAATTCATGCAACACCTTTAATAGTTGCCCTGTATCTTTAGGATGCAACCCTATGCTGGGCTCATCAAGTATATACAATGAACTGGTCAGATTACTGCCTAGGTTTCTGGTCAGATGGATACGTTGCGTTTCACCACCGCTCAAAGTGGAGGATATCCTTTCAAGGTGGAGGTAACCGAGCCCGACATCACTCATGGTGCGGAGTCGGTTTCTGATTTCAAGCAGGATTCTGGATGCTGTTTTTTCTTCGAGCGGAGCGAGTGTCAGTTGATCAAAGAATTTTCTCAGATCTCTGATGGACATATCAGCCAGTTCCGGCAGTGATTTTCCATCCACTTTTACATAGGTTGCTTCAGGCCTGAGGCGACCGCCTCCGCAATCGGTGCAGGTAGTTCGGCCACGATAGCGCGCCAGCATAACACGGTTCTGAATTTTATAGCTAGCCTGCTCCAGTTCACGAAAGAAAGCATGGATTCCTCTGAGTTCCTGACTGCCTTCCCACAATAGTTTACGTTCAGCCTTGGTGAGATCAACATAAGGCCTGTGGATGGGGAAATCTTTCTTGCTACCTTTTTTGATAAAATCCTGTTGCCATAACACAGATTTTTCACCAGTCCATGGCGCCACGGCACCTTCGTAGACACTAAGTGAAGGGTCGGGTATGACTTTGTCTTCATCTATGCCAATGATGCGTCCAAAACCCTCACAACGCGGACAAGCACCTACCGGATTATTGTAGTTGAACAGTTTAGGTTCCGGCTCGATAAAGGTCAACCCATCGAGTTCAAACCGGTTATTGAAAACGGTTTGCGTTCCGTCCTCGGCCTCCACAAAACATTCCCCTTCTGCCTCGTAAAAAGCGGTCTGCGCACTGTCAGCCACCCTTTTCTGGAAATCTTCATCCTGAGAAACAGGAAAGCGGTCTACTACCAGGCTTAGATCACCTTTCTTCAGATCATGAGCTTTTTGTTTGATAATAGCCTTGTGTCCTGTCAGGAAATCTTCAATCCGCAGAGTCTCGCCTTTCCACTGGATACGATTGTAGCCTTTCTGAAGGAGTAATTCACATTCTTTCTGAATCGTCCGTTTTTCATCCCTGATATGCAAAGGAGCTATGATCATGATCCGGGCACCTTCGTTGAACCCGAATATAAAATTGACCACATCCGTGACGCTGTGCTTCCGGACTTTTTCTCCCGAAACTGGACTGATAGTCTGACCAACACGGGCATACAGGAGACGCATATAATCATAGATCTCGGTCATCGACCCCACCGTACTTCGGGCATTGCCACCCGTCACCCGCTGCTCGATAGCGATAGCAGGGCAAATTCCACGGATATGGTCTACATCCGGCTTTTTCATCCGGTTTAGGAATTGACGGGCATAGGAGCTGAGGCTTTCCACGTATCTGCGCTGGCCTTCAGCATATAAAGTATCCATGATCAGCGATGATTTCCCGGAGCCGGACAGGCCGGTCACAACCACCAATTGATTCTTGGGAATGGCTACAGATATATTTTTAAGGTTGTTGCTCCTGGCACCGATTATTTCTATCTGCCTGGCTTTCACGGTGGTAATGGGAATTAGGGGAGGTGCGGTTTTGGACTTGACAGCCATAAATAAATTGTTTTGGCGCAGTTTTTGTTGTAGTAAACGTACATTTAAATGGTAAAACTGCAAGGCAGCATAACCATCCGAGTGTGCGTTAAGTTCTTGTTAAAGGGATACAGCCACAAAAATAATTTGGTACAAAGAACGGAAATCCCTTAGCTTAGCGTCATAATTAACCATTGGTCAACATAAATTTTTTTCTATAGATTCTACTCTACACTGTTTTTAAGACGAGGATTTGATTTCAGATCCGCCTATTTCTTAACTGTCTAAACATGTGTAGTATGCAAGTGCAATCTCTTGATGACCACCAATTAATTGATACCTATCTGGCCGGAGACGAGGCCGCCTTTTCCACACTCCTTCATCGCCACAAGGCAAAGATTTACTCTTCGATCTATATGTTTACCAAAGATCGTGAGTTGGCAGATGATCTCTTCCAGGATGTGTTTATTAAGATTATCGACACCCTCCGCAAAGGCAAGTATAACCATGAAGGTAAATTTCTTCAGTGGGCATTGAGGATTTCATACAACATGTGCGTAGATCAGTTCAGAAGGTCCAAACGCCGCACCAAAGTTTCAGCCACCGAGACGTTCGACATTTTTGATGTCCTCGAAAGTGATGATCCAAACCGCGAAATGAGCATGATCAAAGATCAGACGTATGATCGTGTTCGCCATCTGGTCGACATGCTTCCTACAGAACAACGCGAGGTGGTCATCCTGCGCCACTATGCTGATATGTCTTTCAAAGAAATAGCCTGTCTCACCGATGTGAGTATCAATACAGCACTTGGCCGCATGCGCTACGCCCTGATCAATATCCGCAAGCTCGTCGATGAAAAACAACTCGTCATTTGAGCATAGATCGAATTACCAATAAAAAAAGAGGTAGGGGTTCAAAATTTTGAACCCCTATCTCTTTTTTTATACTCACAACTCACAACTCACCACTCACCACTGACGCCTCACGACTCCCACTCCTTCAGGGCTTTTTCATTTTTCATTTTTCATTCTTCATTTTTCACTCACGGGGCCAATCTGTCAACCCCCCACAGGCCATCATCCTGCTGCACGAAACGGAATCTATCATGTAGACGGTCAGGTTTTCCCTGCCAGAATTCATATTGATGAGGTTTTACAAGATACCCGCCCCAATGGTCGGGCAGTGGCAGCGGATCAAATGCTGTATATTTTTCTTCTGTTTCCTTGATATTATTTTCTATCACGGATCTATCCGGAATCACTTGCGTTTGTGGTGATGACCAAGCACCAACCTGACTGCCTCTGGGCCTAGATTGAAAATACTGTTCTGAACGCTCTCTGGTCACTTTTTCAACCAAGCCTTCTATCCTCACTTGACGCTCCATTTCTTTCCAGAAAAAGAGCAAGGCCACATGTCTGTTCTCTTCCATCTCTATCGCCTTCCGACTCTGGTAATTTGTGAAGAATTCAAGACCATCCTCGTGCAGTCCTTTCAATAGGACGATCCGCGCAGATGGCTGACCCTTTTCGTTGACTGTTGCAAGCGTCATGGCATTGGCTTCGTCGATTTCGGCTTCAATAGCAGCGTGCCACCATTGCCGGAACAAATCCAACGGATCTGGGGTTAAGTCTTTTGTATCTAATGAACCCAAATGATAGGATTTGCGGAGATCTTCTATGTTTTTCACAAGTAAGGAAGTTTGGATGGCCCGGACATATTGAATTTAGCCATAAAGCAAAGATAGGCTTCCCTCAGATGAAATGCATTTCAGGTTATTGCTTATTTAGGGAACACATCAATGAAATTGTATCTTTATTAAAATTAATGACCTGGCTGTATCAGGGAAAATGAAAAAAACGATCATCGATATATCCTTTAAGGCCGGAGTTGCTCTGCTGCTAGTGGTATACCTGATGGCTTTTGTGTATTCCCCGATAGGGGTACCCCACCTTCATCATGAGGATGAAGTGCATCAGGGCGATTCATGTGAAAAAGATGCCTGTCATATCGCCATTTTTCATCCTGGCAGTAAAGGGGCCTGCAATCATAAATTCCATTTCACGCAAGCCACTGAGGAGTGTGACTATTGCAATGTCATTTTGCCCAGACAGGTCATTACTGCTTTCCTGTACCTCGATGACCTCAAAACAGAAATCATATCCGTAGCAGGATTCGCTGTTACCGAATGGACCATCATACCTACGCGACTTCAATCAGATCGTGGTCCCCCTTCATTTGTGTAAGGTTAGCGTGCTTTCATGCCGAAAGTAATTTTCTCTTGTTTTTTATAGAGCTGTGACAAAAATGTCCGGTTCATTTTTCATATCTTAAATCAACTTACATATGATATCGTTCCGATATTCTTATATACTGTTTGCAATAGTGGCGATGGCCTTTTTTTCCTGTGATAAAGATCCGGAAGTGCCGAATGAAGAAGAATTGATCACCACCTTGATATATACACTTTCACCGATCGACAGCGGAGAGGTAGTTGTTTTTTCATTTAGAGATGCTGATGGGGATGGAGGCTTGGATCCTGTAATTGTCCAGGGTGTATTGCAGGCAAACACGACATACAATGGGTTGATTCAACTGCTCAACGAATCAGTATCTCCAGTGGAGGACATCACCACCGAAGTGGAAGAGGAAGCAGAGGACCATCAGTTCTTTTACACCTTTTCAGATGGCATGGTTACACACACATACACAGATCAGGATGCAAACGGCAAGCCTGTTGGTATCAGTACCCGTCTTACAGCCGGGACTGCAAGCCAGGGAATGATGACTATTGTGCTGCGACACCTGCCGGACAAAACCGCTTCCGGAGTTAGTGAAGGCGATGTCACCAATGCCGGCGGAGAAACAGATATTGAAGTTTCGTTTTTATTGATGGTTGAATAATAGTGAGGTATCTTTTTTTTATGTCGTTGCAGCTATTCCTGGCCAGCTTTTTGGCTGGTCAGGAATGTGCTGTGAAGGTCATGGGACAGGTTCTGGACAGAGCAACAAATGAACCTCTTGAATACACGTCTGTGGCAGTGCAGGAAGCAAATCTTTATGTGCTTTCTGATAGTATAGGGCGGTACGAGATAGAGGGATTGTGTCCCGGAGGGTATCACCTGCAGGTATATCATCTTGGTTGTCCGCCTGGACAATACTTTTTTACGATTCAAAAGGACACCATTTTAAATTTTTATCTGGACCACCACAGCGATTTGCTGAGAGAGATTATCGTAGAAGGAAAATCTAATTCTTTTCAGCAAAGCAAGCAGCAACAGACCATAACTTCATCCGTGATCATGGATCAGGCAGGCCAGACCCTTGCAGACATGACAGATCATATTGCCGGAGTGCGTACATTGAGAAACGGTTCAGGAATTGCCAAGCCAATCATACATGGTTTGTATGGCAACCGTATAGCATTGGTCAACAATGGATTGATCCAGGCAGGTCAGCAATGGGGGGTTGATCATGCTCCGGAGATTGACCCGAATGCAATCAATACCATCACGGTTGTCAAAGGTTCTGATGCCATAGAGTATGGATCGCAGGCATTAGGAGGTGCATTACTCGTAGAAGCGGGGCCCATCAATCGGGATCCTCATCTTCATGGAAGGGCAGGCTATGCTTTTACATCTAATGGACTCGGGCATACACTGACTTCCATGTTGCATAGCTCTTATAATAAGATAGACTGGAGATGGACGGGCACGTACAAGAAAACCGGTGATCACAAGGCACCCAATTATTATTTAACCAATACGGGAGTGACGGAATTGAATACCTCCGCACAGCTGATCTATAGGAAGTCCGACAAGATAAATCATCAACTCTATTATAGTTTGTTTACGTCCACCTTAGGCATTTTTGCAGGATCACATGTCAGCAATCTGACAGATCTCGAAGAAGCTATAGGACGTGAAGTGCCTTTTAGGGTGAAAGATTATTTTTCCTACTCCATCGAACCCCCTAAACAGAACATTCAACATCACCTGCTCAAGTACTCCGGGAAAAAGTATATCAGTGAGTTTGTTTTCCTCGAATGGGTGTATGGACTCCAGGCGGATCATCGAAGGGAATATGACGTCCGGCGAGGAGACAGATCTGATATTCCTTCGCTGGATTTGAAGTTATGGTCCAACATCCTGCAGGTAAAATATATCAATGATGCGTCCCGGATCAAATACAAGGTGGGCATGCAAGCCAATTATACAGACAATGAAAATAGTTATGATACAGGTATCCTGCCACTCATCCCTGATTACCGCAAAGGGACAGCCGGATTATATGCGATAGCCCAGTATCCTTTGGATCGATGGGTGTTGGAGGCAGGCGCTAGGTATGACTTGCAGGCACTAAAAGCATGGCCCATTTCGCTCACACTACCCAGGGAAATAATTTCCATGGATCATATCTTTCATGATTATGCATTTTCAGGAGGAACAGCGTTCAGATCTCCAAGTGATATGGAAACACGTATGCAACTTGTCGTAGCAAAACGATCTCCTGAGTCCAATGAATTGTACAGCAATGGTCTCCATCAGGGAGTTGCGGGGATAGAAGAGGGGAATTGGCAGCTTCAACCGGAGACATCTTTTAAGACGATACTTACCCAAACGTTTTCCTTGACTGATTTACTGCATATTGAGGTGAGTGCGTATGCACATTTGATCTACAATTATATCTATCTCAAGCCTGAGGATGAATTGCGTCTCACGATTCGAGGTGCCTTTCCTGTTTACAAATACACGCAGGAGGATGCCTGGCTACGGGGGTTTGACCTAATATTGATTTCTGATTTTTCCCACCATCTTGAATGGAATGCAAAATTTTCGCTGACATATGGGAATACACTAATAGAGCATCGGGCCCTCATTCTGATCCCACCTGCATACGTAGCTTCTGGCATTTCATGGGCATTTAATGATACACCTGTTTTGAAGAATAGCCGCATTGCCATTGAAGGGGAGTATACCGCAACGCAAATACATTGGGATCAGGAGAGTGAATTGCTCCCGCCACCGGATGATTTTTTCCTGCTTGGCATCCGGCTGAGCTCAGGCATCAGGTTGGGAACGAACATCATTCAGGCAGGGCTTTCGATTGAAAATATATTCAATACTCGCTACCGGGATTACCTCAACAGACTTCGGTATTTTGCGGACGAGCAGGGGATCAATGTAAGGTTTAATGTCCGGTATGAGTTTTAATAGATTGCAGTATCTGATGCCAAACACAAGTCCAATGAATAAGTGAATGAATGGTCCCGATTTCTCTTGAAAGCTTTGGTTACTGAGCAGCGCTGCACTTTGTTTGACTTGTTCTTCCTGCATAGATTCGCCAGTGCAAGTCGAACTATGGCTACTATTTTAGCAATTAAAAAAGTATGATAGCTGGCTTTGTATGCGTAGCTACTAAAATTAAAAATAAAGGCGAAGCTTAG
>JAWXAW010000105.1:0-8911 GCA_034439675.1 Saprospiraceae bacterium | reverse complement strand
ACAAGCTCAGGGACCGCTGTCTACCCAAGCAAGCTCAGGGACCGCTATCCACCCAATCAATCTCAGGGATCACTTTCGACCCAAAGAAATACTCATCAATGCAGTTATATGAAAGACACTTTAGAGTACCTTCGAAAAATGAAATTCGGATCACTGTTTATTATATTTTTAGGACTATACGGTATGCCAGTTTACAGTCAGTTTTCTGCTGATTTTTCAGACGGCAGCCTGGAAGTATGGCAGGGAGATAAGACAAACTTTATCATCAATCCCAACCTGCAGCTTCAACTCAATGCCCCTGGAGGTTCGACGAATTCCTGGATTTATACACCTGTGTCCTACATCGATAGCATGGTTTGGGAGGTATATTTTAAGCTGGGTTTTGGGCCTTCCACCAGTAATCAACTCCGAATATACCTTGGCGTCAACTCTTCCGATCTGGCCACAGCTTCCGGCTATTATCTTGAAATCGGCGCAACCGGTGACCAGGATCCAATAGAATTGAAGTACCTGAATAACGGCGTTGGCGAAAGCCTTGCATCTTCAGCGCCAGGCATTGCCGGAACAGAACCTGTTGAGTTTACCCTTCGCATCACCAGAAACGGAAGTGGCCTTTGGCAATGCTATTCGATAGGAGAAACGCTTCCGGAATTACTTTTTACGACCACGCATATATTGTTACCTCTTCCCGCCCTATCCCTATTTGGATTTAATTGCAAATACACCGATACCCGACGAGATAAATTCTTTTTTGATGACATCTCCATTCAACCCATCCTGCCTGATGTTACTGCCCCTACATGCATTGCCATAACCGTCAAGGATGCCAATTCTGTTGAACTCCTTTTCGATGAATCCCTAGATGCTGCTTCAGCACTTGTCGCCGGAAACTACATCCTGAATCCGGGCAACAGGTTACCTGATGTTGTAGAATATGAAGAGCCCAATATTATCCTGCATTGGAATACACCTTTTGTAAGTCTGCAGGCGTACACTTTAACCATAGAGCAAGTGAAGGATGTCGCGGGCAATGTGATGTTGCCCGATCAAAAGATATTTACTTATATCAGCATTGAAAATGCTCTTCCTTATGAATTACTTATCACCGAAATCATGGCTGACCCAACACCGGTCATCGCGCTTCCTGATGCTGAATACATCGAACTATATAATGCAAGCGACCATGTCTTTAATCTGTCTGATTACACCTTGGTGGTGGGATCGAGTGAACGATCATTTCCTGATGAATTAATATTGAGTCATGAATATGTGATCGTCTGTGATGAGGATACAGCCCCTCTCTTCAGTGGAATTGGCAGAACGATTGCGGTGAGCAATTTCCCATCGTTGACCAATGGTGGTGCAACCCTCATGATCAAAAATAGTGAAGATGTCATCCTGCATGATGTCACTTATTCTAGCACCTGGTATGTTGATCCTGGAAAAGCTGCTGGTGGATGGGCGCTGGAAATGATCAATCCCCTGCATATCTGTAGTGATATGACCAATTGGGCTGAAGCCAACAATCTGACCGGAGGAACGCCCGGCAAAACGAATTCGCAATGGTCGATGAGTGAAGACAACCAAGGCCCTGATTTTCAATCGCTCTTTATCCCTGCCGCCGATAAAATTATTTTGCGCTTCAATGAAAGACTGGATCCTTTATTGATGGAAAACCCTGCCGCCTATACTATCTTCCCGGCGGTGAGTATATCCATAGCCTCACTTCAGGACCCAATGACGATTGAGCTGACCCTTTCCGAATCCTTAGAACCAGGGATCGTATACCGGTTAATTCCATTTGATGCATTTGATTGCCTCGGTAACCTTGCGACGATAGGTGATACACTTTCCTTTGGCTTGACGGTTGCTCCTGAAAAAGGCGACATCATCATCAATGAGCTATTATTCAACCCAGTTTCCGGCGGCAGTAGGTATATTGAAATCCGCAACGTGAGCCAGAAATTTATCAACCTGAGTTCAATCGTTATCGGGCGAATATCCACTACCGGCAATGATCTCTACCCTACCGGAATTGACGAGACCATCGGACCTGACCAGCTTGCTGTCTTCAGCCCTGAGCCCTCTGACATCCTGTTCAGATACCAGGTCCCGCAACCCTCCAGACTATTTGAATCAACATTACCTAGCTGGGATGAGGATACAGATAATGTTGCAATCCTTTATGGCGGTGAAGTACTTGATTCGGTGACTTATTTTTCTTCCTGGCACCTGCCGGTGATCGCTGATCAGAATGGGGTCAGTCTCGAGCGGATTTCAGCTACCGCTCTTACTTCTTCGCCTTCTACCTGGCATAGCGCCTCCTCTGTCAGTGGAAATGGCACGCCGACCGGGACCAATTCTCAAAATGTGAATCTGGAACCTGCATCTGAAACGCCTTTTACGATCAACAATGGAAGGTTTTCGCCTAATGGTGATGGTTACAGGGATTTTTTGGCACTAAATTTTCTATCCGCTACAGGAGAAGATATCGCGTCTGTCTGGATCTATGACCTGGAGGGGCGTGAAATCAACCAATTGATCGCGAATGAATCACTGGGTACCTCAGGTTTAGTGCAATGGGATGGTAGAAACAATGACCAACAATTAGCAGAAATGGGCATTTACGTCATTTTTGTTCAACTTTGGGATGCGATGGGCAATGTCAAAGAATACCAGGAGACCTGTGCCCTCGTCAAGCGGTAGCAGATTGATAGTGGATGAAACAGAATACACATACGGGGACAACCAAACACCATGAAGCTTAACACGGCTATACAATATGGTGCTTCGTCATTACTGATCCTGGTGACCTTACTCTGTATTTTTACACCTGAACCAATGCTATTTAAGCAGTTTGCTGCTTACACGCTTTATATCATGCTCGGGCTGCTCGGGGCGGGAATGTTCTTTTTTATTTTCAACCAAAACCGGCTGATGATGGTGAGTCTTGTATGCTGCTGTGGGCTCAACCTCTACTTGAAGGAATCTTCCAATAATCAACTGCGGCTTGCTGCGGTTACGTCTGATCCGTCTCTGCGCATATCCCATATCAGTCTGGGCAATACGGAGAGTGATTATGATTCGGTCATTGATTATCTGCTCGGGATTGAAGCGGATTTCCTGAGTTTCCAGGAACTGACTCCCGACTGGAACACGCATCTTATTGACCGGTTATCACCCACGTTTCATTACGTACAGACTTTAACAAGGCTGGATCAATATGGAATGGGATTCTTTTCAAAACTTCCATTTCAAAAAATGGATACTATTTATCACAATAATATACCTAACCTGGTTGGCACCATTGGACTCACCGAGAAAGGGAGTTGCCAGATCATCAGCTGCCATGTAGTACCTCCGGTCAATCAAGCTGCGTTTATGGCTATAGACAATCACTTTAAATCCATCACCGCGTACATGAATGGCCTGGAGGGATCTTCAGTTGTCTTAGGTGATTTCCATTTACCACCATGGTCTGCTGAGGTGCAAAACTTTAAAGTGAATGCGCATCTCCAGGATGGAAGAAGGGATATTCATCCCCGAAATATTGATGGTTCGCTGTCCTTGCCGCGCATTCCTGTAGAGCATATTTTGTATACGGATAAATTTGAATGCACCTCATTTTCTGAAATAGGAAATGCCATCGTAGGGCGCATCGGCATCACCGGAACCTATCAACTACAGCCTGTACATGAGGAATTGGCTCAATAGTGTAGGGCATGCTATACAAGGGATTGGATTCCTTATCAAAACGGAGCGGAATTTCCGAATTGAAATTGCTTTTGCAGGCATCGCTATATTCCTGGGTATCTGGCTCCACATTTCAATGATCGAATTTTGCATCGTGTTATTGTGTATCGGTGCCGTGCTGAGTGCTGAAGCTTTTAATAGCGCTGTAGAGCGTATGGCAGACTTTCAAAGCCTGGAGATTCATCCTGACATAAAAAGCATCAAGGATATCGCCGCGGGAGGCGTGTTGCTGGTTGCTTTTATAACCTTCGTGATCGGCCTGATGATCTTTGCTCCGCGGTTGATGGAGCTGCTGGCGAAAACTTAAGTTGAAGAACAGATTTAGTAAGGATGGTAATGTATTGCAGGGTGCTACAAACTTTCCAATGCAAATGGGGAAAATTCTTTTAATAAAAAATAATTCCGGAAGATCTGTTCTGGTTATTTTTCCAGACGGTTTCATCTGCTGAATTTGTGGACACATTCATGTTATAATCCCCGATGGAATATCCGAGTACATTCTGAAGTATACGCCATGTTGTGCGGTCCTGAGAGTTGATGGCTGCAATAAACACCAGTTGATCGCCATTGGCGGCGTGCATAGCCCAGATACCCGGTTCAATCTCCTTTTGTCCGTACCTGAAAACGGGCTCATACGAGTTGTCTACTGTAAAATCCCAGTCGATAATGATACCACCGCATAGCATATCGGCACCTGCGGGAGAAAGTACGCCGAGATGATTACGATGTTGGACTAAGATGAAATAATCGAGCATGGGATCAAATGAGGGTGAAGCACATGCCTCAGGAAACGTCACCTCACCATCTGTGTGAACCCATCCGGCACAAGTCCAGATATTGGCGCCCGGGGTGATCGAATCTTCTCTCACGGTCACGAGGACCCAGTCTATCACATCAGGCGGATAAGGCATGACACCCATTGGCGCGCCCGGTGAGGACGGATCTCCGAAATTTAATCCTGTATTGCCATTATAATTCCATGGAGCCATATTGTAAGGCTGGCCAAAAGGTGTGAAGGCAGCACCTAGTTGAATAGAGATACTCGGTGATAATAATTTATCCTGGCCGGGTAACACGTGATGATAGTTTAACTCCGGGAACATTGAATCACCGGTCATCTGGTATGGGCCTTCCAGGAAAACTCTCAAGGTGATTGGGAAACACTCGACCGTATAGGTGTATGTCCATATATACTGGACACCGGGGCAATTAGTATAGGTGTACGTAAAGGTAATCGTTCCATTACAACCGCCGGCATACGTTCCACCCACTACCGGAGCAGGTGCAGGAATGATATTGCCACATGCATCCACAATCGTGGGCAGGGTGAGTGGTGCAAGACCATCAAGTCCACAGGTGATCATGGAATCATTTGAAACAGGGCCACCGGACTCTGTCGGTGAAGTTTGATCTACGGTGAACACATAATCCCACGGCATCGTATTGCCTTCGCAATCTGTATATGTCCAGGTGTAGGTGACTGAACCTTCACAACTGAAAACAGGAGGATCATAAACGGGAAGCGATGGTCCTGATGGCATCAAAGGATTGCCGCAATTGTCATTGACAAGCGGGGGCATCACCAGATTGACATCTATGTTGTTGACACAAGAAACAGTCGTGCCTCCATCCGAAGAAACCGTAAACGGAAGATATTCAATGAAATAAAAGTAATTCCAGTTATGCGTCCTACCAGCACAGTCTGTATACACAAAAATGTAGGTTCTGAAGCCTTCACAGGAAATCGGGTCGGGATTCTCCAGTACTGCCATCAGGATAGCAGGTATTTGGTTTCCACAAAAATCAAAGACATCAGGTGCTTCGGGTTCAACAGCCAGATTGATACAGGGTATAGTAGTGGCCATATCTGCCGGCCATACCTGCAGAGGTTTTGAAATGTTGGTGGGAGTATAGGTTGGAAACTCGTCTACAAAACCACCTCCCGTGAGATCAATACTTACAGTGAGGTCTGTAATCGGATCTTCGGAAATGAGGATAGATTCGCCCGGCGCAAGACTAAAACATACCTGATGCAAAATCACAGGCATACCATTTGTCACGGCTAAAACACCATCTTGACCAGAGCTGTTGAACAAAATGGAATCATGGAGCATACATTCGTCGATGAGGTTACTAAAATCCATCATGACACATGAAGTATTGGAAACGACAGGAACCGCCCCACCCAGGCATTCCATAAAAAAACCGGTGGTGTAGGAAGTGACATCTCCAGTGACACCCGGTGTGTATTCGAGTCCATAGCAAATGATATCATTACAGCAGTCTGTATTACTGAGGCATGATCCGTTACTTTGATTTTCAGGAAGTAAAATCCAACTCATAAAAGGAGGTGGTGGAAACGATAAGGCCGGCGGCTGAACTGCTTCAGCGGCGGACGTAGTAGTTACCATACCCTCAAACGGCGTCAGCATACAACAGCAGATAAGCGCCAGCCATATGATTGAGAAAGGCCTTGTGGAAGCAAATACTTCAGGTCTCTTCTGCCAACCTCGCATTCGATGTGAACTTGACATTGGTTGGTCTTCTACAATATTTGCTTTCAAATTGTCCTTCATTATTCATCAATTACGCAGTGCTATAAAAGCAGCTGTGTTTTCCTGGTCGCTCCAGCCGGACTATCCGCACAAGTCCATGAACCTTTGTGGTACCACCATGTGTGGCATTGCCCTGCTGGTGTTGATTCCACCGATGAACCTTGTCTGTTGTGTATGGAGGAGACCATGCTAAACACTGCTTACAGTTCAAAAAACATCGGGGAGTGAAATAATTCATCTCCCCGATTCATTAAAGATGTTGAGTAGATAAATGTCTATTACCGCTCTGTCAAAAAATCAATTCATGCTGGTCTCCCTTCATAGACCATGAAACTTAACGAATCACCACAATCTTTTCCAGGTGTGTGTCCGTATCGGAAGTTACGATCAGGGTATACGTACCTGGTTCTATCTGATTCAGTAAAACCTCCTGCGTACTTTGTCCCGGATCAAAATCCTTGCGCAATCGTTCCACACCAGTGATATCGAGCAGGATGATTTTACCGGTAAGTTTCGCATGGGCTATTTGCACATAAAGCCTGTCCTTTGCCGGATTAGGTGTTGCCGAAACCGCAAAAGGATAGAGGTCGAATGTCACTTTCCGTACAGGCGAGTACGAGACTTTTCCATTGGCATCTGTGAGGCGTAAACGGTAAAAATTGTCGCCAAAACTTGCTTGCTTGTCAAAAAACTGGTAGCTATTGAGTCGGTTGATATACTCACTGGCTTTCTGTTCGCCGATAGACACAAAACTTTCTGCGTCGCTGGAGCGCTCGACCTGAAAACCGGAGGAAGCAAGACCCGGCGTAGTAGACCAGTCAAGTTGTGCGACCAGGTGACCAGCAGCGGTTCCCTGAAAATCGAGGAAGGCTGTGAGGACTGCATCATCATACCTTTTCCGGTGGAAGACGGCCTTTTCGAAAGAAGGATACTCTGTTGCAAAAGTTCCACCTTCGACATCGACACTGGTACTTAGATCGGTTATAGGATCCTCTTCAATAGTTACTGATTCTCCGATCGGAATGGTCAGGCATACTTGATGGAGCATAACCGCCACCCCTGCCTGAATCTTGTTATTGATCGAGGTTCCTGTATTGCCTGAACTGCTCATCAGCACCTGCCCTACCGAACTGCATCCATTGAACAGTCTGATATTGGAGGACATAGAACAGGACTGGTTATCGGAAATCGCTGATCCCAGTGAGGTGCAGGAAACAAAGAATCCTGCGGTATAGCTGGTGAGTACGCCTGTCACATCCGGCACATACTCCAGTACATAACATTGAGATTGTGTGGCTTTTTCATCGTTGAAAGAGCACTTCCCAAATTTAGCGGGGCCATTGACAGGTGTCCAGCGCATGGTCTGCGCCTGAAGTCCTGCTGTGATGCACAGGACAAACATCCAGCACACATTATATTTAATCGTTTTCATATGCAGTAAGGTTTTCATAGATTAATAGAAGATAACACCGGATGTTTTATTCTGATTGTTTTTCCAGGCAGTTTCGTCAGGTGGTGTCACAACAGCACTCATGTTGTAATCACCCACTGAGTACCCTAGCACGCCCTGCAGCAATCGCCAGGTAGTTCTGTCAGGGGAACTAATCGCAGAGATAGAAGTGATCTGTTCACCATTTGCTGCATGCATCGCCCATACACCCGGCTCAACCATTTTCTGTCCAAACCTGAATGTAGGCTGGTACGAATTGCTCATCGTAAAATCCCAGTCGATGACATATCCGCTACATGGCTCGAGTGCAGGAGCAGGTGAAAGTATACCAAGGTGATTTCTGTGCTGTACCATCACATAGTAATTATCCGCTCCGTTGAGGGACAGGGTACCACATGATTCAGGGAATGTGACGTCTCCATCCTGATGTACCCATCCTGCGCATGTCCAATGATTGTTGACCGGAAGCAGGCCATTCTTTCGAACAGTTACCAATACCCAATCTACTACATCCAGAGGGTACGGGATGACAACCATGGGTGCGAATGGGGCAGATGGATCGCCATAGTTGAGGCCGAGGTTACCAAAATGGTTCCATGGTGCGGCGGTGTAGGGCTGGCCAAACGGCGTAAACGGAGCAGCGAGTTGTATCGCCAAATCCGGAGATAGCAATTTGTCTTGTCCAGGCAGCAGGTGATTGTCATTGAGATCGTTATCCATTAGATTCGTGCCCGTGTTATACGGCCCTTCCAGGAACACTTTCAATGTCAATGGATCACAATCGACGGTGTAGGTATAGGTCCAAACGTATGTAAGGCCAGCACAACTTGTATAGGTATAGGTAAAGGTAATTGTACCTATACATCCACCGACCCAGGTACCAGCTTGTACCGGTGCTGAAGGTGTCAGAACATTACCACAAATATCCTGGACTACAGGCATTGCCGGTGCACCTGGTAAATCAGGAGCGACAGCATCTAATGGGCAACCAACAGTAGAACTTGTTGGCACTGGTCCGCCGACTTCGGCAGGTGGAGTTGTCTGATCGATAGTATAACTGTACGTCCATGAAAATGGAAGTCCTGAACAGTCCGTATAATTGTATGTGTACGTATAGGTTCCTTCACAGCCCGCATAGGTTCCTCCAATAGTT
>JAWXAW010000104.1:0-5355 GCA_034439675.1 Saprospiraceae bacterium | reverse complement strand
GTGAGTTGTGAGTTGTGAGTTGTGAGTTGTGAGTTGTGAGTTGTGAGTTGTGAGTTGTGAGGCGTGTCGAAGCGCAGCGCAGATCCCGCCATCATGAAATGATGCGGCGGGAAGGCGTGGAACGTGAGTTGTGAGTTGTGAGTTGTGAGTTGTGAGTTGTGAGTTGCGAGTTGCGAGTTGCGAGTTGTGAGGCGTGTCGAAGCGAAGCGCAGATCCCGCCATCATGAAATGATGCGGCGGGAAGGCGTGGGACGTGGGACAAGCCTGCCGTAAGGCAGCATTTTATAGTAAAGAATTATCTCAGTAAGCTGAAAGCTTACTAACAATAGCTGACAGTTTGCAGTTGACAGTTTTTTACCGCACCCTCACCACATCTCCTGCACAAACATTGCCAGGCATATCACAGGTAGCATTGATGACGCTATTGCTCAGCTGGTATTGATTCAATGCCTGGCGGATACTTTGACGGCGTTGAAGGACCAGCGTATTGGTAGCATGTTCCTTGAGGACAGGAATTATTTCAAAGCTGACATCCTGTTGACGATGTTCGACAGGGAAATAATCAAAGGACAAGGCTGCGAGTGAATTCAAGGATAGATCATTCCGCACAGGTGGGACAGGCATCAAGGCTTCCACGATAGCGGGCATTAATTCTTTGACGGTATACCTGATTTCCAAGTGTTGACCGATGGACAACCTGCTGTCACGGAGACCATTCCAGGTCATGAGGTCACGCACCGAACATTTGTTGCGGGCAGCAATCGTAGACAGGTTGTCACCTGAACGGACTACATGCTCTTTGGAAGAAGTTGTGATTTTATAGGTGGCTCCACCAATAGTAACCGTAGTAGAAGCAATGCCGGATTCTATAGTTTCCAGGTCAGGTATCTCCATAGAGCGTCCTGAATTGAAAAGTTCTGCAGAAGCAAAAGGAAGTACAATTGCGTAGCCAGCAGCGCTGGTAGGGATATAATTGCGTACAAAAGATGGATTTAATTGCTTGACCGATTCTACCGTCATGCCGGATCGTCTTGCAACCTCAGTAATGGACATGCCTTCGAACACAAGGACTGTAGTAAGTTCTCCCATGGCGAGCTCCGGATAGACAGGTATGATGTTATGCGCATCATGGAAGTTCATCAGGTAGCTAGCGGCTATAAAGCCAGGAACATAGCTGCGGGTTTCTTCAGGTAGGTATTTGGCAATCTTCCAGTAATCAGATGATCCAGCACGCTTTACAGCGGCGCGCACCCTTCCGGGACCTGCATTGTAAGCAGCCATGACAAGTTCCCAGTTGCCAAACATACCATAGAGTTGCTTGAGGTAATGAACGGCAGCTTTGGTTGATTTGTTCGGATCCATGCGCTCATCCACATAAGAACTGATCTTGAGACCACATTCCCGTGCGGTTGGTTTCATAAATTGCCATAGACCACCCGCTCCTGATCTGGAGATCGCGGCAGGATTGAGGGCAGATTCTACTATCGAGAGGTATTTCAGATCTGTAGGCAAGCCCGCTTCAGACAGTGCTTTTTCAAACATGGGAAAATAGACGGCTGCCCATCCCAACATCGAAGCTGTGTGCTGAGGCCTGCGATAAATGTATGTATCCAGATATGATCTGACGGTAGGATTGTAAACCGGATTGACGATGGATACTGCAGTTGGAATCCTTTGCCGGATGATCTCTTCCTGATCATCAAGGTTGGAGGAAATCGCCATTTCCGGTACCGGATTGGTCCAGGCCACCAGGCAGAAAATACCTATGGCAGAAACAAAGAGGTGAATAGGCAATGGCTTATGCATAGGATCATTTTAAAAAAGCACTGCATTATCTTCAGAATGATAAAGATCGCAAAGGTCGGCAATAATTCAAAGGGTTCGGATAAGTAGTCCGGATGTTAACTAATTGGAGTAAATAGTTATATATAAGTAGTTTAAATACAAAGATTTACATATTAAATATTTACAATTAACCAAATGTTAATGGTCTGGAGGCCATTAATGGTTTACCATTACCCGCCTAAAACGCTCAAACCCTGAATTGAAGTATGTACTCCGGGACTGGAATCAGAATGGTAAAATGACCCCCGGTTGATGTTCCGACTTATACGCTAAAGCAACTTCCCGAATGGTTTCGTCAATCAGTCGGTATTGGAATCCCTCAAGCGAAAGACTTTTAGAGGCATCGTAGGAAAAAGTACCGTAGACCTGATTGAGCATTTCTGTTCCAAGACTCCCCCCTTTCAGCAAATTACTTCCTGTAAGAATCGTCTTGGCCAGCCATTTAGGGGCCGGACTGAATTTTTTGTCCAATCCAAGTTGAGCGCCAAGTTTATGATACAGATCCGCATAGGTCATATTGGCTCCATTGAGGATCCAACGGCCACCTATATTAGATTTTTCAAGCAGGATGCCAATAAATTTGGTGACATCCCTGACATCTACATATCCTGTCTGACCTGTTGGGTACCATCCTGATTTATGCACGATGCGATCCACTAGTTGAAGGCTTGACGAATGCCAATTGCCGGAACCAAGAATGACCGATGGTAGGACTACTGAAACATGAAGTCCTTCACCTGCGCCTCTCCAGACTTCAAGTTCTCCGAGGTATTTTGACAACCCGTATCCTGTGCTGAATTGATTCTCCAGCCAGGGTGTTGATTCATTGAGTGTCACATGGTCAGTTTCCCTTCCCAGTGCCCCGATCGATCCAACATAAATCAGGTGAGAAACATCTTGGGCGAGACACGCATTCACAATATGTTCAGTTCCAGTTTTATTGATTTCAAGCAATCTGTATTTATCACCTGCCAGATAAGAGACTTTTGCGGCTGCATGGATGACCCATTCATGTCCATGCACGACATCAAAAGCAGCCATTTTATCGGGTAAAATCAGTTTTTTCCATTCCACTACCTCTCTAAGGTTGGGTGCTATGGCATCAGGATTGGTAGAATAAGTTGAAGTGATTTGGGTATAACCTTGTTGTAAAAACCACCTGATGAGATAAGATCCCAATAAGCCCGATCCACCGGTGATTAATATTTTTTTACTCATCGGGTTGCTTTGAATATTGCCCCGCCAATGGAATCTCTACTTGCCCCGGATATTTCATCAATACCGTATGACCTTCCATGTGTGGTGAGATACCCCAGCCAGGCCATCAGCAAACATTCTTTATAATTGATGATCACTGGTGAAGGAAGATGGAAAGTAAAATGTTCAGCAGCGAGAAGTGCTTGTACTCGGCTTATTAAATGGGTATTGTGCGCTCCACCTCCGGTGACTAAAACTTTTGTTGCAACTCCGTGGAATAATTGCAGATGATCTTGGATGAGCAAAGCAATTGCTTCCGTGACGCTGGCCAGCAGATTGGTTATGGGTTCATCAGATCCATCCAGGTAGTTGATCCAGGATGATTGCACCTCCGCATTCGACATTCCTTTTGGTTGGCCGTCGTTGTAGGGAAACATTGATAAAAGTGCATCTACAACTGGTTTGATAATGACGCCACTCGCTGCCATCTTCCCTTCTGCATCATATGGCTGACCTGTTTTCAAGGCAAGGTGATTGAGGGCCTGATTACATGGACCTATGTCCCATGCTTTCCATTTCTTATCAGGAGTCAGTATGCTGATGTTGGCGATACCGCCGAGATTGAGATAAGCCTGATAGCCGGGAAATAATGCTTTATCAGCTATCGGCGCAAAAGGTGCGCCCTGCCCTCCGGCAGCTATGTCTGCTGACCTGAAGGAGGTAATCGTATCTATTCCGCTTTCAAAAGCAATGTTAGCTCCGCAGCCAATCTGTAAAGTGAATCCCCTCACTGGTTCGTGGAAAACAGTATGGCCGTGTGAAGCTATTAATTCAGCATTCAGCGAAAGGGAATTCATCCACGCTCTTATTTCTTTTCCAATAAATCTACCGAATCGGCAATCCAGGTGCATGAGATCCCAACCACTGAATGATGGTGCGGATCGTAATGCCTCGGATATAAAAGGAGGAAAGGGAACAGTATTGGATGCAAGGATCGACCATTCCACATTGGAATCGGTCTCTTCAAACCGGCACAGGGCCATGTCCAGGCCATCCAATGAACTACCGGACATGATTCCTATGATGTTTGATGACATTATTTTTTAGTTAAGGTCATGGAATAGGCAGCGACAGCTTTTATTTCCTGTGGAGAAAGGATGCCTTCAAATGGGGTCATCGTGTTTTTGCCTTTGGTGATTTGCACGATTCGTTCTGGCTCTGTCACAATTGAAACGGATAGATCCTTTGAGCCGTTCAATCCAAGTTTACCGTCAACGCCATGGCATAAGACACAGTATTTTTTAAAGATCGCCTCGCCATCTGGAGCTGCGGCATATTTGTTTGTTTCTTTTCCTGCACAAGCTATGACTACGGCGAATAATGAAAGGGATATGATCAGTTTATGCATCAATTTTATGTTGTGGTGTATTTCTTTGAGGGGGCAAATCTACCCAAAAAAGCATAGAGCATAGGGCATGCTTCGACTCCGCTCTGCAAGTAGAGCATAGGGACTGTCAAGAGACAGATTGTGCCAGGATGCGGTAGTTGGCGGCGAAAACGCCATCCAACGGCGTGTACTAAGAACATTCAATAGTACTATTCAAATCCAATAACGGCCGGATGGCCGCTGGATGGCGTTCTCGCCGCCAGCCATGTGAATTCCAAAGAGGATTCTCTCTGACTGGTTCGCCCGCTCAGCAACCGTTTCCATCCAACGGCAAGTCATAGCAATCCTCAATAGGATTTCACTTCTCACTTACCCCTCCCAGGCATCCTCCTCAATTTAGCATCGCCATTAAGATCCCCGATTTTAATACCAACAAAATCCACCAAGTGTGGGCCTTGATCTAGATACTCAATATTATAAACCTCCTTAAAGACACTCATATCCTGCCCACTTATATCCTGTGGCAGATATCCGAATCGCCAACCGGTGTTCCCGGGAAATGAGGTGATGGAGCCAAGTAATAGTTTTTGTATAAGGACAAGATCAAGTACATTGACGATGCCGCTGTGATTGACATCTGCTGCGATATATTGATGCAATGTCGTGAAAGGGGTGATTCCTAACAGATGTTTCTGCAAGTGGATTAAGTCTATGGCACTTACACCATTCAAAACATCATCATTTTTATAGCCTTGTAGATAATAGCCTTTTCTGTTTTCAAGATATGGAAAGGAATAAGAGCCAGATGCGCTCGTTATATCGGTAATCTTATTTATAAAAGATGAATTATCTGACAATTGCATTTCCACATTAGGAATACCATGGCCCGTTTTGGTGATCACCATACCTGTGATATCGGAACTCAC
>JAWXAW010000103.1:0-8137 GCA_034439675.1 Saprospiraceae bacterium | reverse complement strand
TCCTAGCTCCTATCCCCTAGTTCCTGCCTCCTAGTTCCTGCCTCCTAGTTCCTGCCTCCTAGTTCCTAGTTCCTAGCTCCTATCTCCTGCTTCCTAATTCCTGCCTCCTATTTCCTTTTCCGCAAATCTTTTAAAATTTTCCATGATAACCCTCGATTGATCCCGGAATCCATCTTTCATGAAGAAGGCTATGATTTTCATCAATCCTGTAAACCTGAATTCAGATTCACATATCCATCGGGTTTTTTGAGGTCCTGATGCTTCAAATGTGTTGACCATTCGATTGAATACGCCTTTCATTTCATAGGTGCCTTCAAAATGAAAAGGCAACTCATGGCGAGTAATGGTTTCCATCATGACCATCTTCCTTCGGCCAAAGGAAAGCAACAGTTTGTATTTCGGAAACGGGTAATTTTCTATCTGTTCACTGCTCAGAAGCCCGGGCTGCCATTTTGGAAGCAAGTCGCGGTTGGTAAATAAGCGGGTGACCTGGTCAAGCGGTTTGTTGATTTCTGTTTCTAAATGAAACCTGAACATAAAGGAGCTGTTTTCAAAGACAAAGTAAAGTGATAAACATGAATTTCTTCTTTGAAAGGCATTCCCTTTAGTAATTTGCGTGGTGATGAGCTTAAAGAGGCAAAGTATGAAGGCGTTTTTTCGCCTGTGGGCTGTTATATTTTTTCTCGGAGAAACTACATTTCTGGTCGCTCAGGTTTCGCTATGTGGTGGCAACCTGGGAGATAATAATTTTAGTGCCGGTGATTTTGGATCAGGAACACCTAACGTCGTGCAGACTAATCCGGGTCTGGCACCAGGCTTCCAATACACTACGCAGGTGCCCCCGGATGATGGCGAATACACCCTGACCAATAATATCAATGCCTGGTCCTTTGTGTATCCTACCTGGCTCCGGATTGGAGACAATGATGTCAATCCCAATGGTTACATGATGGTGGTCAATGCTTCATTTGCTCCAGGCATATTCTATGAGCAGGTCATCGACAACCTTTGCGAAAATACTCTATATGAATTCACGGCGGATGTTGCCAACCTGATCAGGACAGGGACCACTGGACACATACTACCAAATGTGAGTTTCCTGCTCGATGGTGTCCTATCATATTCCTCCGGGCAGATAACACAAGATGAAGACTGGCATACGTATGGATTTACGTTTACAACTGGTCCGGGACAATTTGCCGTTAAATTGTCACTTAGAAATAATGCACCGGGCGGCACAGGAAATGACCTGGCCCTGGACAATATCAGTTTTAAAGCTTGCGGTCCTTCTTCTTTTATAACCATCGAACCTGCAGGTAAAATTTGCGAAAATTCGCTCTTCCCCATCCTCAGTGCTGAAATCGACGCTGATACAGGCGCCCTTCAATGGCAGTTAAGCATAGACAACGGACTTAACTGGAGCGATATGCCCGGGGCAACGGATAGGATGTACCAGATCGGGCAGGTAGCTGCCGGAAGTTATTATTTCAGATACTTTTACAGCAATACAATCTCAAGTATCAATAACCCTAAATGTCGTATTGTATCAGATGAAATTCTGGTTGAAGTCGTACCGGTTGAGTTTTTGATCAGGGATACTTTATGTGAAGGCATGACGGTTGAACTGGGAGGAATAGAGTACGGAGCGACCGGTATCTACCAAGAATTACTTACAGCTTCCAATGGATGCGATTCTCTCGTGACATTGGATCTAGTCGTCTTTCCTGATCCGCCGATCATAGCAGAGTTTGGTGCAAGACCGACATCATGTGAAGGTGCAGCCGATGGTGCAGTTTTTTTGGGATCTGTTTCTGGCACAAGGCCGCCGTTTATTTTTATCGTCAATGACAGTATCATTCCTCCTCCAAATACATTGATAAATGCACCGGCAGGTATCTATACGATGAGAATTGAGAATGAATACGGTTGTTTTGATGAAGGAGTTGTTGTCGTTGAAGAAGGACCAAAGTTTGATATTTCAACCATTGAAGACACCACGATCATTTTAGGTCATTCGCTGCTGCTGATCACACAAACCAATTTGCCTGCCACAGGGGCCTCCTGGACTCCTTCAGCGTATATGGATTGTCCGATTTGCCTTTCAACGAATGTTACACCTCTGGACGATGATACGTATGTGATCGAAGCTGTGACGGAGGAAGGTTGCACAGATACGGATTCAGTCACGATCCGCGTTGATCGCACTCCGTTCATGTATGTGCCAAACGTTTTTTCACCCAATGGTGACCAGTTCAATGATTATTTTTCGATAACAACAGATCCATTGAACATTTCATCCATTGACGAAGTGTTGATCTTTGACAGGTGGGGAGGCATCATTGCCCGCTCATCATCCTTGATGACCGCAGCGTCTGTTATCCTATGGGATGGAAATACGCCTCATGGTCCCGCGCTTACAGGTACGTACGTCTATCTCCTTACCTTCACGATGGCAGACGGCAACAGCAGATCAACTCATGGAGACGTTACACTTTTACGTTGATTCTATCCAGCCCGTAAGCCTAAAAAGCTTGATTCCCCCCCTAAAGAAATTACGGATTGACTACAAACAATTCTAAAAGGGATTTTACGGAGGTGTTGTTGATGCTTTAAGTCGGAACACCTTCAGCGTCCCACACTCATAAACTATTTCTGAGACACAATCGCTAAATCCTTCCTGTTCTTCAATGATCCTTGAATCAGAATACAGGTAACGTGCTCCCATGGTGGTATACATATCTTTAAGCCATAGGACAGGCAGATGATTATTCCAGAAAATGTATCCGCTTTTGTCAGCTATATAGGGTAGGATAGCCAGAGATTCATCATTGATAAAAACGGCAATATCTTCTTTCGTTCCGATCTCTTCAAGCTGATCACGACAATTAAAAAAATCCTGATTGAAATAAGCATATTTCACGTCCCAATAATCTTTTTCCTGATTCCAGCACACAAAGGGCATTGCCAGCAGGAGCATCCCCACCAATAGTTTAACAATCAACTTGCCATGGCATGCCTGGTAGAGGGTGAAAATAATAGGAAGCATCAATATCGGGTAGAATGGCATCAAATAATATTCATGTCCCTCACGAATGACGTTGAGCACATAAAAGAAATACATGAACAACACTAATAGGGGGATGAAAAAATACACCGGTCGAAAAGAAATCAACCTTCTTTTTTTAAGGATAAAAAATACGCCTGCAAAGAAGAGTATCAATGCCGGAATATTGAGTATTTCCATAGGAAAATTGTTATACATCTGGTTTTTCAGAAATTCTTTGAAGAGCGGCCAGCCCACGAAGTTTTGGATGAATCCTTCCGTGATATTATTGTCTTTCCATTGAGGAATCACCATGCCATACCACGCCATTACCGGAAGTAAGGCAAGTGCTTTAGCAGAAACATAGCTGCGTAATTCTTTCCATCGGGTGGGCTCTCGGGTAAACATAATTTCAATGGCCTTGATCAGGGATAGTATTCCCAACAAGATGAAAGGCAGCTTTGCTAATCCTGCCAGCGCAATAAAGAGTGCTGCGTATAACAGATCTGAACGTTTACCCGATTTG
The DNA here is from genome assembly GCA_034439675.1 of Saprospiraceae bacterium. Classification (GTDB taxonomy): domain Bacteria; phylum Bacteroidota; class Bacteroidia; order Chitinophagales; family Saprospiraceae; genus Opimibacter. Next base: position 4,568 of record JAWXAW010000103.1, on the reverse strand, counting down.
AGGTGCCTGAAAAAGAAGAGCACATAGTACATGCCAAAACAAAGTGCCAGGATATCAGGCATGATACTCGTACTGTTATAGAAGAAGGTCGGTAAAAATGCAAATATCCACACCGCTAAGGCAGCGATATCGTAATTTTCTGTAAGTGTATGAGCCAGTTTGAATACCGCAAAAAGAGTCAGCAAACTGATCAGGTAAACCATTAATCTCATCACGATGATGTGTTCACCGGTGACTTTCTCCACCATCGCAATGGACCACTGCATGATTGGAAATTCATAACGCACGATGTTGTCCTTATTATTGAGATAGGGCTGCCGGGGATTTAAAATATTGGCATCATGGCGCACGAAATACCGGATATTCCATGCTGTTTTACTCTGACGCCATGTATCCTTGCCCTGAATCGGAAGCGTGAAAACATGAAGGTGTAAAACAGTACTGACCAGAACGGCAGCAAGTACGATGAGGAAGGCCCTTATATTTTTCATTCCAACAAGTTAATTCTAAATCACGATTGCTCACCCTCTCACTGTCTTACATCTCTCATTGTCTTACCCTCTTACTGTCTTACACCTCGAAGTACTTTTTGAGGATATGGCCATCCACCACATGAGGCATCGTAATCTCCAGCCGATTTTCTTTTTTCATCGCCGCCATGGCGGTAGTCATAGCATGTGGATTCCTCGCCCATGCCCGACGTGCAATCCCATTGTTGACATCCCAATGTAACATCGATTGTAAGGCTTCCTCGCTCGCATCACTACCGTCAAGGACCAGCCCAAAGCCACCATTGATAGCTTCACCCCATCCGGTTCCACCTCCATTGTGGATGCTCACCCAGGTAGCCCCACGCATCGCGTCTCCGATCACATTGTGGATCGCCATATCAGCGGTAAATTTTGAACCATCATAGATATTGGATGTCTCCCGCCATGGACTATCTGTTCCACTGACATCATGATGATCCCTACCCAGTACGACTGGGCCTTTTAGTCTTCCTTCCCTGATGGCCTGATTAAATTTCCGGGCAATAGCTATACGACCGTCAGCATCTGCATAGAGTATTCTTGATTTGCTACCTACTGCAGGAATATTTGTACCTGCATTTTCAATCCACTGCAAATTGTCTGCCCACTGGCTCTTTATTTCTTCAGGACAGGTGGTGAGCATTTCCCGGATCTGATCTGCAGCCAGGTTGTCAGCCATTTTGAGATCAGCATTGTCGCCCGATGTACAAACCCAGCGGAATGGTCCAAACCCATAATCAAAACACATAGGTCCCATGATATCTTCCACATAGGAGGGATATTTAAACCCTGAAGGCTTGTGCGGATCCATTATATCAGCTCCGGCTCTTGCGGCTTCAAACAAGAATGCATTTCCGTAGTCCCAAAAGTACATCCCCCTGCTGCACATGACATTGATCGCGTCCACATGACGACGCAGTGATCGCTTCACGGCCTGGTCAAAGCCTTCTTTGTCGTCATCCATTAAGACTTTCGCTTCATCAAACGTGCATTCTACCGGACAATAACCGAGATGATCAATATTGTGGCACGATGTCTGGTCAGAGCCGAGCTCCACGTGAACATGTTTGAGGACTAGTTTTTCCCAAACATCCACGATGTTGCCATGATATACAAAACACCTCGCTTCCTCCATGTTTTTGGATTTTATGAATTGCGTCATGATGGAATCCAGATCGGTAAAAACATCCTCCTCCCGGATGTAGTGATCCGCGATGCGTTGCCGGATCGCATCATTGTCTACTTCTGCGATAATACCTGTAGCTCCGGTGACGATGAGTGCCTTCGCCTGGGCACCAGACATACCACCAAGTCCGGAGGTGACAAATGCTTTTCCTTTCAGGTCAGTGGTGCCCAGTCCTTTTAATCGTCCTGCGTTGAGCAAGGTGATCGTTGTGCCATGGACGATACCCTGTGGACCGATATACATGAAGGAGCCAGCCGTCATCTGGCCATACTGCGTGACACCCATGGCATTAAATTTATTCCAGTCTTCCTTCGAGCTATAATTGGGAATCATCATACCATTTGTCACCACGACCCTTGGAGCTGTTGCACTAGATGGAAATAAACCAAGCGGATGACCTGAGTACAAAACCAGTGTTTGTTGTTCCGTCATCTCGCTGAGGTATTTCATCACCAGGAGATATTGTGCCCAGTTTTGAAACACAGCACCGTTGCCTCCGTAGGTAATGAGCTCATGCGGATATTTAGCAACCTGCGGGTCAAGGTTGTTCTGGATCATAAGCATAATGGCAGCAGCTTGTTTGCATTTGGCAGGGTAGTGATCAATTGGCCTCGAATGCATAGAGTAGGAGGGTCTGTAACGGTACATATAGATGCGGCCATATTGGATCAGCTCTTCTGCAAATTCAGGAGCCAACTCAGCATGCAATTCTTCAGGAAAATATCTGAGGGCATTGGCCAAAGCCAGTCTTCTTTCATCAATGCTCAGACTGCTGATACTCCGCACAGGAGCATGCTGCATGTAAGCATCTCGACCGTAATATGCTGGCAATACTGCAGGAATGCCAGTCTGTATAGCTTCCCGGAAGGTTTTCATGTCTTCATTCATAAGGCTAAAGATAAGGTTCGGCGGAAAACAATGAAAGATCTAGGGAGATAGATAAAGTCACTTGTGAACTTAAATTAAACTCATTCTCTAGCTAAATTATCCACTGCATTCCATTAGGTAATAAATGAAATGCCTAAAGTCATTAAGATTCCTGAACCTTCAAATGTCTGGATCATGCTTTCCGATAAGGCTGATCAGTGCCATGCGTTTTGAAGCCGGATTTTTTGAAAATGAATCCGAACAAACCCTGCGAAACCATGGTAATCATCAGTGTAATCCAAAACCCTGCAATATGCGAATTAAATACTTAAAATTTGTAGGGTGCGGGATTTTGGTATGGCAGGAATGGCTACTCTTTTATACATGACAATCTTACATGCCTGACAGTATTGTTTGTTTCAACAATTGGGATCAAATTACCGAAATGTTGTGTTTGCCCAATACTAATGCTGCAGAGATACTGATCCATGAAAATCCATCATTGATGTAATATCCTCGATTAACATCATTCGTATCAGCTAAATTGTAAATCAACATGCCTGCAATATGAGATTGCAATGGTTGCGATTCCGTCGTAAGGTGTAGACTTATTCTTGGAATTAACAACCCTTTATCAGATGATGTTAAGTCTAACAGTGCTGAAGGATTTGGATCGGAAGTACCAAGGCCTACCTGACCGTAGATACTCTGTACGAAGGCTACGAAAATTTGGATAAAAAAAGAATGTTCTCATAAACATCGCTAATAATATATTGCCATGAACCAATCAAGCTGTAATATAGTTTTTTGCCCTCTTCAATTCTCCTATATTTGCGGTCTTATGGAAAATAAACGGGTTTTAGTGACAGGCGCCGCCGGCTTCATTGGGCGGTTTTTACAGGTGGAAGGTCAGCATCGCGGATATGATGTTTATGGAAGTTATCGGAATGATGCTGAAAAGACACTTCTGGAAGGTAAAACCAAAAGTTTCTACTTGGAATTTTCGGAAAGGGAGACACTGAGTAAAAGGCTTACCGAGTTTGCAAAGGAAACAGGCGGATTTGAATATGTTATACATTGCGCTGGGATCACCAGACCCGAACGGATTGAAGAATTCTATGAAGGGAATGTAGCGTTCACCGATTTCTTTATCCATGAACTCCTCCGGACACAACCGGGGTTTAAGAAGTTTGTTTTTATCAGCAGCCTACAAGCCATGGGACCTGGTGATCCGTTGACGATGGAGCCCATTACGGAAGAAACTACACCAAAGCCATTCACTCCTTATGGGATCAGCAAATTTGAAGCAGAGAAACGGATTAAAGCAATACCAGGCCTCGATTGGATTATCTTCCGACCGACCTCAGTGTATGGTCCCAGGGATACTAAGTTTGTCCATGAGATCCTTAAGATCATTAAAAAAGGATTTGCTGTACGCGTCGGCCCCAAAGGTCAGCTGGTCAGTTTTGTGTACGTTAAAGATGTAGCCAGGGCACTATGGGATGCTGTTGACAAGGATGTGCATCAGGAAGTGTACGTCGTTTCCGATGGAAATGATTATGACCCATCACAGGTCAATGAATACATTGCCAAACATCTCGGTATTAAGATCCGAAAGGTCAAATTATCAAAAAATCTTTTACTCGGTATCGCTCATGTGAGACTCTTGTTGGCACGGATCACCCGCAAACCACTTCATGTAAGCCCTTTTAAGATCAAGGAAATCACCGCCAAAAACTGGCGTGTTGACAACGCTAAAATGGTCCGTGAACTCAATTTCAAACCACAATACAACCTCGAATCAGGACTCAAAGAGGCACTGGTTGAAGACGGTGTTATTAAGTGAGGCGTGAGCTGTGAGATGCATTTATAAGACTAAGCTCACGGATTTTAAATAAAAAATGCTTGTGATTTATCACAAGCATTTTTTATTTAAAACTCACAACTCACAACTCACAACTCACAACTCACAACTCACAACTCAC
>JAWXAW010000102.1:0-15392 GCA_034439675.1 Saprospiraceae bacterium | reverse complement strand
CCGGGGCAATTTGGTTCTCTTTTTACCCCGAGATTGCGCAGCTAAAGGGTCGAACGAAGAGAGATCCCGCCTCGTACTATGCATGAGCGGCGGGAGGAGAAGAAATTGACTGAAAGCAATTTCGAAGGGGCTAAATGAGAAGCACACAACTGAACTGCAGCGCCACCTTCCAAATTCTGCACCACTGCAAGATTACCAAACTGTAGAAAATAGCTCTGCATCTCACCCTTTCCTTTTACAGCAATTTTATTGCGTCGTTCAAATATGAAGTCCGGGTCCTCGTGGATAAATTTATAAGTGGGTTCAGAAATGTTGGCCCTCTCCAAATAAGGTGATTTGTCAACCGTCAGAAAATGGGTTTCTAAAATTTATTCAACACATTGTTCGTGGATCATTTGGTTAGATGGTGGAAATATCATTCATGCGTATACCATCCATGTGAATACCATCCTTCCGCAGGTCAACCATTGATAAAATCATTGTTCATTTCCCCCCACCCAATTTGCCGGCTAGATATGCCATTGGAATATAGGCGCCGATCAGATCAACCACATTAAACCACATAGGGGAAGGTAGCATAAATACATTGGCAATTCCGCCGAGTAGGAATAGGCCACCCACTACCATGGCAAATTTTATCTTGTGGTTGGTTGCAATCTTTGCAGCCAGCCACGCACCAAAAAAGGAGCCGAGGGCATGGGCCAAAAACGGAAAGATGAAATGTTTGGGTTGCATCAGGTGCATAGAGGCTTTCAACCCTTCCATGGTTGTCACATCAGATCCTTCCGGTGGCGGTATGACAGAACCGCTGATGGTGATCAGGCCCATATTGATAACGCTCCCAAAAATAAGGCCGGCCACGACGGCCAGGATATTTCTAACGATTGGATTCATAGTTGGAATGTTTTGAAAGTGGAGAGAAACGTTCTTCACACGTTAAACTTAATACAAATCTGCAATATTGTACTTTAGGATTTAGCATTTTAGTGTGCTTTTGTATGCAAAGTCGTCCAATCAAATTTCCGGAGGAAAAATAAAACCTACTTTGCCTTTATCGCCTTGTAGGTAAAGTACGCTAAAGGAATCAATAGGACACCCAACATCAATGGTAAGAACCAAAAGGGCATATTGCTGGAATCTCCTTTAGCAGACAGGGATATCATCACCACAAGCAATACCATTATACAAACAATAATCAGTTTTAATACCCGTATCATCCTGGTGGCATTGGTATACTGGTTGACAACATTACGTTCTGTAATAGCAGATGGATAATTGAAATGGTGTGGATATCTGCTAAGGAATGTCAAACCTAAAAAAAGTAAAGTCGAGATCCCCGGCAAAATCATGATTGTCATTTTGTCCCCATGATCATCCACTTTCCCTGCTGCATTAAAATGTGTCGGAATGATTTCCGGCAACTTCATATAGATCAAAATGGTGGTGATCCAAAGGATTAGCAAACCAGCCCAACCTGCTATTTCTAAAAACTGATCAGTTTGCGAAAGCTTTAATTTAAATATAGGTCTTGCTTCCAAGTACTTTTATTAGTTCTAATTTTTCTAAAGCTACGTTTTTTGCCTCTGGGTTAAGTCTTCTATGATGGCAATCATATCTTTCACTTTAGGCAATGAAAGGATACCAAAGGCAAGAAGCAGACCGAACGCCGTGAGATCACGCCAATTGAATGGCAAATGCAACGTCAGAGCAAATGCACAATTGAATAGGTAATTAAACTATTAAACCTATAAACTCATAAACCCATCAAGGATGCAGATGGACATCCTCAACAAACAATTAACATATTGTATATCAATGTATTATGCCATTATCTAAAGGGTGAATCTTTCCCTGAACGTCCCGGCTAAAATACTATCATGGGAGGAAACTTCATCATTTCACCAGGGAAACCTCATAAGACGTTTAGCATAATTTTCATTTTGTTAAACATTTATGCACCTTAGCCGTTATAGTTTCTTTCTAATTTCAAAAAGTAAATAATATGAATAACAAAATTTCAATTTTAATCTCCGCCATCCTGGTGGCCGGCATGATGGTCTTTTCTTCCTGCGACAAAGACGATGATAAAACATATGCTAATCTATTGGTGGCTCACGCTTCACCTGATGGCCCTGGCGTAGATCTGCTGATCAATGATGACAAGCAAAATTCTGCAGCCCTTACCTTTCCAAACAATACTGGCTACCTTGAAGTAGAAACGGGTACCCGTAATATTAAAGTAAACGTAGCAGGTACTTCCACTACGGTCATCAATGCGGATCTGACGTTTGAAAAAGACAAGAACTATTCTGTGTTTGCGGTTGACTCAGTTTCTAGTATCTCTGCTATTGTATTGGTCGATGACCTTACGACCCCTGCTGCAGGAAAAGCACATGTACGTTTTGTGCATTTATCCCCGAATGCTCCAGCCGTTGATGTTGCTGTAGCCAGCAGTGGAGCTGTTGTTTTTGGAGATGTAGTTTTTAAAGAAGCTACAGCCTTTACACCACTTGATGCGGGCACCTATCTTCTCGATGTCCGAGTAGCAGGTACTGGTACAGTAGCACTTGTGCTACCGGCCATAACCCTTCAGGCAGGCAAGATCTACACGGTCTTCGCTAAAGGCTTCCTTAATGGCACCGGCATCCAGGCACTAGGTGCTGAAATCATCGTGAATAAATAAGCTTAGCTATTAAAATAAAAAAGCCCGTGCTAAAAGCATGGGCTTTTTTATTAAATCCATACTTCATTTAAGAAATAATGCCCTTCGTATGGCGAGGGCATTTTTGATTCACTTCTACTTATGTCAACAGATGATAAATAGTGATCAGAATAATGATACCCATGATCGAAGTGTAGATCACCTTTGTATATCTCGCCAGCCAGTTTGGTAGCTAAATGTCAAAATTGTCCTTAGTGGAATCAGAATACTTACGTGCCATGATCGTCAATGGGCGTATCAGATTTTACGTTTAAGCTAGGCTTTACAAACCACCGGCTGCAGCATAATCCTTTCCTTCGGGCTGGTCAACTAAGATATTTATTTTACAGAATTCGTCAATGGTGATTGGCCTCAGCCAGTGGTTTACGACCATTGGCCGGTTTAGCTCACCAGCAGCGCCCTTTAATGGCCCTGTGGTAGGATGGCCTACAACCCATTTTTGCTGTGGAAGTAAGGAATTTTAACTATTTTCATCCATTCAAACTATTCCGGCATTGCATCCGGCTGGTGATATAACATCCTCTTCCTCTAATCAACAAAGAATGAAATATTTTACCTCCTCATTGTTTAGTGTCTTGTTAGTATTACCCTTTTGGAGCACGGCCCAGATCTATGACTGCTCCAGTGCGGTGGTTGTCTGCAGCAATGAGAATCTCACCTTCAACCCTCACGGACCGGGGTTGGATGATTACGCTGATCCGGACAATGAGCCGGGGTGTATTACGGCCCTTGAACAAAATTCAGCTTGGTATTATTTCGAGATTGACCCTTTAGCACCTCCGGGACTGACCCTGGGTTTTATTATCTCCCCCAATGGAGGTTTCGGGGAAGATTATGACTGGGCGCTTTACGGCCCTGATGTCAATTGTGGTGATCTGGGATTTCCCATCCGATGTTCCTCCTCAAGCGCTCAATGTGGCTTCTGCCCTGAAACAGGTATGGGAATGGGGACAACAGATGTCTCGGAAGGTCCCGGTACCGGAGATGGATTTGTGATGACACTGCCTGTTGAACCTGGCCAGGGTTTTTACCTGATGATTGATAACTGGTTGGGTACCACCAATGGATTTGTGCTAACCTGGACCGAATCCGCTGCTCCTTACCTTAACTGTAACGCCCAACCCCCCTGTGCACTTGGTGCTCTCGCCGGACCGGATCTTTTTGTCTGTGAAGGCGATGAGGATATTCCGTTAAATGGAAGCGCCACTGGTAATCACGGGAATGAAACTTTTTCATGGGAAGGCAACAATGGTGGAACCGGTTTTCTGAGCGACCCTGATATCGCAAACCCGACCATCGACTTGCCACCGGGATTTACCGGAATCATCCGGTATACACTGACTGTAACCGAAGATACCTGTGTGGGGGTAGATGAGATGGAACTTACCGTAAACCCATTGCCAACTGTCAATATCCCACAGGTGGGCCCCTTCTGTCCCAGTGATCCGCCTCAAACCCTCACGGCGATGCCCGGTGGTGGAACCTGGAGTGGCGCTAACACAGGCAATACATTTAATCCTATGACCAATGGCCCCGGGATACATACGGTCACTTATACATATACTGATTTAAACGGTTGCACTACGGTCGAATCAATGGATATTGAAGTACATGAAACTCCGGACATCATGATTGATCCTGATCCGGCTGAGTTCTGCGACAGCGAGGGCTCCATCCTCCTGACTGCGACAGGAAGCGGAGGTGCCGGTGGCTATGAATACCAATGGAATACGCCGACAGGCTCTGATGACGGAAATACCTATAATGCCACCATCTCAGGCGCACATACGGTCATCGTGACGGATGCCAATGGCTGTGCTAATACTGCTGTCGTCATAGTGACAGCTCACCAAAACCCTGATGTCTATATCTTCGATCCGGGCCCGATTTGTGTCAGCACTGAATTTTTTACCCTAACAGCCGTCCCGCCCGGAGGCATCTTTGACGGAACAATCATTTCACCAGATGGCGATATAAATCCCAATCTTGAAATTCCGGGCATCTATCCGATCACCTACACCTACACGGATAACAACAATTGTGAAGGTTCAATCACAGAAAATATTACGATCATACCTGTTCCTGAATCCATTCCGGACAATAATGGACCGCTGTGTGCAGGCCAGCAAATTGTACTTTCTGGTTTAACGGATGGTACCGGCACTACGGTTACCTACCATTGGGAGGGGCCAAACAACTATTCTTCTGATTTGCAAAATCCTACAAATGCAACTGAAGGAGGCACGTATACATTGCAGGTGACCATAGATGGTTGCCCTTCTGAAATAGCGGTTACGACGGTGGTCGTGCACGATCTGCCGGAAGCCTTTGCTTCGAATAACGGACCTTATTGCACCGGACAGAATATACAACTACTCGGCACCACAAACGCGACAGGCACTAATATTACGTATGCCTGGTCCGGTCCAAATGGATATGTTTCAGACATTCAAAATCCTACGAATGCCACACTTCCGGGAATATACACCTTGATCGTATCTGTCGACGCTTGCTCTTCAGCACCAGCAATGACGGAGGTGATATTCAATACCCCTCCGAATAGTTTGGCCAGCAATACAGGGCCCTATTGCGCAGGAGAAACCATTCAATTAAATGGCAACACCTCCACTCCCGGCACCATCATCAACTATACCTGGAGTGGACCGAACGGCTATACGTCATCTGTACAAAATCCAACGGATGCTGTTGATCCGGGTGTCTATACACTTTTAATAAGTGTTGATGGATGCAACGCACCGATGGCTAATACCTCAGTGACCATTAACAGTCTGCCTCAACCTGTCATCTCAGGACAAGCGGCCTTCTGCACCGGATTCTCTTCGACCATGGATGCAGGCGTAGGATACGCGACTTATGTATGGAGTGATGCCAGTACCAATCAAACACTTGAAGTGTTTGCATCCGGCTCTTATGTCGTTACCGTTACAGACATTAACGGTTGTGTGGGTCAGGCATCTTTTACCGTCACTGAAACAGCCTCGCTGTCCCCGGTGATCACAGGCTTGCTTTCATTTTGCGAAGGCTCCGGTACTACCCTTGATGCAGGAACAGGATTTTCAGGATATACCTGGTCAACAGGCGAAACATCACAGACGATACAAGTGACTGATGAAGGCAACTTTGGCGTCCTCGTCATCGATGCAGATGGTTGTACTGGATCAGCAAATATCACCACGACTATCAATCCAAATCCAACTGTCATGATTGGCGGATCCACCACCTATTGTATTGGTGGATTTACAATCCTTGATGCCGGGACCGGATATACATCTTACACCTGGAGTACTACCTCCACCAACCAGACTATCACAGTCTCCTCCCCCGGAACGTACACCGTTGATGTGATCGACAATAACGGATGCGTGGGATCAGGCTCCGCAGCCATCACAGAGAGCACTTCGTTAAGCCCGGTCATCACTGGCAGCAATGCCTACTGTGAAAATGGATCTACTACGCTCAACGCAGGTTCGGGCTTCAACACCTACCTGTGGTCAGACGGATCTATGAACCAGAATCTTGTAATCAATACAGCCGGAATATACGCCGTGACTGTTTCAGATACACAAGGTTGTTCAGGTGAGACTTCTGTCGCCGTCAGCGAGGTACTCCCTCCTGCTGCCGTCGTATCGCCGGATACATCCCTTTGTAATACTACAGCCGGAGGTTCGCTGCTCAATTTATATGATCTGATTACCGGAGGCGATGCGAATGGAAGCTGGGCAGATGCTGATCAGTCCGGTGCAGTCGGATTATTTGACAATCTCAATTTCAATAATATCACCGCCGGAGATTATCGTTTTATCTACACGACCAATTCGGCGGTTAATCCGTGTCCTGAAACAACATACGAGGTAGTCGTGACTGTCATTGATTGCTCCTGCCCGGATGTGTTTTTCGATCAAGCAGATCCTTTATGTAACACCGCGGACATACTTGATTTAACCTCGATAGAAAATACGACCGAACCAGGCACTTGGTCTCTTATCCAAACCCCTTCAGGGAGCAATCCAGCCACCCTGGTTGGCACGTTGTTTAATGCAACGGGAAGTGACATGGGTCCATATACCCTCCAATTTGATTTACAAAACCAACCTCCTCCGGGATGCCCGCTTGACTTCCAGGTCACCGTTGATGTTGATCCATCTGTTGAAGCAGGCATAGCCGCAGCGCCGGTTGCCTATTGTTTTAAAGACAATGTATTAGTAGTCCTCGCTGATCTGGTTACAGGAGCAGATGCGAATGGTGCCTGGACAGAAACCTCATCAACCCTTTCACAAGGCAATGCATTTCTTGCCGCCAATGCCACTTTTCAAATTAACAATCAGGCGGCGGGGCTGTATACGTTCCAATATGGATTTCAATCAGCAGGGGCTTGCCCTGATGACTCAGCAGAAGTATCTGTAATCATCCATCCATTGCCTATCGCGACCATCGTTGATTTCGGAATACTGGATTGTGTCAATCCCACTCAAAGTCTTGATGCCACTGGATCGTCATCAGGTACCGGATTTGACATCCTATGGACAGGACCAGGCATCCTTGCCGATGGCAATGAATACACCTTACAACCAACTATTGATGCGCCGGGAAATTATGTATTGACCATCACCAATACACAGACAGGTTGTGTCAATGCTGATTCCGTCACGGTCATTGAAAATACAGCTGCTCCAACAGATGCGGTGATCATCAGCCAGGACCCATCCTGTTTCGGTGATCTCAATGCAATCATCAATGTCAATCAGGTCATAGGCGGAACACCTCCGTATCAATATAGCCTGAACCATGCGGCATTCAGCACCAACAGCGTGTATAATAACCTTGCTGCCGGCAATTATGACATCACCTTACAAGATGCAAATGGTTGCAAATGGGATACAACCATTGTCCTCGTAGAACCATCCGCCATTTCCATTGATGTGGGCCAGGATATTGAACTCGGCCTGGGTGAAAGTGCGGATATACAAGCTCTCCTCCACTTACCCTCCAGCCAGCTTGACACCTTGATCTGGTCTCCTGCCGGCATCATCGAATGTTATGATGCGCTTTGCCTGGAAGGCATAGTCCATGCTGCTAATTCAGTCACGTTGAGTGCCACGGTATATGATGAATATGGCTGTCAGGAATCGGACAACCTGATCATTACAGTCGACAAGGATCGTAAAATATACTTCGCTAACGTATTCTCTCCAAATGGAGATGACGTTAACGATATCTTCTTTGTCCAGGGCGATGATGGCCAGATCGTGAACATTAAAAAATTCATAATCTTCAACCGATGGGGAGAGACGCTTTTCGAAACGTCCAATGTATTTCCCAACGATCCATCCAAAGGATGGGATGGTCGCTTTCAAGAGGAGATGATGAACCCAGGCGTATTTGCTTACTTCGCGGAAGTAACATACATCGACAAACTGACGCTGGTGTATACTGGGAATATTACGATAGTAAAATAACGGTGACTCATCCTGAAATTTTTTCATTCGTTGTAGATGGAGCAACGTTCATATCATTTGCACGCTGATCCTATAGCTCTTCAATCACCGAATGGCCTTTTGTCTTATCGCCTGAAGTCCATTCCCAACTTTCATGCAGCCGTATTTTACCATTGGGCAATAGTTCCGGTGTTGACTTGCAGATACCAGTCATCAGCTCGCCGAGGTTATTCACCTGATGATATCGCATGTCGATATTCCCTTCTTGATCCACCAGGCCGATGAGTTGGCCTTTGAGGATCTTACCACCGGAATAAGCGGCCATCAGGATGTTACCTTCCTGTGTGTAGAGAAAAATAGTTTCCCCTGATGATTCCGAATTTGCAGAAAGATCTATTGGCCGGAATGTTTTGTTGTGATAGTTTATCATATTGACACGTCTGTTGATCAGTTGGCAAACCTCGCTATCCACCTGTCTATTAGAAATCAAATTTATGCAGTGTGAATGAAACCTTCTTTTCCTTTTTAAAATATTCCGCTACGGCCACATAACCCGGTTTTCCGGGATATACAAAAACATCGTCGGGCTTGGAGGTGAGGACAATTCTCGGATTCACTATTTGATGGTCACGGTCCAGCGCGATAGCGCCCACCATCGTTTTTTCGTCTCCTTTGACACTATTGTCCAGGTTGGTATAAATACTTGCGAACATCGAATGATCCTTGTTCTGGCTCGTGAATTTATATCCGAAATGACCAAGCTTCATCAAATTAAAACCCAGATTATAATACTGAAAAGCGACTAACGAAGCCCTTGATCCAAATTCAGGGATGTCCTTTGTAAAGGCATATGCCCGGGGAGTGATTTGAGCCGTGTCAAATTCCAGCGCGACCATGTTCCTTACCGTTTTGGATTTGTCAGAATACATTTCACCGATCATATAATATCGCTCTCCGGATTTTACCAGGGTATGGATCCACATGGAAGAAAATTCGGTGTACTCCGCCTCCTCTATCTTACCGATCAATGATTTCAAATCACGCTCCCCATCGTTGATGTATTCATACTTCATCTTTCCGGCAGCATCATAGACCTGGAGATAGAAACCAAATTTTTCGCCACCCCATTGCTCGCCCAGTATACCTACTTTCCCTTCTGGAAAATATGCGCCATAGACACTTATTTCATCCGGCTCTAAAACAACACCGTGCAAACGCAAGCCATTTCCGGCTGTTGCGTTGATCTCAAATAATGGCTGGCCGCTCTGTGCATCATATACCCGTTGAAAATCCATGGTCCTCGTTTTGGCATCCTGCCCATGCATGGCCCCGAGGTTGACACCTACGATGATAAATTGTTCATTAGCCTTGATTACGTTGAGTCCCTCCCGAACTTTACCCGCCGTAGTTCCCGTATAAAATTCGGGTTCAACTTTCCAAACTACATCACCTGCATGATCAAACATCTCCAGATAGGTATCCCAGCCATACTGCATACCTCGCCTGATAAAGCCTTTGTAGGGCACAGGCACTAAGGTCTGGAGAGCTTCACTTGCAGATTGATATGGATCCCTATAGTCTATCCGCTTCTCCCCGGCTAAGATCCCCTCTGTATCATAGATGGCATAGCTCACGTATTTTGCAGACTGGAATACCATGCAAAAATGACTGCCATCGAAAACAATCTGCTTCATAGGCATGACGGAGGAAATCAGCTTATCCTTTGTGATTTTAAAATTGATATCCATCACGATCAGGCCATAGGCATATGCAGACTTTGCATATCCGAGATAAGTGCAGGCATAGTAGCCTTTTAGATCATTCTGAATGATCATCGGGGTGATATTGGTGATCGTAATCCCTTTGTCCTCGGGAAATGAGATGTTTTGGGCTGTGATCGATAGTGTTAATGGAAACACACATGTCAGCAGCAGCAAACCTTTTTTTAGCATCATCTGCTGTTTGATGATATACTTCATTACGCTCGAAAACTGCATCATTTATTTTTTAGGTGCCGGCATTTGAAACTCCGTTTTGGCTTTCAAAATATCAATAAAATATTCGTCTCTATATTGTTGCGCATACAGACTGACGATATCCTCCGTGATTCCATCCCTGTTGTCATTCAGGACCTTCAGAAAACCGATGTAGGCGTGATCGGAAACCGAAGCGAGCTTTTCCTGGAGACAATAAGATGCCAGTTTGTATAACGTCGACGAATTCATATTATGCAAAAAAGTGAGCATCTGGTTGTACCCGGCAGGATAATCCCTGTCAGCAAATTCGACATACTCCAGGAACTCATTTCGGGAAAAAGCAGCCGCCAGTTCGATTAAAGCATGGGTGGTGACGGATTTCAGATAGATATTTTCTGAAAACTGCGTTTGGAATTGAAGGCTCAAATATAAAGCCATGACGTAGTCGCGGGACATGATCTGTGATTCCAGGCTTTCAAACCGGAACACATCCTTAAGCCTATCCATGGCTAGCTCTTCTGTGGAAACATCCAATGCTGCTGCCATACTCGTTGTGGAGAAGTTTCTGATTCTTTGTATTCGTTCATCACAATCCGGATGTGATTTCAGTGAATCCGGGATCACAAACAAAAGTGTATCCTTCTCCCAGTGGAGGGCTGAATTTTCTGTATCAAGCCAATAGGATTTAAACGGATATTCAGAAAAGTTAAAATAGTGCCTCAGGTCCAGTGTGTCCTCATAAAGGAGGTAATCAGCACTATCCAAAACACGCAAGGCATCAACAGCTCCTGAAATCGGAAATCCTGCATTTTGAAAATAAACCAGGCCAATGGAATCAGCATCAAACTCATTCTGCTGACTATACGCCATATGAATGGCAATAAAATTGGTCACAAAATTATTGATTTGTGTATTCCTTCCTTCCTTTTTCCTGCTTGCTTTCTGAAAGGATTTTTTTAATCGCTCATCGTGAAGACTTTCGCTGATTCGCTGCAGGTTGCTATAGACATGACGCATGGCATCATGCGCCAGTTCATGGCTCAAGACAAATGCTACCTGATCAACATGCGGCATCCGCGCCAGAAGTCCCGTGCTGACCAACAATAAACCTTCTCCCAGGCTGAAGGCATTGGGTTCCAAACTCCTGTAAATAAATATCCTGATCTCCTCCCTTTTCAGATTTGGATTACCTGCTGCAATTTTGTCTTTTATTCTTTCCAATAGATTGGACATGCTATCACCGTAAATCAGGATACCCAGGGAGTCGAGAGCAATAATGAATTCCGTTTTCTGTTCAATAAATTTTTTGAAAGTCGCTTTCACCTTGGATGTCGAGGTGATGCCTTTATCACCCCATGCACTAAACCTGGTGATGTATTCGTCAATCAACTGAACAGATGGTTTGAAATTTCTGGCGGGCTGGAAATCATAGGATAAATCCTGTCCAAAGGAGGGGCAGGTAAACGCCAGGAAAAGGCAATAGACTAAATTTTCCCTTTTATGAGTTGAATTCATTGCTCATGACTTGAATTGCTTCAACATAATCTGTATTGTACAGATAGATCCGCAATCAAACATAGGGAAATATCAGGGACAATCGAAAAGCAAGGAGTGCTTCCCTGTCTCGATTCCTGACGGACACGTAAAATTCCCTATCCCAGATTAACAGAAAGGAATCCAAAGAACGCCCACATCTGGAAATGGATATCAATACTCATCCTCCAGGCTCTTCATAAATGAAATCAAATCACTGACGCCCTGTCACCTGAATCCAGGCGTTGATACTTAGTACTTAATGAAAAGCAGATCTCACTACAGTTACAGATATGAAAAGTTGCATCACAAAAATCATCTCCCCTTTTCAGGGGGAAGGGGGTATGTATTGCCAATGGAATATAGTTATGTGTCCGCATTAATTCTCTAAAAAGGTCATTAAAGAAAAATATCATTGCGATCCTCTTCATTCATTTTTGAATTTCTGAAAACCAATTGAAAACGGCTTGTTGTCTATTCCGCAAACCCAACAACCTCTCCTACCCTCACTCATTGTGCATTCAAGACAGACGAAGCCTCAATTCCATTCTGACGCTTATGAATGACTGCAATGACCATAGTCTTTGAGGGATCGGTAGCAGGATCCAGTGCCCCCCTGTCGATTTTTCTGCCCCATCGAATTTTCTGCCCCGTCGATTTTTCTGCCCCGTCGATTTTTCTGCCCCGTCGATTTTTCTAACGAAAATTCTCTCCCCTGCATTTCTCCTTTCGTTATTTATTTTACTTCGTTAAGATATTGACCTTCACTCCGAAAACGCTGGGGATATAATAACATGTTCAACGCAGCGTTGGATAGCACATAGGTGCAAAATATTTCGTGAAGTTCGAAATTGTGAAAGGATGGGCGAAGAATTATCTCACCAAGGTCACATTCCCTGAAAGAATCTCTTTTTCTCCATTGGCCAATAAAACTTCCAAAGAATAAACATAAATGGAGGGCATTAGCTCTTTACCTCTGAAGGTACCATCCCATCCCGCACTTTCATCATTTGGGTCAAATTGCTGACGTTGAAAAACAAGCTCACCCCAACGGTCGTATACACTTAACTTCGTCACCAGTTCAACACGCTCATTGGCATACAGCGTAAAAAAATCATTATAGTCATCTCCATTGGGAGAAAATACATTTGGAATATAGATTTCCGTTTCTGGCACTACGATGATATTCAATTGCGCTGTGGCGACACAACCAACCTGATGAACGACAGTCAACTGCAGCGTATAATTGCCCAGTTCATTGATCGCCGTAGTGAGGCAAGTATCGCAAGTCAATAGTCCTTCCGGCGTCCATTGTATTGAACTCAGATCTTCAGCCGGTACATTTACATTTGCCTCGATAGAACCTGAATGCCCGACAATCAATTCGATCACAGGAGGAAGTTCTACCTGCAAGTCAATACCCTGATTAATAGTAAAGAAGGTATCTAATTTGCACCCGTCACCATCCGTGATCTGAAGGGTATATCCTCCCGGTCCAAGATTGGAAAATAAACCGGTGGTATTCGTTACAAGGCCATTCAGTGTATAGGAAAAGGGGGGCATCCCTCCTGCAATACCCGTCACATCAATGACGCCATTGGTTTCACCTAGGCAATTTTCATGCAATACATCGGCAAATATCTCTTCTGGCACATTGGCATTGAGCATTACCTCGACACTATCGGAATCATGACAACCATTGATAGCATTGGTGACCTGCAATATATAGAGGTCATCGGTACTGACCAATAAACCTGGCAGGCTAGACAATACAGCTCCACTTACATCCGTCCATTTATATTGTAGATTTTGACCACTGCTTGAAGAACCGTCAATGAAAACCTGAAGTTGATTGCACTCGATCATCTGGTCCAGACCTGCATCAGCTACCGGGGCTGTTGTATCCATATCGATGTATACACTATCACTAAAGGTGCATTGGTTTGCAAACTCCACGGTCAGGTGATACCAACCGGAATCACTTACGGTAGTCGTTAAGGAGTTCGAAATAAATGAATCTGGTCCGGTCCAGGTGTAAACCCCAGTTGCCGAAGTTACCCCGGCCAATGTTGCAGTCGTATGAATGCAATCAATTGTACTGCTGATACCGGCATCCATAAGCTGCGTGCAAACAGAACAAACCGGGGGCGGAATAACCGTAATAGATGTAGAACAGGTAGGTATGTTATAATCATGCAGGTCAAAATCCAACCATCCTCCAATAATGAGATATGGACCACAATTCCGGATAGTTCCATACACGCCGTCAAGTGTTCCATCGGAAGATCGCCATGCTGTTCCGGGAGTTGGTCCGGTGACTAACACATCAAAGGTGAATGTATCATCTAAAGGGTCATCGTCTGTTCCGTTGTTATGACAAACGATATTGCTTACTTCTGCACTAATATTTTGAAAAGTAATCGTCTGGCTGACCAGGTCGCAGCACTCCGATCCACAATCCAGTTCATCGATATTCATTCCGATGACAGGTACTGCCCCTTCTGGCGTACTATAATTGTATGCATAAATCGTAAAGGTGCCACTAACCCCCGAAGTAAAAACGCCGGCTGGGGCATTGATCACATTCACAATATTTCCAGATTCATCCGTGACCAGGATGATCTGGGTGTTATCGATTCCGGCGCTAAACCCCGTGGAAGAAAATGTTACGAGTTCATTCAGGCATAGCGATGAAGCTGATACTGACAACATTCCAGCATCTGATTCATGCACAACGATAGTAACACATAGTGGTGAAGGAGCATCTGTCAATGGGACACAAGGATCATTGGAAGCATCGATGCACAGTTCATACGTACCCGGTACAGTCCATGTTCTGTCAAATCTTGGGATAGGCGTCTGTCCCACCAAAACACCATCGAGAAACCAATGAAAGGTTCCTGCTCCGTCCAGATCTTCGACTATATAGGTTTCTGTATCACCAATACAAGGATGCATCTCACCGATCACCGGCATCGTCCAGGGGGCAATGACTTCTTCGCCACATACACCAACGACATCGATGGTCACGGTACAGTATGATCCCAAACATCCATCGACCATAAAATAATAAACGCCACCGATCTTCAAACCGGTCATAATTAGCACCTTGGTACTTGCATTGCAATCCTGGATATCGACATCGCAGGCTACCTCTGTTTTGAAGGAACAATCCTCGTAAATAGCGATCTGTAGCCCTACCACAAACTGCACATACTCACAATTGCTCGGTCTGGCGCGCAGGGTCAGCTCGGAACACCATGCTGTGAATGCAAACCAGGTGGGGTTGTTTGTCTGAGAGCTGGGAGCACCCGGACAGATCGGCGTGGGCCCATCCTGAGGATGCATAAAGGAAGACATGGAAAATACATATCCATCGAGTTCATCCACCGTACACAACACTGGAGCTGTTTCGCAGGTACATTCTGGTTGTGAGCCATTTGTGCATTGTGAAAAAAGGAGATGATGGGAAAATAGACAGAGCAGGATGAGGAGGGGGGTGTGTTTTTGCGATATGTCAATACAGCTTGGCAAGACTTCGTTGATTTAGGCCCTGTGTATTTGGAAGGTCAGGGTTGGCTAGTCCAAGGTAAACATAGTTTTCGGTGTGACCACGAATACAAAGCACAGCTTTGAAATCACTCAAACGTCGGTCAACCGACGCTTAGCTGTTGGGTCGGCCTTCCGACCCTGACAGTTTTAATT
>JAWXAW010000101.1:0-8892 GCA_034439675.1 Saprospiraceae bacterium | reverse complement strand
CGTGCGGAAGCAGGGACGCAATCCTCTAAGAAGCCATATCAATTCGATATTGCGTTCACATTCCCGCTCCAACAGACGTGAAGTCCGAACGCGATTGAGTTAGCCATAGAGATATAAGTTGAATAAATCCCGCGGATGATACATTGGACGACCTTCCTCCCGGGGTTTGTGATCTAAAAATCCCAATTCAGCCATCGGTAGGGAATCCACAAAACCATCAATCATCCGGACTTCGGAATCGAAAGGGATAATATCTTCAAGGCATTGTGGAAACAAAACGGATTGATTTCGATTAAATCCTTCTATGTATTTCATGATACAAGAGTATGATACCCAAATTACGAAATACAGCACATATAATTAAATATAATTATATAAAGTTTTCAACAAAATAGAGGGTTTTTGCACAGTCTGACGAGCTGGGCTGTGCGCAGTGGCGTTCCAGGAGTCAATCATTTTAAGCTTACGAAATCTGTCTCTTTTGAATATCATTATTATAGCTGTTACCGCCATTGCGAACAGCCGATGTTATGAGACGCTTTTTTTCTATTGAATAAGTTTCCGAACAGATAAATCTTCATCAATGTCCTCCCAATGTATACCTACTCCGTTTCCAATCAGTCTCCAGTTCATTCTTTGATCATTTGTGGCGTTTCTAAGCTTTGGAAACCATTCAAGTGGTGTTCCAGCTTCACGTCCATCTTCCAATCGGACAAAAAGCATGTCTTCTGTAAACCATAAATCTACAGCTTTAGGAATCGATTCAGTTGAAGTGATCATACCAGGATTCTTTAAGTAATTCTTGATTTTCTTCTACTAAGTTACGGACTCTACTCAATTGGCGGGATGTGAAGCCAGTTGAATAAGATAATGTAATGGGATCCAGTCAGAATTTTGCATATGCCCCTTCTAACTCAACGTGAATGTGAGGTGGTTCATTTCCTTCATTGCTGAAAAAGAAAAAACGATAACCATCTTTACGTAATACGTTTGGCATCTTTTGTTTTCATTCTGAGTGTCTCATAACTTCTTTATACCTGCACCTTTGCCTCCTAAAACTTCAACAATCCACCCTTTTCCTGTCAGATTGCTGCACTTATCCTCATTAAGTACGTTGCAACAATCCTGCCGACAAAATTGAGAAAATTCAATATTTACCTGATCAATGTCACTGTCGATATCCGCTCACCGGAGGCACCGGTAGCTTGGTCCGTATAGACCACATGGACCACAAAGACACCAGGGTCCAAAGGCTGACCACGATGCGTCCCATCCCAGGTCATATCCAGTGTGTTAGCTTCAAACATTTTTTCACCAAAACGACCAAAGATCGTCCATAGCACATCCCCCAATCCAAAAGCCTCAATCTTGACCACATCATTCTGTCCATCGCCATTGGGCGAGAATACATTCGGCACATACATCACCACTCGATTATCCACACAGATCTGGCGGGAGAGCGAATCCCTACAGCCCAACTCATTGGTCAGCACAAGTGAGATCGTAAATTCACCAATTTCAGTATAGTCATGTGCGATGACATCTCCCTGCACAAATGGCATAGGACCCGTACCATCCCCAAAGTCAATCCAACCCTCTGTATAGCCGATGGACAAATCAATGATCTGCACGGTGTTGTCAATGATGTCCACACATGATTTGTTCGGAATGATGGTAAAGTTCGCACTGAGCGGCGGTGGACCAGGAATGGAAAGATCATACGTTTGCATGCATCCACTGAAGAGCTCTACTACCTCAGCCTGATAGATGCCCGGCTGTCCTTCGAGATAGGTGTTTTCTACAATCGAATCAAGCTGCCAGAAGACTGCATATTGGCCGGGAATCGGCAGTACGATTTCTATATAGCTCGTGTCATCATAGCAAACCGGCGGGCCGTTCACAACCTCAATATTAAATGGTTGATGCACAAACAGAAAGGAGGAGGCGGTGTAGGGTTCGGAACATCCATCTCTAATGGTGACCGTATAAAGTGTATTCACTGGAGGATTGACGATATGACTGAAGCCAAATCCTAGACCCTGATCCCAGCTGGCCAGCAAGCTGCCTATTCCGCCAGTTGCTGACGCTGCAATCACTGCATTCTCTCCCTGGCATATGGAATCAGTTGGACTGACAGTTCCGGAAATAGGGGTCGTCACACTAAAAAATATCCGTTCATCAGATGCACAAGGCCCCGAGCCACGCGTGTAAAACAATTCATGCGTTCCCGTACCAAGTATTGAAGGATTGAATTGGGGCGAGGAGGGAACACCATTGATGTAAAACGTTCCACCCAACGGCGCTATGATAACATTGATCACCGTATCCGTGTAACAGTAGATCTGATCTACACCATTGATGCTGACTTCTTCACGCAATATGATTTCTATGGTATCAGTTGACAGACATCCCGAAGGAGCTGTGTAATAAACAGGATGTAATCCGGGAGGTAACAATTGCGGATCAAACAATCCACTGACACCATCAAGGAATCCCGGACCAGACCATGAGCCACCGGGCGGATTGGCGGTCAATAATAGCGCAGGACTCAGTTCACAAAAACTATAATCTGGTATGACAGCGTAGGCTTCGACGGTGATGTCAAAACTATCCTTGCAACCTAATGCTTCAAATACAACCGTATGCACACCCGGACCTGCGAGCAGCGGATTGAAATACCACTCATCATTACTCTCCACGATGGTAGGCCCTGCAAACGTTCCCCAGTCAGGACTGTAATCGGCTATATCGTAGAGGTTGATCCATTCATCTTCCTGGCAAAAGGATACAGGCTCATCGAGGTCAGCATAAGGCGCCAGGATATACAGACGAAAAGCATCTGAACAACCGAAGGCAGAGATGGTAAAATCATATTCCCCCGGTCCGAGTGCACTGACATCAAAAGCATTCAGCGCGGGCAGATATGTTCCGGGTCCGCTCCAATTACCCGGTCTGCTGAGCATAAGAAATGTGTCTGCATCACACAAAGCCTGATCCGGCCCGGCCCACAGTTCCTGCACAAAAATCTCCATGGTGTCGGTGCATCCTTTCAGCGTATAGACATAGGTGTAGGTCTGATTGGACGTGACTACCCAGCCACGTATCCTGCCGACGATGGAGTTGACGATACCTGGACCGCTCCAGTTGCCTCCATAAGGATTGGCCACCAGATCAAATTCCTGAGAGCTGCAAATAGTGTCAACGTCCGGCATGATGATCGTATCAGATACATTGATTCGCTTGTAGGCGATACATCCATTGGGAGCTGTATAATTGACCACAAAGGATCCGGTTGCAACGGGGTTAAATATTCCGTTAGCTGCAATGTGCGGCCCTTGCCAGATGCCGCCGGCAGGATTGCCACCATTGACTGCAAAGGCAGGACTATTGACACATGCCGCTTCAATGCTCCCCGGATCTACCGGTAGTACAACAACCGTATCATACGCCTCGCATCCGTTAGGGGCTATATACGTGACTATATCGACGTTGATGGGACCTGTCCAGCTATGCCGCCAGAATTGATACCTGCCCTCTGCCTGCAACCATTCAGGAATAATAGATGAGTAGTAGCGCCCTCCCGGGAGGCTTGATTGATAAAAATGGTCACCCATACTCGAGCAAACCGTATCCTGAATAGGATTGAGAATGACAGGATTTTCCCTGGGCGTATACATATACTGCGCTGTTGCTGTACCCATACTCACCGGATCGGTCACCGTCACCGATACAAGCATGGCTACATCCGCGCATACATTGACATCCGATTGATTTACTGGAGTATGCCCCCACATAAAGCTATAGGCCACACCTGCATCACCAATGATCTCCGCATGGACCGTCCCACAATCGCCTGCACATGCATCGTCGATGAGTTGGATCTCCACATTGAACGGGCAATTGGTTAGTTCAAAAACGATATTCGCCCCTACATCATGCCACTCGCCACAAGCATCCTGTATAGCACCATTAAAAAGCAGCCTGTAAGTGCCCGGATTGGCAAGGGGTGATGAAAAAATAACTTCAAATAACTGACCCAATTCACCAGACACACAATCAAGCGGGTTGATCTGGGCAATGGATGGCCCACCCGGGCCCAGGATGGTGAAATTGCCGGCCGTCATCTGATCACAATCAACAGGCGTATCAAACTGAAAGGTGATAGATGACATTGGACAATCCAAAACACTCATGAGTTGCAATAAAGGGGGTACTGGATCTGTGATCTCCACTGACCAGTCCAAATCCCATCCGGCAGCAACGATGTTGTCATCACTCGTAAAGTGAAACGTAACGCAACCACTCGTCGCTACCAGGACTGGTGGTGGTTGGATAATTCCGGTGAGCATCGCAAGCAATGGCGATCCGGTGTTAGGGCCGTCATAGACAGACAGCACATCATAGGTTTCTTCACTGGAGAAAAAATTGAAAGCAATGATGATCTCCGTAGCGCCATCAACACACACAGTAAATGTATAATCTTCATTATGATCATACTGTCCCATTTCAGGGCCATTTTCGCTGTCGGTCAGATTGCCTTCACAGTCATCGACGACAGCACTTTGCATGGTGTAGGTTGGTTGCGCGATGCTTAGGGAAGCATAGACAAGAGATGCCATGAACAAACCACACAGGGTGAGTTTCCTTAGGGACCGTATTCGTTTATAGGAGAAGTTAACTGGCATTTATTCTCTGGTGATGGCGACAAATTCTGTTTCAAGCACATTGCTCTCATGACCTGCGCGGTCAATCATTTTGATCTCAAATCGCGTTTGCTCCACAGCTCCGTTACCAAAGAGAAACAAACTCGGAAACGCTATAGTGAGTTCCCCTTGTATGGGCACATTGGCATCCGGCGGCGCCAGAGGTCCAACATAAAACCCATCAAATGCTTCGAGCCGGATATCTCTTACATATAATGCATATTCCTCAGGATCTTCAAAGCCAACATCACCATCTCCGTCTTTATAAGCAATACGAATGATCAACACGTCTTCATATTGCCTGATCGTATCCTGTGAGATATTGATCAGCTCGATCACTGGTGTATTGGAATACGTGATGTCGTCTTCTTTGCCACAACCTGCGATGATCAAGAGGCCTGTGAGCATGAGCAGATTATTCAGCCCAGCGAAACGACATATAACTCTTGATGTAATAAATACCATTGTCTGTAGGAATTTCTGTTACAGGATTTTGTTGATCTTGCACATATACTCTGAAATACCATTGTTCCTGCCCGGCATCAAACTCAGCCGCTGGATCAATGTCAATATAATGTGTGTACGCTACCACATTTCCATAAAATCCACGCTCCATCCGCGGCGTTGGAAGTAATTGCAGTACGTTTTGTGTTGCTCCACCAAATGCATTCGCATTGTCGGAAAACGATATGCGGTTGTATTGTAACTGATCAGGCATCAACTCATCATGCCTGAAGGCAAAGTAGAGGCGAATATTCGTAGCGGATCCCGGCATCACCAGCGGACCTGTCTCCCCACTACGGCTCATCCATTGATCTGCCTCTGCCGCTCCCGCACCAATCAACTCCGGCGCTGGATGGGTGATCTGCCGTACATTGCCCATGATATCAGGCGCTCCGTTATTGATCCAGGTCTGTATGTTGTTGATGTACTGATCTTTCTTCTGTGGCCAGTCCGAGTTCGGTTCGATCTGAATAGGCATGGATGGCGTAATCAGATTCCTGAGTCGCGCCATCAGCACAGAGCCCTGTGCATTGTATGGTTCTACGCGGAAGCTGTAGTTGCCATCATTTTTGATCGGCACCTGATATACGAGTGTATTGTATGCACTGTTTAGCGTCCTGTAATCCGGTTCGAAGGTGCCATCGTGACAGCCTGAGTTAGCGCAGGTTGGTTTCAGTATATTCTGATAAATCCCCGCGATGGAGTTGGGTTCAGGATTGATAATCGTAAGGCTCACCGTATCCTGGTTGACAACCTGTCCGTCAAAAGGATTGACAGGTACATCTTCTTTATTGCAGGCGACCCACACGAGTGATAGGAGTGCTATCAAAGCTATTATTCCATTGCGCATCATCATATTCTGTCAAAGAGTGAACGCGCTGATGGATCCAACAAGCCCTGGTTGGCTACAATATCTTTTATGCCAAACAAGTCAGCAATGGTCGGCACGATATCGGAGGCATCACCTATCGGATTATTTACGCCACCTACGCGAAGGTTGCCATCAATACCCGGACCGGCCATCATCGTAAAGATGCGACGGGTATTTTCATTATTGCCTGAGTGATCATAGGAGTACCAGTCATTATCATCCTTGATCGGATTGTGCTCCAGGTCACGCCCATGCTCCGGCATCACGATCAGCGTTGTCTTTCCTGCCATTTCGGGGATGCGTTGTATTTCACGCCACAGGAATCCTATTCCGTGGTCAGCGCGGTGCAGATTTTTCAGATAGGACGTATAATCACCATGACATACATCGATATTGGTCATATCCACTACCGTAAGTTTCGGTTTAAACCAGTTAAGAACTTCCACGGCATAACCTATCGTCTTCAGGTCGCCATTGTCATTGACAGGAGGCAGTATGACGCTGCCTGTATTAACCTTTTCAAAGGTGTTTCTGACAAAATCCTTGATCAATATTTCTTCTTCCGTTTCATTGTAGAGATGAGCTATTTCAAGCCCTTGTTGTTGAAAATTCTGGTTCAGAAATTCACGCATCTCCAGGATCTTGTCCCATTCAGTGTCGGGATGATAATTTTTAAAGTTCTGAAAGTTGGCCATGCCGGGCTCTCCGAAAGTCACCGTCGGGGCAATAAAATTTCCTCCATAGCGTCTGCCGTACGCTTCATGAGCAGAATAGTTGAGTAAAGGACGGGAACCGCCGATGCTCACGCCGACATACCAGGTATCGGTCGCTTTGAATCCGGCATGACGGCGCAGGTATTCAAATATAGTAGGGGATTGTGGGCGCATCCTAAGCCCCTGGGTAGTGTAGTAGTTGCCCGACACACCGGTACTCAGCCCATTGAAGTGTCCGGCGCCTCCTTTGGAAAAACGTACTTCCGGAAATAAAGTACCGATCTGATCGAGTGGGGTCTGAAGGATCGGGTCTATTGGAATACCGCCAATGATGTTATTGACAGTATCATCAAGTCCGTAGGCGATTTTATCATTAGGTGGAGCGCCTGTGAGCATGTTGTACATGATATTACCCTCTACATTTTCATTCTGTCCTTCGGCGAGGTAGCGCTGCAACACTGATTCCTGCTGGCGCACGCCGCCGGCAAACAAGACAAAGACGACATATTCAGATAGCGGTGGTTTGGTCGTAGCGCCTAACAATCCTGAAGGTAAAATATAGGGCATGGTAAAGGCCCCTGCAGTAGCAAGCGATGAGGTGGTGATAAATTTTCTTCTTTTCATGAGCTTGCAGGTTTAGTAATGAGCGTGTTCGTTGGACGTAGCGAAGGAAAAGAAAACCAGCTCCGGAGTCAAGGATGGCCGGCTGTCGATATAGTTGATCATCCATTGCAACTCTGCTTCGGTGGGTTGTCTGACGAGAAATCTTGTATAGGTCTCCCGCACAAAGGTCTCGGGATCAGCACGCATCGATTCGACCGATGGAATTTTTACTTCCGGATCATTCATGTATTTACTCACCAACATATCATACGCCACTTGCTTGTCGCCGATAGATTCAATGGCATTCAAGGCCTGGAGCATCTGGTTGGGGCCAATCGCTTTTTGAAACATATTGGCATACAAAATGGAAATGTATTGCGTGTGTGTTTTTGGTTTATCCTTTTCGGAGTTGACCGGCGTGATCTCTACATCTTCTATGCCGTATACGTAATATTCATCCTGGCATGAACTGAAGAAGATCATGCAGCAGATGCAGAGCGCAACGAACATACGGTGTATGGGATTACCTGAAATTTGCATATTCATCAGTTACCAATATTTGTGCGATGACCCAATTGATGTCTTTCTGCTGTATATACGTTGGAAGGAGTGTCACGACTTCACCTGCTGCGGGCGGCCTGCTGAGATAGACCTGGTAGCACCAGATCAACATGCCTTCGTACATTTCATTGGTTTCGGTCAGGATGCGGATATAATCGTTTTTATCCGATCCCGAAAAGCCAAAGAGTTCTGAGGTTTGGTTGAATTCAATCATGGCAAATCCGTTATCAAACTCCTGCGAGGTCGGCAGTCGCCATAGCAGTTGATCGAAAGTCGATCGGACATAATTGAAGGTGTTCATATTGATCGCATCGTAGATCGCGTTATCGATCATAACGCTATACATCTGATGATAGGGGGTCAGTCCATCGTAAAAGGCCTGACGGCTATCAAGTGTTGCCTGGTTTCTCAGGATTTCATACTGTTTCTGATAGTAGGCATCCCAGTTGCCTTCAAGGGAATCCTGTAGCGCACCAAAAGTCAGGATGCTGATCTTTGATTCGATCTCACTGTCGGCGACACCTTCCAGGCATCTCACCTTTGCAAGGTTGTAAAGGTTCTGGACGAAAGCGGCTTTATAGGAAAATTCATTTTCACGATAAGTTGTATCGGACATCAACCTATAGATGATACTGTCGCGGGTCTCCCGTTTCAAATCTCCTGCCTTCAACCGTTCGACTTCGGCAGCGAGCTCATCATCCAGGGGTTCTCGGCCGATGATATCGATATAGAGCCTATTGACATAGTTCTCGATCTTGATATCGGAGATATTGAAGGTAGAGTAGGGTGTGTTGCCATCCACGACGACTAGTTCAGTAGAACAGGATAGTGCCATGGACAGGCCGAGGGTAATAAGGAAGACTGGAAACACCCGTTTCATAATGTCACTTAGTTATTTGTAAGACTCAGGCAATGTAAGGATCGTTGCCTGAGGTTG
>JAWXAW010000100.1:0-28050 GCA_034439675.1 Saprospiraceae bacterium | reverse complement strand
CATTTAACCATTAAACATTTACCGATTACTGACTACCGACTACTGATTACCGATTACTGACTACCGACTACTGACTACTGATTTCAATTTACCATTTAACATTTATCAGATCGAACAATGCCCCAGAAACTAAACCTTCCCGCTACCCTAACTGGACTGACCGATGTTGAGGTGCTGGAATCCCGTCAAAAGTATGGGTCTAATCTGCAGCAACAACGTGTAGAGAGCACTTGGTGGAGAATGCTCCTGGAGATCGTCCGTGAACCCATGTTGCTACTCCTTATCATTATCTCGGTCATCTACCTCGTCCTCGAACAATATGGAGAAGCGTGGTTTATGATGGCCGCTATCGTCATTGTATCAGGTATCTCCTTTTACCAGGACAATCGCAGCCGCAAGGCACTAGAAGCGCTCGAAGCACTCAACACACCTTTAAGTAGAGTGATCCGTCAGGGCATACCACAGTCCGTCCACACCTCCGAAATTGTTCCGGGTGATCTTGTCATTGCTGAAGAAGGTGCCACCATCAATGCAGATGGTAGCATCGTACATAGCAATGATTTTTCTGTCAATGAATCTACCCTTACCGGAGAAGCCCAGGCGATATACAAATCAACCGCCAGTGATGATCCAAGGGTTTTCAGCGGAACACTTGCATCCTCAGGACTCGCAGTATTTAAAGTTGAAAAAACCGGCACCTCCACCCGAGTAGGTCAGATCGGCAAATCGATTGCCGATATTAAAGAGGAGCCTACTCCACTCCAAAAACAAATAGAAGCTTTCGTGAAGGGCATGGCACTCATCGGCATCCTAGTTTTCTTGCTGGTGTGGGCCGTTCAATATATGGAAAGCAAAAATCTGCTGGCCAGCCTGTTGAAAGGACTGACTCTCGCCATGTCTATATTGCCTGAGGAAATTCCGGTTGCCTTTACCACCTTTATGGCCCTGGGCTCCAGAAGGCTGATGAAGGAAGGCATCATCGTCAAAAAAACCAGAACAGTTGAAACCCTTGGAAGCGCGACGGTGATTTGTGCCGACAAGACCGGTACGATTACTGAAAATAATATGAGCCTGCAGAGCGTGTATGCATTCAGTAATCTTCAGCTGTATACTGGTGATAAGCCGTATGACCAGGAAGCGCTTGTGGTCATCGAAACAGCCATGTGGGCCAGCGAGCCGGTGCCTTTCGACCCGATGGAAAAAACACTTCATCAGGTGTATGAAGAGTATATCCCCGAGGATCAACGGAAGCTCTTTTCAATGGTGCATGAATATCCGTTGGAAGGTGTACCCCCCATGATGACCCACATCTTTGAAAACAAGGCCGGTGTCAGGATTATTGCAGCTAAAGGAGCCCCCGAAGCTATACTGAAACTATGTCATCTTCCCGATGGCCAGCTGCAGGAAGTTCAAGCTATTATTAATGAACTGGCGCTTCAGGGATATCGGATACTTGGTGTTGCCTCTGCAGCTCATACAGGTGATGACTTTCCCTCTGATCAGCATTCATTTTCATTCCGGTTTATAGGGCTTGTCGTTTTTTATGATCCACCAAAACCGGGAATTGAAAACGTCTTCAAGAAATTTTATGAAGCAGGCATAGACGTCAAAATCATAACCGGTGACAATCCATTGACGACAAAAGCTATTGCAAGTAATGCAGGTATAAAGAATGCGGATCAGCCTATCGATGGAGAAGCATTGATGAAGCTGAAGGAGGAAGACTTTCAAAAGGCGCTTCGTCATTATTCACTCTTTACACGAATGTTCCCTGAAGCCAAGTTAGCAGCTATCAATGGATTAAAAAAAGATAACCAGGTGGTGGCCATGATAGGGGATGGCGTCAATGATGGTCCTGCGTTAAAGGCAGCACATATCGGGATAGCCATGGGGCAGCGCGGAACAGAAATGGCCAAAAGCGCTGCAGCCCTGATTCTCATGAACGATGATCTCTCGAAAATGGTGGATGCCATTGCTACCGGTCGCCGGATCTACAGCAACCTGAAAAAGGCGATTCAATACATCATCTCCATTCATATACCGATCATCCTCACCGTTTCACTCCCGCTGTTTTTAGGTTGGATATACCCTGATATTTTTACACCGGTGCATATCATCTTCCTTGAGCTGGTCATGGGGCCCACATGCTCTATCGTTTTCGAAAACGAACCAATGGAAAAAAATACCATGCAACAGCAGCCGAGGCCGATGACAGAGACTTTTCTCAACTGGCGAGAGTTGGGCATGAGTATACTTCAGGGTCTGATGATCACACTGGGGGTATTGTTTATGTATCAGTTCACCCTGCAGCATGGCGGCAATGAAGCACAGGTCCGCACTATGGTATTCAGCACCCTGATCTTTGCCAACATCTTCCTGACGCTGGTCAACCGGTCATTTTACTTTTCATTTGTGACCACCTTGCGTTACAAGAATGATTTATTACTTGGGATCATTATGATCACCCTGGCCATTCTCGCGACAATGTTATATGTAGATCCGGTCGCTGTGTTTTTTCAACTGGTCCATCCCGAACCCAAAGACATCGGTCTATGCGCAGGGATTGCTTTTGTAAGTGTCTTTTGGTTTGAAGTAGTTAAGATATGGCGGAGAAGCATGCATGTGCGTTCACTAAAGATAAATCAGCACGGACATAAAGTAAGAAATTCAGGCTGACATAACCAGGTAGCCTAGCCAACTATTCAACTTAGTGGATGGCTAATCTGATAGCCCGGCTCACCGGGGTGTGAATAATCATCAAAGGTACAGTTGGATTTTGCAATGCTTTTTTAGTCACACTGGAGTGGGTTATGTTTTCCATAAACGTGCGGTGATGCGATATCAGGATCACCATGGCCGCTCTTGCCTCCACCGCATATGTATAGAGGGCCTCATGAATCTTCATCTCGCCCGGTTGAAAGGACCTGATATTAAATCCGGTTAATTGATGACGATTGATTACCAGTTTTTCATAAAGCCTCGACTTTAGGACTTCAAACTGATGGTGATCATCCGTCACATGCACAAAATCGTAGAACATGTTATAATTAGACCCGAAGGATAAAATATATTCAAGGGTACCCTCTGTCATCAATTCCTCTGTGAAACCAACTACCACCTTGCCGGGAAATTTTATTTCCGTCTGAGGAGGTACCACGATAACCGGTTTATTACTATACCGACTGACACCAGAGGATACAGTACCAAACAACCGGCGTATTGCATTATCTGTAGCCCTTGTGGCCATGACCATCAGCTCGAAATGACCCCGATCCAGCAACTCAATTAAACTGCTCATGGTTTCACCCACTTCCAGATGTGCTTTCACATGCACATTGATACCTTTGGTTGCATGCTCTGCATTCAGGGTATCCACCAATTCCAGCAGTCCTTTATTGGCATCCTGCAGGAACTGAACATCCAGCGCACCGGCCGAGATAGGGTCATACAGGGTCTGGTGCACATGAGCCAAGGTCAGGCTATAGCCCAAATAATGCGCCATCATCCCTGCATAGGCTATAGCAAGTCTGCTTTCGTCTGAAAAATCAACCGAGACTAAAATGGAATTGATATGCTCACTCAGGATATAATCCATCACATGAGCTACAGTCTCATCAACGTCTCCGTCATGAGGATGCTGGATCACTTTCTGTCCGATCCGAAAGGCAGGCACTGACGCCAGTCCGGCTTTGATAAACTGATCTACATGATTTATTTCAATGATTGTATAGGGCAAATGATGAACTGCCAGGACTTCTTCAAGTTTCTTTTTCAATGTGCTACCGGTAAATCCCCGGATACTATACAATTCAATATTCATTCTGGTGGTCAGCTTTTACGGTTTTACAATCACCCTAACTTGCTTTGATTCTGGCATTATCTTCTTCCACCAGCATCCTGATGATATCAAAAGTGGTAATCATGCCCACTAACTCACCATTGTCTACGATTGGAATAGCATGGAAAAGATTCTCTGCAAAAATCTGCAGCGCCACATTCAACCGCTCAGAAGATTCAAGCGTTGCAATGCCCGTCGTCATTATATCTTCGACTGTGTAGTGGTGCAGCCTGCTGTTTTCTACCAGCTTTTCATAGGGTGTTAATTCAATTCCCCTTAGAAAATGCATAAAATCAGTTTTACTGATCAGGCCTACCAGGGTTGTATATCTCACCACAGGGATGTGATGGATGCGTTGCGAATCGAAGATTTCCTTGACAACTGACATCTTGTCTCCCGGCACTACGGTAACCAACTTTCTTGTCATAAACTTTGAAACAGGTGAGGTAAAATCCATTTGGTTTGTTGATTTTGGTATTAAAGGATGTCCATTTTAACAAATGGGGATATCTATGAATATGATTATTAATTTATTATACAAGTGTTTTTTCTATAATATGATATCAGCACTGGAACCGAGCTGTTGGATGGCTGCTCTTTTGAACTTATTATACTGTGTATCTAAAGTAGTCTAACACTTACATAAAGGTATTTGCTATCAACAGCAGGTAAAATGACACGGGTCACTAATGAAATTGATACTGGTCAGCATATGCCGCCGACGATACTTGTGATATCTTAGTCCCATGTCTTTGTCGTTCCAGTTCCCCGTCATCAATCCCAATGATGTCCTTCAATCGATTGTGGAAACAGCCATTGATGGTATCCTGCTCATCGACACGTCAGGCAATGTGCTCATGGTCAATTCGGCCGTCACAAAGCTCTTCGGGTATGCCCCTGAAGAATTATTAGGCAGGAACGTTTCCATCCTGATGCCTTCTCCTCACCGTCAGTCTCATGACGGATACATTCACAATTACCTCGACACCGGGATTAAAAAAATAATCGGTATTGGCAGGGAGATTGAAGGGCGGCGAAAAGACGGCACCCTTTTCCCAGCAAGGTTGGCTGTGAGTGAGATCATCATCGGTGAGGAACACTACTTTACCGGAATCATCCAGGACCTCACGACAATGAAAGCCGTCCAGTTGGAGATCATCAAGCTCAATCATGAACTTGAAGAAATGGTCAATGAGCGGACTTTAGAATTGCAGGAGGCTGTGAATCTTCTGCTGGACACCAACCAGCAACTTAATCAGTCGATAGAGAAACATAAATCATATGAACTGGCTTTACTGGCGACCAGGGATGAACTGCGAAAATCGCTCGAAAAAGAAAAAGAACTCAACCTGCTTAAATCAAGGTTTGTCTCCATGGCATCCCATGAGTTTAAGACCCCGCTGAGCAGTATCCTTTCATCGGCAGCCCTAATCTCAAAGTATGTGACTACTGATCAGGTAGCTGACCGGAGCAGGCATGTAGACAGAATAAAATCAAGTGTAACCCATCTCAATAATATCCTGATGGACTTTCTGTCTATCACCCGTCTGGAAGAAGGCCAGTTTGTGCCGGTCATATCAAGGTTCTCCCTCTTATCCCTGCTGGAGGAGCTAAAGGCCGAAGCTGAAAGTCTCTTAAAGAAAGATCAGCAACTTAATTGTGAGCACGAATTCGATGATCTGGAGATGAAGTCAGATAAAAATATCCTTCGAAATATCCTTTACAATCTGGTTTCCAACGCTGTTAAGTATTCGGATGAAGGGAAAAAAATAACCTGCCGCATTGCCCTCGATGACGAGTTCTTCAGGATTGAGATCGCTGATCAAGGCATGGGGATACCTCTGGAGGATCAAAAACACATCGGCTCGAGGTTTTTCAGAGCCTCCAATGTGGTCAATGTGCCGGGAACAGGACTCGGTTTGAATATAGTCTTATCTTATCTTCACACTTTGAAAGGCACATTATCCTTTGAAAGCGAACTCGGAAAAGGCACCACTTTTATCATCACTTTACCTATCAGTTATGAAAATTAAAATCCTGATCATTGAAGATAATCACGATGTCAGGGAAAACCTGAGTGAATTGCTAACCTTGTCGGGATACGAGACCCTTACGGCCATGAATGGAAAACTCGGCGTGGAAGCTGCCATGACTTTTATCCCAGACCTTATCCTTTGTGACATCATGATGCCCGAAATGGACGGATATGCGGTGTTGCGAATTCTTTCCAAAAATGAAATGCTGGCAGACATCCCCTTTATTTTCCTGACTGCAAAAACCGAACTGACTGATGTGCGGAGAGGTATGACCCTCGGGGCCGATGACTACATCACCAAACCATTTGATGATGTTGAACTCCTGGACACTATTGAAATGCGACTGAAGAAGCATAAAAACAATGCTTCAGGTGCCAGTGCTTCTCCATCTATTATCAATTTATTGACGGGAGATCAGATCATACGCTCTCTCCCTGAATCCCTCATGGATGGAGAACCCCGCCTTATTCGGAAAAAAGACTTGCTCTTTGCGGAAGGTCAGACCTGCCGTTATGTATTTGTGATAAAATCAGGCAGGGCCATCGCCACGAAGATTGATAACTATGCTAAAGAAGTGGTGACCAGGCTATACCAGTATCCAGCCATTATCGGTGTTGCATCAGCATTTGCCGGAACAAAATATCAGGAGACTGTCAAAGCATTTGAAGATCTGGAAGTGATACCGGTCAAAAAAGAAGAGTTTATTTCGTATGTACTCCATGATCCTTCTGCCGCCTATTATTTTCTTCAGCAGATGGCGTCCTATCAGGTACAAGCAGATGAGAAATTGTTGCTCCAGGCATTTGGTTCCGTCCGCATGAAGCTTGCAGCAACATTAGTTGACCTGTATGCCTTTTATTCGGAAAATGATTCAGCCGTCATACCAGTAGCCCGTGAGGACCTGGCAAGCATGGCCGGAACAGCTAAAGAAACGATCATACGATGTCTTTCTGAATTTAAAGAGGAAGGTCTTGTCTCCATTCAGGGTTCTGATATCATCATTCACGCCGTACAGAAACTAGCTGATTTGCGATACTAACCCCTAATGCAAAGCTAAGAGTGGAATATCTGTATGATAAGCAATACGTCTGGCGATGCTGTATGAAAACAACTCTTTCAGCATTCGTTGCTGTTGTACGCGCATGATCACGATATCAATCTGATTGAATTTCATAAACTCGAGAATCCCCTTTTCTACATCCAGATCATAGTGAACATGAAAAGTGATATCGGTTTGATGCTTAAATGCCTCCTTATATTCCAGCAACTTTACTTTCGTTTTTTCAGGATCATACACATCAATGTGCAGGCAATAAAGATGGCCTTTTAGTCTGCGGGTGATGGCTAGTGATTTCTCGATAAGGTCCATCTCCTCTGTTTTATATTCAAGGGTCAAACCTATCTTCAGAATCCCCTTATAATTGGCTGTATCCGGCACCATGAATACCGGACAGGTAGCTTTTTCAATGACCTTTGCTGCCACACTGCCAAAAAAAATCTCCTTTAGACCCCTGGCACCGGTGGTGCCTATAACGATGATATCGGCATTCGATCCTTTTGCTTCGTCGAGAATCGCTTCCACCACAAAATCCGACTCGTTAAGGGAATAATTGACGTCAATGTGCTCCAGTCTGTTTTCAGTAGCTATCCGTTTAAATGCCTCGATCTCCTTTCTGAAGCGTTCGAATTCACCGATCGTTATTTTATCATTGACACTGTCCATATTTGTTGACTCCTCCACCCAGCTGTGAACCTGAAGAACCTCATATACATGCATGACAGTTATGTTGGCTTCAAGTTGTTCCGCTAGTTTCAATGCGTATACGTACGCATTTTCAGCGGCGTTCGAGAAATCTGTAGGCAGTAAGATTTTCATGAGGATGCATTTTCAACGCTGAATTGTTTTCACTTCATCAAAAGCATACCTGAGCAGGTCCAATGGCGTAATCATACCAACTAATTGGTCAAGATCATTGACAACGGGCAGGGCATGAAACATATTTTCCTTAAACAGGTCCACTGCAATCGTAGCGGAATCCGTATCCTTTAATTTGACAAGTGACTTTGTCATAATTTCAGCGGCCAGAATGGTGGAGAAAATCTGCCGATTGCTCTCTAGTGCTTTCTCGGAATGGAACAAGGTAAAGTGATGTTCCATCCGGTGAATATCCCCCTTGCTGATGATGCCCAGGATTTTTTTACCCTCTACCACCGGAATATGCTGGATATGGTTGGCTATCAATTTGTGTCTTACGGCATCAATGGTCTCATCCGGATCTGCCGTGATGAGATCAATGGTCATAATGTGCTTTACTTCAATCCTCTTATCCATTTGCGATCCATTTGAAAGTGAGACTATACAACAACATACAGGATTAAAAGGATTCCTGATATGCGTAGTTTAACAAATCATGTGTGGTAACGATTCCCACCAATTCTCCATCCTCTACGACAGGAAGTGCGTGTAAAGCATTTGCCCTGAAGATATCCGCAGCCAAGCCAATCGTATCAGCAGGCTCGATGATCAATGGCTCGTGGGTCATGATATCTTCCACTACCAAATCCTTGTACATGTCCTGGCATATCGTTTCACCTGACCACGTGGTCGCCAGCATATGCCGGATCTTGAGATAATCGGTCTTGGAAACAATCCCTACCAGCTTGTTATGGTCGACAACAGGGATATGATGAAAACTGTTCTTTTCAAAAAGTTGATGCACCAGATCAATAGGATCATTAGGTTTAATAATGACGACGGTGCGGGTCATAATCGTTGAAACTGGTTTACTGGAATCCATGTCGTTTTTCTGTAAAATTACGGTATGTCCCTAAATTAAAAAACCGGGGCCCGTCACCGAACCCCGGCATTTGAAATCACACCACTTTTATCGTCTTCACCTTTTCAGGAATCTTTGCCATTTTGGGCACTTTCATTTCCAGAATCCCGTTTTCATAATGCGCAGCAATTTGATCTGCCATTATATTTTCCGGTAGCCAGAATGATCTTTTGAAATTGCGATAGCTGAATTCCAAACGTTTGAAATTTTCAGTTTTTTCTTCTTTCTTTTCCTCT
This sequence comes from Saprospiraceae bacterium, assembly GCA_034439675.1. Lineage (GTDB taxonomy): Bacteria > Bacteroidota > Bacteroidia > Chitinophagales > Saprospiraceae > Opimibacter. The sequence goes on along the minus strand of JAWXAW010000100.1, from coordinate 19,103 downwards.
GCAGTAGCACTGATCATCAGGACTCCTCGATCTACCTCAACCTTGAAATCTTCCCTCTTCATACCCGGAGCCGCTACCTCAATGATGAAAAAATCTTTTTCATCTTTGACATTTACAGCAGGGACATCATTGTTCATATCCCAATTCCAGTTTTTGAGAAAATCCTCAGTCTCTGTAAAGAAGTTTTCAACCCAGTTCCTTTTCCCCATCAGTTTTGCCGGTTCATTCCATTTAATGAGTGACATGGCGTTTAAATTTTAGAAGGTTAAATAAAACATGTTTGATGTCCCAAATCTGCGGGAATTCGCAACGCTTTGAAATGACATGGATCAGTCGTATAGATGATCTAAAACGGAACAGATTGAATCAAAGGAGGGGGCAATGGACAATTTGGTATTAGGTAAAAGGGAACTATGCAAAGACGCAATATGCAGAGATGCAAAAAATAGAGATGCAAAAAATCGCGTCTCTACATTTGAACCTTACCTTAGCCTTAGTCTTTCATTAAGAGAGTCCAGTTATATTCCCATCATTATCGATATCCATCCCTTCCGCAGCAGGCACAGAAGGTAATCCCGGCATGCGCATCATTTCACCCATGATAGGGATGACAAAACCAGCACCCGCGGCCACTTCAAACTCCCTGACAGTGATGCTGAAGTTGGTCGGCCTGCCAACTTTCCTTTCGTCATCTGAAAAGGATTTTTGTGTTTTGGCAACACAGATTGGAAATTTATCAAATCCCAGTTTTGCATATTCCCGTAACTGCGACTTTGCCTTGGGCGAATATTCTACCTCGGAAGCACCATAGATTTCTGTTGCCACCCTATTGATTTTTTCTTCGATGGTCAAGCTCCAGTCATATAATGGATGATATTGATTGACACCGGAGGCTATCATGTCCACAACTGCCTGAGCAAGTTCTTTTGTGCCTTCACCACCTTTAGCCCAGCCTTTGGATAGCAGAGCCTTTGTGCCCAATGTCTGACATCTTTCCTTTACGTAGGCCACTTCTTCATCGCTGTCTGAAATGAAACTGTTAATCGCCACGACCGGGGTGAGGCCAAATTTTTTGCAGTTTTCAATATGCTTTTCAAGATTCTCAAATCCTTTCTTCACCCTCGTCAGATCAGGTGTATTGTACTCTTCTTTTTTAGCCCCACCATGATGGCGTAGTGCACGTATCGTAGCGACCAATACAATGGCCTTTGGCTTGAGACCTGCAACAGGACATTTCAAATCAAGGAATTTTTCTGCACCAAGATCGGCGCCAAATCCTGCTTCGGTCACTACATAATCACAAAGGGACATGGCCGTCTTGGTCGCAATGATCGAATTGGTGCCCTGTGCTATATTGGCAAATGGTCCTCCGTGTATGATCGCCGGATTACCTTCAAGCGTTTGTACGAGATTGGGCTTGATAGCATCCTTTAGCAACATCGCCATCGGTCCCTGAGCATTTAATTCGCGGGCGTAGACTGGTTTCTTGTCATTCGTGTACCCGATAAATATGCTCCCCAATCTATTTTTTAAGTCCTCAAAATTTTTGGAGAGACAAATGATGGCCATCACCTCTGAGGCAGCGGTGATATTGAAGCCATCTTCCCTCATGATTCCGTTAGCAGAGCCGCCGATGCCAATAATGATATGACGCAGCGCCCGGTCATTCATATCCATCACCCGCTTCCAGACGATCGTACGTGGATCGATATCGAGTTCTTTAGTTTTGTATTGCAGTCTGTTATCAATCAATGCGGACAGCAGATTATTTGCCTTTTCTATAGCTGAAAAGTCACCGGTAAAATGCAGGTTGATATCCACCATCGGTATGACTTGCGAATAACCACCGCCGGCTGCTCCGCCCTTGATCCCAAATACAGGCCCGAGAGAAGGCTCTCGCAGCGCCACACCGGCTTTCTTACCTAACTTATTTAAACCATCACACAAACCGATCGAAACGGTAGTCTTTCCTTCACCCGCAGGTGTCGGGCTGATCGCTGTCACAAGGATCAGATTGCTCCTCTCAATTTTCTCTTCATCAATGAGTGTGAGCGGAAGCTTGGCTTTATATTTTCCATAGTATTCCAGGTCATCTTCGGGAATGCCTAGTTTATCTGCAATGGTCTTTATATGCCGAATAGGGGCACTCTGGGCTATTTCGAGGTCAATATTGACCTCTTTTGCTGCGGTCTGGTTTGTCATATGATTTGATGTTATGTCCAGTCGTAAGCAAACTCCTTGCCAGTACCGAACAATCCGGGAAAAATACAATTTACATCTACATTACAGGCTATCCGATCACTTTTTTACCATCAGTTACCTGAAACTCAGACTGCTTAAACGAAAAGAAGGCAGTTTATGAGAAAACTGCCTTCTTGAAATAAAACCTTGAAATATTGCTACACTTGAATTCTCCAGGGTGCTTTGTCGTCTGCGCGTACTGTGCAAACTGACCCTTCTTTTATGCACCTCGTAGACTACACACCTAATTCCAGATGCGTGTAATATTAAATCCAATGAGGAATTCTCCATCCTCAAAGTTGTTAGAATTGAACATATTGTTAGCCTGTGGTACTATGTTGTAATAGTTTCCCGCAAAGATCTGGAAGGTATGAGAACTCGTACCCAATTCCAAACCAAAAGAAATATTAGGATTTGGATTGTTGGTGTAATGTTGTGTAATTGGTTGATCATAGTTAGCAATAATGGATATAGTATTGCTTACTTTATACCGGCCAGCCACTGCAATAGCAAAATGATTGTTCTCCATAGTTCCCTGTATTTCATCGTTCTCATCATAGTAGCCTTCTACGGCGTTAAAATGTGAGAGGCTTGGGGAAACCTGCACAGAGAAATCCTCAGTGACCTTTCTGGCGATGATCAACTGATTGAAATAGGAATATCGGTCAGAGCTATTGGCAAAATTTTCCACCTTACGCGTATCAATAGCCACGTTGCCATAATACGTCAGGCTGATAGGCCATCCACCTTTACGCGCTTGCTTTACCAAAGCATATTTAACATCAAAATCCCAGGTATTGTGATATTTGGTAAAACCAAATCCGACCATCAGTTTCTCGACCGGGGTATAACCGAAACCCAAACGAATATTAGATGGGGCATACAGACCCCAGAAATCCTCATATCCATTCTCAACCGTTCCAAACCGGTGCTGGATGGCAAAGTCAAAGGATCCTTTGACAGGCACCATGACCGTCTGGTTGTCAATCAGCCAGTTTCCCAGAAACGTGTTTTTTACAGGCCGTAAATCTTTACCGCCCATCGTATCACTTGCCATATCATCTTGCGCGATGGCAGGAACAAGAATCCCGACACACATCAGAACAACAGCAAGCAAATAGTGAAGTGATTTTATATTAATTTTCATGATATACATATTTATCTTGGTTATTAGTTTTCAAGTGCCCCTTGTTGTATCCAGGCAAGCACGATAGATGTATTAAGCGCATCTGAACCTGAGGGCGGCATAGGTACCGCCTCAAGCCCTTTCATCCAGCGGTATAACTCACTTTCCTCCGGCGCCCCCGTGTTAATGTAACCAACAGTGGTTAAGGAAATATATGCATTGGCCGGGGATAGATCCGGTTTAATGCCTCCTGGGTTATGGCACCCGGAAGTGTTGCAGTCCGCATTGAAAATGGGAATGACATCACCGGTAAAACTCACTTCTCCCTTAAAGTCCCCAGCCGGATAGATTACAGCATCGTTGTAACATCCCCAACCTGCAAAGAGGGTAAACGCGAGCATGACCGTGAGCATTTGAAATCGTGATTTTTTCATCACATACATAATTAAGAGATTAGTAAATACAGATTCTTCAAAACAGATTGTCAGCTCTGCCTGTGACAGAGCTGACGATGTATTTACTTCTTGAATTTTAAGAGCAGGTTAGACTTAATGGAATGTGCTATCTGCGCATTTTCAAATACGGCAAATCCAAAATACTGATCGCTGAGGGAAGCAAAATCAATATCATAGGTATTATCCGCCGTTGTTAACGCCCTGGAGATTTCGAGTACCCATCCAGTGCCGGTATAGTTAGACCTGCAGCTAATATCACCTTGTGAGCCACCATATCCTCCGTCTTTAAGAACGACCCCGGCAACTGCCTTTGTACCTAATCCAGCACCCTTTCTCTGAAATTCGACATCCGTGTTAGGATCAATTGTTGTCCCATCACTCAAGGTAAGAACACCATTTGCATCAACGGCTGTAACTAATTTAGCAACACCACCGGCTGCAAATTGAGATTCAAGGATCCAGTAATAATTTGCCCCAGGATTAGGAATAACATACTTGGGCACATTGATGTCTGCTGTTCCATTGTTGAGTTTTTGTGTATTGCTATAATACACATCAGTACCACCAACATCCCCTTTTCTCCCATTCGGATAGGTATTATCCTGAAACTGGTCGTGAATCTGGTATCCCGCGTTTACACCACCCCGCACTGACTTCCAATGCCACATGTCAATTTTCTCAGTAGGATAATTGGTATAGTGGCGGCTTGATCCATCAGCTGCTGGCAGCCCGGTATGACATGACTTATAGCATGTTCCGCTGTTCCAACCACTGACGGAATTATTAATATTCCACAGCATTGCTACTTTATCCTCATAGAACGGAACCCTTGTGCTTCCACCATTTGTTGCAGCATCAAAATCATAAGTACCCTTTTCCTGTACCCAAAGCTTTGATGTAGGGTTGAAATACCATGGCTGACGCGCAAGTGACTGTGTTGGGTCCGCCCATTCGGCAAGGAAATAAATATTTGATTCATCATATGCGGAGCGCAGGGTTACGGATGGGATAATATTTCCTGTATACCCCCTGAAAATATCACCGGTAACTTCCGGTACCACCGTGCTGAATTCCAGCTTAGGTGCATCCGCCCATATAGCATCAATAGTGCCATCGATCACTGGAGGTGTCGTAACGGGAATAGATTCCAGGTTTTGGCCACTGATTGTAGGTGTATCGATTACAGTATCATCATTGGTACAACTCGCGAAATAAAGAGATGCCATTCCGGCAAAGACCATGATAAACAGGACCGTTTTCATTTGATTTAGGTGCAAGTTCATTGATTTATAATTTAATTGTTAATAAATAATTAATACTATTCACTAACAAATGTAAACGCACCCCATATGGAAGGTTATGATCTTCATCATCTATACCAATGATCTTAATTACATGTATATCCTGTACATAAAACCCTGACAGGTATAAAAATAATCTGCAGCAGGTGTTTATATACGCAACAACACCTTAATGTTTAGAAAATATATTAAATGGAGGTTACAACCAAATAGTAATCTCTTTTCGGAGTTATCAGAAAACAACTGGGGACTAATAACCTGGCTATAGGGATAGCTTATTATAAAAAAACCCTAAAATTAAAAGCGATTTATTGGCTTATGGCTACAATGCCTTAATGCTTTGATTTTCAAAATTTGGTATCCGCTATTCAAGGAACCTTCCATCCCTGTAGATCAATTTCCCATCCGCATAGATCTCTCCTCCATTCTTCATATTGGAAATCATGTCCCAATGCACTGAGGATTGATTCTTTCCACCGGTTTGCAGATAAGATTGACCGACAGCCATATGGATGCTGCCCCCGATTTTTTCATCGAAGAGAATATTTCGTGTTGCACGTTGTATCCGGTAATTAGTACCAATCGCTACCTCGCCAAAATAACGTGAACCATCTATGGCAAATACCTGATCAAGCACTTGCTGCCCCTCCTCTGCTTCCCATTTCACCACCTGACCTTTTTCAACTGTGAGCGTGATACCACGCACATCATGCCCACTGTAAACAGATGGAAAATCAAAATGAACTACACCTTCTACACTATCTTCTATAGGCCCGGTAAAGACTTCTCCTGACGGCATGTTAGCACGTCCATCGCTATTGATCCAGATACGGTCTTTGACCGAAAATCGGATATCTGTTTTTTCATTTTTGTACGTGATCTGATCGCAGGTATTTAGAAAGTCAACATAGCGTTGTTGTGTTTTCCTCACCTCCAGCCAAGCAGCAACAGGATCATCTTCATCGAGACGACATGCTGCAAATACAAACTGAGCATACTCTTCAAGCGTCATACCGGCTGCAGCCGCTGATGCCTCTGTAGGATATTGACAGAGGCTACGTACCAAAGTCTTATCCGCAGTTCTGGAAAAATAAAACTGATTGGCCTTTGCACCTGCTGCTGCTCTCCTTTTCTTTTGTTCAGGCGTTGCAGGCAGATCCTCATGAAGGTCGTATGGCGCGCGGATCGCAAGGTAGGCATCAAAATGCTCCATGGCATATAGATGAAAAGCCGACTCCATGTCAAGCACCGGTCCCTTTGCTTCGAGCCAATATACAAATGCTTTGTCGCGAAAACTCAGGTCGTACTCTACAGCCACGCCGGACTTCGTAGCTTCACGATGAATCTCCAATAATAAAGGCTCTGCCAGAAATGTACTGGAGACAAACAACCGCTGTCCTTCCTTGATCTGAAGGCAATAATGTAAAAGGAGATCTGCATATTTCTGCAGCAACACCCCGTCAGGTGTATAGGAATGTTTCATGCTATTTACTTTACCACTCTTTTGGACGATAGGGATACCGCAGTTCGTAGGCATCATTGATACTGACCGTGAGCATTTCACGCAATTTGTCAATGTTTTCGCCGGTCACTGCGGAGATTAAGATGGTTTCGACGCTGAACTCGTTTCTTAATCTATCCTGGATCTCTTCTTCAATCTGCCCCTTGATATCATCTTCCAGGAAGGCATCAAAGTTGAATTTGCGGTACTGATCTATTTTATTGAGCACCATGATCGTGGGCTTCTGCTCTACTTTGATCTCCAGCAGGGTCTGGTTTACCGCACTGATGTGATCCTCATATTGTGGATGCGAGATATCGACTACATGCAATAATATATCAGCTTCGTGTACTTCATCCAGCGTGGATTTAAAACTCTCCACCAAATGGTGAGGTAGTTTACGAATAAATCCCACGGTATCACTCAGTAAAAAGGGCATGGTACCAAAGACAATCTTTCGCACGGTCGTGTCCAGGGTGGCAAATAATTTATTCTCTACAAAAACCTCACTCTTACTCAACACATTCATCAAGGTCGATTTACCAACATTCGTATAGCCAATCAAGGAAACACGAATGAGTTCTCCCCTGCCTTTCCGCTGGGTGATGCTTTGCTGATCTATCTTCTCCAGTTTCTTTTTCAGCAAAGCGATCTTATCGCGTACGATACGACGGTCAGTCTCGATCTCCTGCTCACCGGGACCACGCATCCCGATACCCCCGCGCTGTCTTTCAAGGTGAGACCAGAGTCCACGCAGACGAGGCAACAAATATTGTAACTGAGCTAACTCAACTTGAGTGCGCGCCTGAGCTGTCTGAGCCCTGGCGGCAAAAATATCTAGGATCAGGCTCGTCCGATCGACGATCTTGACCTTCCATTCTTCCTCCAGAATATTCGTCTGCTTGCCGGTCAGATCATCATCAAATATCGCGAGATCAATTTCATGCTCTTCTATGTATTTACCGATTTCCTGCACTTTGCCACTGCCGATAAACGTTTTCGAATCCGGCTTCGCCATTTTCTGAATAAATCGTTTAGCTGTATCTGCCCCGGCTGTCTGTGCCAGAAACTCAAGTTCATCGAGATACTCAGTGACTTTCTCTTCGGTTTGCGGAGGCTGTACGACCCCGATCAAAACCGCTCGTTCATTATGCGGACCTTCCTGGAGTTTTTTCTTTTCCCCGAGGTTCCATTTGTTTTTTGCTAATGCCATGTACGGGTAACAATGATTTAATTGGTAAAGTTATTAATAATAGATTATAGGCTTATGAGCTTATAGGCTTATGAGCTTATGGGGGTTAGGAGGTCAATGGGGTGCAGGAAATTGATGCAAATTAAAAATTTGCAGACGCACAAGCGTAGATACAATCCACGTTAACCATGGGTCTAAAAACTAAAATCTATAAACTATAAACTATTTCCTCGCAAGCCACATCTCCGGATTCAACTTCGTCTTATCCTGCCAGATCTCCAGATGAAGCTCCGGCTCTTCGTTGCCGAGATAGCCGAGCAACTGACCTGTGGTCACCGTATCTCCCTTCTTGACAGAGGAGCTGATCAATTTAGAGTAGACCGTAAAATACAAGCCATGCCTCACCATGACCATGTAGTCATAGCCGGGGATTTTAGTGACGGAGGCAACGGTACCGGAGAACAAACTCTTCACGGCTGCCTTTTCTTCTGCCTTGATATCAATGCCGTTGTTCTGCACTTTGATTCCTTTGAGCACTGGATGCGGATGTTCACCGAAGCGGTCTGTGATCAGTCCTTTGCTGACAGGCCAGGGCAGCTTTCCTTTATTGGCAGAAAACTGCTCGTTGAGCGCTTTCGTTTCAGGTGCTGTGCTCAGGCCTGAGCTTGTCATTTTTTTTGCTTCTACACTGATCAGGCGAGTGATTTCGTCATCGAGCTTTTTCTTTTTCTCCTGCGTACTCGCCAGCTGCGATTTCAGTTTCTTTTCTTCTTTGCCCAGATCATTGACCAGTGACTGCTGCGATTTCTGTTCGGCCAGGATTTCTTTCTTATGTAGTTCTTCTTCGTTAAACAGGATGGTCTTTGCTTTTTTATTTTCTTCAAGCTGGACGATCAGGATCTGGTGTTTTTCCTTTTTCTCAGAGAGATATTTCAATTGCCTCAAGACGTAACTTTTGTACTGCCGTAGATAGACCCATCTGGTCAAAGCCTGGCCAATGGACTGTGAACTGAGGAGATATATCCAACTAGGTTGAAGTTGACTGCGGATATAAGCTGTCCGAAGGGCATGTGATAACCTGGACTCCGTCTGCTGGATAGCCAATGCAGCTTCTGTCATTCCTTTTTCCTGTTGTTCGGCTTCCCGGTCGACCTGGCTGATTTCCTTATTGATGGATTCCAGCAATTCCTGGCGCTGCCGGATCTGGGCATTGAGGGCTTTGAGCTGGTTGACGGTTTTGGTTTTGCTCTTTTGGGTCTTTTGCAGGATATTCGTGGTGGACTTGATCTGGCTTTCAAGCGCCTTCCGCTGAGCCTCTAATTCACTGCGATCCTTCTGGGCCGAGCCAAGCAGGGAAAAGAAAACAAAACTTAGTGTAAGAAACAGTTTTCCAGACACATTATATTTTTTCATAATGTGAAGGTATGGAAAAAGGAAATTCCTGGGGCACATCTATGGTCATTTCCGTGTATTCGAGGTCAAATATGTTGGGTTTGCCATCGATCACCAGGGTATTAGACCTGGTATAAGGAAAACGCTGACCTGAGTTAGTCTTCTTATAATCCGAATAGACTGAAGACCATTCCCTGGCCAAAGGGTCTGTGATGAGCGACCTGATCAGCAAAGAAGATGCATCAAACCAATGCTGCGCATTCATACCGGTGGTGGATTGAATAAAAACCGAACCATCTGGTTCCACCATCGAATTTTTAATCATTGGTGGCATATAAGCCCCTGCCGTAAAGACCCTGGAGAACATATCAAAATCTGCAGGCACATTATACTCTTCAAGGAATTCTTCAGTACGATACACGGCATAGGAGCGTTCAAACCTGTTGATAAAAAAGGCTGAGTCAGGCGTGATCAGCATCCTGCCAATTTCAAAACCCAGTTTCTGTATCTGCACCCAGATGATTTTGTCGTGCAGTATACGCACATTGACCTTTGCACTGAGTCGTTGTCCATCCCAGTCGATTTTACCCTGTCCCGAAGCTGCAAACCATGTGTAGGGCAGTTGTGTCTCTATGACCTTTTTCAACATGGCAGCTGTTTCCGCAGACACAATTTCTTCCGTTTCAGGCTTATACCCATCCGTCAGACCTTGTTTGCTTTTACAGGCCACCGTCGCTGAAAGCAGGATAATACATATGCTGTAGATGGTGTATTTATTCATAAGGTCTTTAGCTATAAGACGATTGCATTCTATTTATGTAACAATCGAATAGTCTTATTGTGCCCTGGGATCGGAAATTTTCCCTTTTAGCATTGGATCATTACATCCGGCATCTAGTGCTTTTTGCCACATGCCTACCGCTTCTTCTGTATTTCCAAGTTTGATGAGGATGTCACCAGCCAGGTTATACGCATCTCCGTATGGATCAGCTTTCAACACCTCCTGTACCGAAGCATAGGCCCCTTTGTATTTCTTCTGATTGTAGAGCACCTGGGCCAGTATTTCATGCACCATTGGAGTTAAGCTTCCGTGTGCCAGAGCCTTCTCTGTCATCGAAAGTGCCTTCTCACTTTGTGAAATTCTACGGCTCAGCATCAGGCTGTAATGTGCGAGCGTTTCAGGACTTTTAGGATCAATAGTCAACGCCGATTCAAATGCATTCGACGATTTTTCCAGTTCGCCTGATTCATCATATGCCAGTCCAATGATGTTCAATACAGCGACCTTTTGCCCGGCATTTCTTCCCGTCATGAGTAAGGCTTCGTTCAGCACTTCAATGGCTTCCCTGTATCGTTCCTTTTTATATAACCCGAAACCGGATGTATAGTAGAGATATGCCTGATTCGGAAAATTTGAAATGGCTAATCCAGATTGACGGATGAGCTCGTCATATGAGCGCTGATCTAAAAGCATGGCGAGTAGCTGCTCCCATACAACATAGACACTTCCATTCAGGAAGGTGGATTGGGTATAAGCCTCAATCGCAGGCTGTCTGCGGCCAAGGATTGATAACACATCTCCATGAATCGCATATGCTTTTGCATCCTTAGGGTGTGCGTTGATCAACTCCCGGGTCAAGCCTACCAATACATTACCTAAAAGGGTGTCCCGTGTTTTTGACAGATCAACCACGTAAGGGATCAGTTCTTTGATCTTGATATCGGGATCAACTCCCGGGTTAGACATCACAGGTGATATCGACTTGAGATAGCCGATGTCATCACCCTCCTGCTTTTCCGAATTTGCCATAGCAAGTTTTGCCCTTGAATTTTGCGGATCTATAGCAAGTACATCCCTGTAATATTGCTTTGCCTTGTCTTCCTGGTCGGTCTTACGGGCATAGGATGCTGCGAGAAATTTATAGTCCGTATTTACCGGATATACCATGGTGAGTTTATGCAAAGCTGCCAATGCTTCGTCCGTCCGGCCCGATCTATCAAGTGTTTCAAACCTTGTGCGGGTGATGGATTCAGTAAGTCCCCTCGCATGTTCATATTGATCCAACAATTTCAGCAACCGCTCTTCATCACCGGTTTTTTTGCAAAGGCTGATCTGCATTTCGTAATAATGGGGATTATGAGGGCGCAGCAAAATCAGACGGTCATACATTGCCATTGTAGCAAAGAGGTCGCCGGATTTTTCCCGGATGTCGGCCTCCATCAGCAGGTACCACTCGTTATCAGGTTCGATCCGGATAGCTTTATGGATATAGCTTATCGCATTACTATAATCACCGGTAGCCGCAAGTGTCCGGGAGAGCTCATAACATGCTGCACTGTTCTGCACATCCTCCTCCAGGATGGCACGAAACAATGCTTCTGCCTTTTCCCAATCGCCGAGCAGGATATATTTTTTGCCATCGATCAGCTTCTTCTCAATGGTCACCTGGGAGGTTGTGGGCCTGGATGTCTGGGATGAAATATGGGAAGGGCATATCAGGACTACACCTGTGAGCACAAGGACAGTAAAAAAGATATGTAACCGAAAAATGAAATTCATCCAGGTAGATATTGGTAAACCGGCATGTTACAAAACGAATTAAAAACGCCTTTCGGTATTTTCAGCAGAAATTCAATCCACTAACGTGAGTTTGAGCATATTGGTTCTGTACTTTTTGTGCATCGGCATACTGCCCGTATTGATGACGATGTCGCCCTGACTTACTTTTCCGGCGGCTAGCAGGATATTGACTACATCATAAATGGTCTCGTCTGTCGTCGTAAACTTGTCGTAGAAAAACGTCTGGACACCCCACACCAGATTAAGCGTATTGAGGATATCGTTTCGCTCAGAAAACACGTAAATCTTACTGTGAATAGGTCTGTAGGAGGATATCTTGAAAGCTGTAAACCCGGAAGTGGTCATCCCGATGATGGCTTTAGCATCTACATCCTGCGCCATGCGGGCAGCATGATAGCATACCGTATCTGACCAGAATGTCCTTGACTTAGGGGATGGTACTGAAAACTGAATAGCCGGGGAATAGTGCTTTTCGGCCTCCGCGATGATTTTATTCATGGCTTCCACGACTTTGACTGGGTGTTTGCCTACTGAAGTTTCAGCGCTGAGCATCACGGCATCTGTTCCATCTAATACGGCATTAGCCACATCTGTGATTTCTGCTCTTGTGGGGCTTGGATTATTGATCATAGAATCCATCAACTGGGTGGCTACGATGACCGGACGAGACCGCTCTATGCAGAGTTTGATGATATCTTTCTGGATCGTCGGCAGTTTTTCCATGGCCACTTCTACAGCGAGGTCACCGCGGGCGATCATGATCCCATTAGCCTGCTTGACGATCTTGCGGATATTTCGCACCGCTTCCGGTTTTTCGATCTTGGCGATCGTCTTGGCCGGGTGATTCGCGGCGTCGATGAGTTCTTGCAATTCGACGATGTCCTCTGCACGACGCACAAAAGACAGGGCGATCCAGTTGACCGGCTGTGTCAGAATAAAATCCAGGTCTGCATGATCTTTTTCGGTAATGGAAGGGATGGAAAGGGCTGTATCCGGCAGATTGACCCCTTTTTTCGAACTCAGGATGCCTCCAAAGATAATCTTGAGGCGAACTTCCCTTTGCCTGTCAGTAGAGATTACCTCCAGCACCAGCTTACCATCGTCAAGCAAAATCCGCTCTCCGGCTTTGACCTCCTTCGGAAAATTGTCATAGCTAATGTACACGAGCTCAGCGGTTCCGGGGCATTTTTGGGTTGTAAATATGATTTCCTTCCCGTTTTCAAGTAGGACTTCCTTTGATTCTATATTGCCTATCCTGATCTTTGGCCCCTGGAGGTCAGCTAGAATACCAACATGGAAATCATACTCCTTATTGATCCGCAGTATATGGTTGATGACTTCCTTATGTTCTTCGTGGGTGCCATGGGAAAAATTCAGCCTGAATACGTGAACGCCTTCTTTTGCGAGGGCCAGGAGCACCTCATAAGATGAGCAGGCGGGGCCTACCGTGGCCACAATCTTGGTATTCTGATGCATAATAGAGTAATGTATTTAGTAGTCTGATTTTCAAAAATTTCAGGTGCGAAGCTATAACCTCGCTTTTGTTCGTGCAACTCAAGGCCTGACAGGATAAAATTTTGTTGAGAAATGCCGGAATCCGAAAAGTCGGGATTACTTTTGCATCCGGCCAGGGCAAAAGTAGTCGCCCATAACAATGGCTAGTTTCTTTTGGCACAAAAGCCAATACTTTATTTACTTTTGCAACCTTAATCAAACACAATTATTATGTCAGACATTGCTGAAAGAGTGAAGAAAATCATCGTTGACAAGTTAGGCGTTGACGAATCTGAAGTAACATCAGAGGCGAGCTTCACCAATGATTTAGGAGCAGATTCACTGGATACTGTTGAGCTTATTATGGAATTTGAGAAAGAATTTGACATCTCTATCCCTGATGAGCAGGCCGAAAACATCCAGACCGTTGGCCATGCCATAGAATATCTGGAGTCCCAGGTTTCTGCATAACCGGAGACCTTGGAATTGAACTTTTACAGATCCACAGAGGGGTAACTCCTCTCTGTGGATGTTTTATTTTAGGGATTCCGGCCTACTGCCGGGGCTTTTCATTTGAACTTTCCGGAGTAACTTTAGCCAACAGAAGGATTAAATTCAATCCTTCCCGGGAAGAACGTGATAATATCGGTGTTTTGCCTGAAAAGTCATGTGCCACGGGAGTTTGAGGCGCTAAATGCCTGCTAATAACGGCCCAACTTAAGGATATTACATACGCATAACAACTAACATCATCTCTGTATGTCGAAAAGAGTAGTCATCACCGGAATAGGCGCTTTAACGCCAATCGGAAACGATATTTCTTCCTTCCTCGATGGCCTTAAAAAAGGCGTGAGCGGGGCCGGCAAAATCACCAGATTTGATGCCACCGGCTTCAGGACAGAATTTGCCTGTGAGGTCAAAAACTTTAATCCTGAAGATTTTCTGGACAGAAAAGAAGTCAGGCGTATCGACCCATTTGCTCAATATGCAATGGTGGTAGCTGATCAGGCGATCCTGGACAGCGGCATCAACCTCGAAACAGTTGACAAATCGAGGGTCGGAATCATCTGGGGTAGCGGCATAGGCGGCTTCACCACCTTCGAAGAAGAAATTGAAGGAGCAGGCCGGGCTGTCGGTGTACCCAAATACAATCCATTCCTGATACCAAAGCTGATCGTCAATATCGCCGCAGGGCATATCAGCATTAAGTACGGGTTCTCCGGTGTCAATTTTGCTACTGTATCAGCTTGTGCGTCAGCTAATCATGCCTTGATCATCGCGGCAGACAATATCCGACTTGGACGGGTAGATTATGTCGTCTGTGGTGGATCTGAGGCCGCAGTCACCCGAGCAGGTATCGGAGGTTTTTCAAGCATGAAAGCCCTTTCTACCAGAAATGATGATCCGCTGACCGCTTCAAGGCCTTTTGATAAAAACAGGGATGGCTTCGTCCTGGGCGAAGGTGCTGGCGCTCTTATCCTCGAGTCGTACGAATCTGCCAAAGCAAGAGGTGCTAAAATCTATGCTGAGCTCCTCGGATCCGGCATGAATGCAGATGCCTACCATATCACTGCCCCCGAGCCAACAGGTAAAGGTGTGATCCAATGTATGCAGTATGCTTTGAAAGAAGCAGGACTCAGCACCAGCCAGATAGATTATATCAATGTGCATGGCACCTCTACGCCACTGGGTGATGTGGCAGAGACCAATGCGATCCAATCAGTTTTTGGCCAGGATGCCTATGGAATCAATATCAGTTCGACCAAATCCATGACAGGCCATTTACTGGGCGCTGCAGGGGCTATCGAAGCTATTGCTTCCATCCTGGCGCTCAATCACAATTTTATACCCCCTACCATCAATCACTTTGAAGATGATCCTGAAATTGATAATAGGCTCAACTTCACATTTAATGAAGCGCAACAAAGGGATGTTAAAGCAGTGATGAGTAATGGCTTTGGATTTGGAGGTCACAATACATCGCTTATCTTTGGACGGGTCTAAGACCTTACTATGTGATATCTTGTGATCAGGAAATTCTATAATCATTATTTTTCTTCCGACAAGCAGTTTGCTCGTAGTGTAGCGAACATCGTAGGCTTTACGCCCAGTAACCTCCAGATTTTCAAGCAGGCCTTTAGTCACAAATCAGCTTCTGATCCGAAACTGCATACCGTCACCAGCAATGAAAGGCTGGAATATCTTGGCGATTCTATCCTGAGTACTATCGTCGCCGAATACCTTTTTCAAAAATATCCTAACAGCAATGAAGGCTTCCTCACCAAGATGAGGTCCAAAATTGTCAAACGAAAGACCCTCAATCGCATCGCGGACGATATGGGCATCGACGTGGTGCTGCAGGACAACAATGACACTCGCCTCAGCGATTCGATGAAAGGAAATGCTTTAGAAGCTTTAGTCGGTGCCATCTATCTGGAAAAAGGATTTGACAAGACAAAAGAAATCGTCGTCAAAAAAATCCTCCGCCGCCACCTCAACATCCAGGAGCTCGAAGACAATGACGATAACTACAAGAGCCAGCTTCTCGAGTTCTGTCAAAAGAATGGCAATGATATCGATTACCGCGTCATCGAGCGCTTCAAGATGGAAAACCGTGACCGATTCAAAATAGCTGTTTACGTTAACGGCAAAGAGATCGCCAGCGGGGAGGACTTCAATAAAAAATCTGCCGAACAGAATGCTTCGTTTAAGGCGTTGAAGAGTCTGGGGATAGAAGTATAAGGCGTAGGCTGAGGCTAAGCAAATTTTTATTTAAAGATATGCCGTTGCAGGAGTTTGCTCCTGCAACAACATGGAAAATCATCGAAAGGCCCGCAGGGCCATGCAAAAATCTGACATTTGAAGGCTGTCTATTGCCTCCTAGCCCCCTGAAAGGGGTAAAGCATCTTCTTTATACGCTATTCGACTGAAACTACTTCTGCTCAGAACAATCATCGAAAGGCCCGAAGGGCCATGTAACAATCTGACATTTGAAGGCTTAGCCTTCAAATCAATATTTCGAATCCTATACCAATGATAAATTATGTAAGGCCGGTTGCGCTTGCCAGGTAAAAAATAAAAATTTGACTAATCGTCCCGGCACCAATCAAACCTGGAAGAGAAAAAATATAGCTACTCAGTTGTCATTAGTTAATAATGGATTCCAATTTAGTTGAAATTCTGTCATAGGATCGCCTTCCATCAGATGACGAACCATACCACTGAGGCTACCGATGTCTTTATGCATGTCGGCAGCCGCCTTGACAATCTGGACCTCAGCAAACTGTTCCCTGGAATACATTCCATTAAGTTTGCTCTTCCAGTAATAAAATATGCTCGACGAAGTTTGTGCAAATCACAATAGGACTGAATGGTCAATGAAGATTTTGCTTGCTTGTCGATATGGCGATGCCACAATGTTTCTTTATCTTTCATACGGGCAAAGGAAACGACTCAAAATGGCTTTCACAAGATAGTGTTAGCCGGGCGGATACGAAGTGCCTTAATTTGATATTGTCTGCAATAGATATTTGATATACGCTGGATCAAATTTTGAAACGCCTTTAATAACAAATTCTAAATTATAATTTAGTAATATATAATTTGGTACTGAATCAAAGTAGTACTCTGCAAATACTTTAGTTGATTCATCATGATTTAATTTCAATTGGATAAGGTTGGAGAAATTGTTCTCAGATAAATAATTCTTCCAATTTGCTTTAGAATCTCCAATATTAATAGCCAGAACAACAATACTATCTCTATTATTGAATGCAAATTCATCCATTTTAGACATATTTTCTATGCATGGCTTACACCAAGTAGCCCAAAAATCAATTAATATTAAAGGTTTTCTAAAATCACTAAGTAAGACTTTATCTCCTGATGTTGATTCTGAAACAAAATCATATGGTTTCTGTAATTTCAGTTTCCTAATCTTAGTGACAAGTCGCTCACGAAGTATACTTAATAAATACTCGTTTGGAAGCGAATAAGTAATGCTTTCTAACGCCAGGACTAGGGAATCAAGTCCTGTTGTTGTATTTGTCAGATAGATCATGTTGTTAAAGCTCGAATACGACAACAGTTGATATAAATTTGGATAATTCCGTACTAAATCTAACAATACTGTCTTTTCAGGAAAGTCTAAATTATGATACCAGCGACCATCATATTGCTCCTGTGGCAATAAGTTTAAATATTGATTCTGCAAAAATATATCTGTAAAAATTGCAAAGCAATTATTATAAGATCTTGAACGACTTTCGTCCAAAATTGTATCCTTTCCAAAGGAATCCAATATTGCATAGAGTTCTGGGTAATGTTCCCTATTTCCTTTCGAAAGAGCTCTAAATAATTCACTATATTTCCTTCCGATGGACTCAGCAATAAATAATCTTGTAAAATCATCATCAAGTAATTTCTCCTGTGATTTTGTAAAAGCAAGTCTTTCTTGGAAAGTAGTTAAAATAATACCACTTTTTTCTTCAATAGAAAGGTCGTCAATACTAGATATTCTTATAATATCCGTACTGAGACCTTCAGAAAAAAGCAAATTATTTTCAGCATTATGGTCGCCTGTAAAAATGATGTTCTGTCGATTAACTATTTCCAGATAAATAGAGTCACCTGGTTGGCAGTATATGCGCAAAACGTCATGAGCAAATGAAAATATTATTAGTTTAGGAGAATCCAACAAAAATTCAAACACAAAATCTCCATTGCTATTTGCAATGGTAGAACCAATATGTTTTGGCTGATCCTCAACAAGTGTATTTTCATAATACCCTATTGAAGCCTCAATATTACGTTGATATAAAAATATTCCGGCAATTCGCGTAATATCAGCCTGCCTTCCATGCATAGTCATCGATAACATCTGAAGGAATATATATATTTTAAGTATACGTATGTTTTTTAAAGAAATTTGGTTTGATTTATTTTCGGATCTCATGCTCAGCTTTGAAGTGAATGGAATTTATAATTAACATTGTATCTATAATTAAGCATATAAGAGCGCCTCTAATAGCTATCCACTGTGGAATCACTATATTTAAAACGTGTAATTATTAGATATCCACTAGGTTGAAGGCCATAAAAGGCGCTCTTAATTATATGTCTTAAAAACATAACTCTATCATAGGGTAATTATCCACCACCACCTGCTGAACCACCTGCTGCCATTACAGTGTTTGGCCAGGACATTTTACAATCCTCCACCCAATAACTACTGTCAGTACAATCAGTTTCATAGGACCCGAGATTATTCCCTTGGGCATCTTTGCAATATACCCAAATACCACCTAATACAGATTTTTGGTTCTGTATTTCACAATTTTTGAATTGTGCAATTAATCGTTGATTCATAATCGAAAATTTAAAAAGTTAGTTCCAAATTTCAAGGGCTTGGAGAATTCCCCTAATAGCTATCGGCTACAAGTTCAGGTCCTCTCACTGCCAAAAATGGCAGTAGCTCCAAATTTTTTGAAAAAAGTCCGCCTTTCGTCTTGTTAGAGTCAAATTGATCAATCCGGAGATGGATATTGATCCGGACATCATTGCTATATAGATAGGTAGATCGCTCTACATTATAGGTGATGATGGCCCTCAGATCCCTGAGCTCATCCAGGATGCGATATAGTTTCCTTTCGGAGATCTCCAGACGGGCAGCAAACTCCCTTGGGGTGCCCGTAGATTTGTGCTCGATGTGGTGATGCACGCTTTCCAGCAGGTAGATGTGATCTATGATGCTCATGGTGTTCAGGAGTTAATATGGGTTAATGAAAGTAGTTGATCAAAGAGTCGCTCCAGTATCCGCCT
>JAWXAW010000099.1:0-9500 GCA_034439675.1 Saprospiraceae bacterium | reverse complement strand
TTGTGAGTTGTGAATTGTGAGTTGTGAATTGTGAGTTGTGAGTTGTGAGTTGTGAGTTGTGAATTGTCAGTGTAATGCCTGTGCATGTAGATGCAATGGCTGAAAGAATTGGTACGTGAATGAAGTTCATTGGTTACGATGCGAAACGAAGTTTTGCATTCGCTAAATCCACTCACAACTCACAACTCACAATGCCTATTGCGCAGCCTTCACAGCACCCACCGTCAGTTCAAGCTTGATCTCGTCATTGACAAAATCATCCTTGAGGTCATCAAAGAATTTTTTGGACTTGAATTTTATATCCCATTCAGTCCTATCGATGACAAAAGGTTCTGCAGTGGCTTTAAGGGCAACACCACTGGTCAGATCAACGACTGCTTTGAAGCTAACTGGTTTAGTGATTTCTTTAATTCTTAGTTCTCCATTGATCAAGTGGGTGCCCAATGGATCATTTTCAAGTTTATTGGAACCCAGGATAGTAAAGGTTGCTTTCGGATATTTTGCCACATTGAAGAAGTCTTCTTCTTTACCGGGCACTGACCCTTTGAGATGAGCTTCTAGTTTTTCCTTCATTTCTCCGTCCATATCCTTCACCTCAATACCGGTCATGTTGATTTCGATAGAGCCCCCTGTGATGAGGTCACCATCCACATAAATCGTGCCTCCCGAGATAGGGACAGTTCCGAAATGCGTACCGGTTGGTTTGAAGGCATTCCATTTGAGTTCGCTCCTCGGAACATCAATCTCATAAGCTGCACCCTGTGGGGTTGAACCTGAAGTTGTTGTTGTTTCAGCAGCATTTTCCTCTGCCCCTTTTGATTTACAGGACACAGCCATGAGGCTCGTGGAGACGATAAGGAATAATAGGAATAGATGTTTCATAGCGATCGGATAATAAGGTTGTGATAAGTTATGATGAAAAATGACTTTGCAGATTTTCCTGGAGACGGCTTACAAACCGCATCGTTTCATCTATGCTGTCGATGACAATCACCTGGCCACCGTATTGGCTCCAGTCATCATCTGAGGCACGTCCTGATACTACGATCGGCAGCGAAGAGCGTTTGACGAGGTCTTTGATAAAAGGGCCAAATTGCCAGTGCGCAGGATCCGCATTGACGATCAGCACGCATTCAACGTTACACTTCCTCAGCGCATAATCGGCGCATTCGCCGGATATATTACAGCCCATATCTGTGATACACAATCCCTGTTTACGCAGGAAGTAATGCATAAACAAGTGACTTAATTCCTGTTGATTGCCCTGAGGCAGCAACATGATCACTTTCGGGCCTTTATAATTGTGGGCGACAGCATCAATCTCCCTGATAGTTTTGCGCTTGATTAGTTCTCTGAAACAGGCTTCATGCGCCTCTTCTATATTTCCGGACAGCCACATCAGTTCCATTTTATCCAGTACCGGCAGGATCAGGGACATTAGAGTGGCTTCAAATCCATGGATTTGAATATGCAGATCCAGGATATTGCCCATTCCTGTCACGTCAAGATCGGCGATGCATTGCAGGAGACGGTGCTCATCATCCAGATCACCTTTGGAAACCAATTTGCATTCTGCTTCCATCTCCTCTGCGCTCATTTCTGCTATTCTGGAAATTCGTATCCCGTGGTTGTAGAGTTTTAACACCAGCATGAGTACCTTGAGATCAGTATCGAGATAGTAGCGGATGTTGGTATCAGTTCGTTGGGGGGTCAGGAGGCCATAGCGTTTTTCCCATACCCGAAGGGTATGCGTCTTGACGCCGGTCAGTTCGGCCAGATCACTGATACTATAGATTCCCACGATTTTTGGTTCAGAAATGCGATTATACGGTGATATTTTTATTTACGTATGATTTCTCAACACTTATAGGGCAATTATTGTTTTTCAGATCGTTCTCCGACACAGGATCGGCCAGATCAAAAAAAAGAAATGCAACACATGCGTATTGGAATAGTCTGTTATCCGACATACGGAGGTAGTGGTGTGGTAGCCACGGAGTTAGGGCTCGCCCTGGCCGCCAAAGGCCATCAGATTCACTTCATCACCTATAAGCGCCCGGTGCGCCTCACCCATTACCAGGAAAATGTCTTCTTCCACGAGGTCCATACGGAGGAATACCCACTTTTTGACTATACGCCTTACGATACTACGCTTACCAGCAAGCTGGTGGATGTGGTAAAGTATGAAAAGCTCGACCTTCTTCACGTTCACTATGCCATCCCACATGCTACGGTGGCCTATCTGGCCAAACAGATCCTGGCAGATGAAGGGATTTATATTCCGGTGGTGACTACCCTACACGGTACAGATATTACCCTGGTAGGCAGTGATCGCTCGTTTGCCCCGGTGGTTGCTTTCAGTATCAATCAGAGTGATGGTGTGACTGCCGTGTCAAATCACCTGCGGCAGCAAACCTGTGAACAACTGAAAATCAAAAGGGAGATTGAAGTCATTTACAATTTTATTGACTTCGCCCGGTTTAGCCGCCTCAACAAAGAGCATTTCCGCAAAGCCATAGCACCTGACGGCGAAAAGATCCTGGTGCATACCAGTAACTTCAGAAAGGTAAAGAGGATAGAAGATGTCATCAAGACCTTTGAGATCGTGCAGAAAAAAATACCTTCAAAATTGTTGCTGGTAGGTGATGGACCTGAACGTCCAAGGCTGGAGCGAATGACGCGCGAACTGGGTTTATATGATCATGTCAGGTTTTTAGGGAAGCAGGATGCTATTGAAGAAATCCTTGCAGTCGCTGACCTGTTTCTGATTCCTTCTTCAAATGAAAGTTTTGGTTTAGCTGCATTGGAAGCGATGGCGTGCGAAGTGCCTGTGATTTCGTCTAATGCGGGCGGCCTCCCTGAAGTGAATATCCACGGGGTGACTGGTTGCGTCGCGGAAGTCGGGGATTATGAAGCAATGGCCAAACATGCCCTGATGTTGCTCGAAGATGAAATCATGTTGAAGCAATACAGCAAAAGGGCGCTTGAGCAGGCGAGGAAGTTTGATATCAGCATCATACTGCCGCAGTACGAAGCTTATTATGAAAAGGTCGTGAGCCGTTTTATGGCCTCAGGAAAGAAAAATAAATTGGCGCTGACAGCCTGAAATTATTGTCCGGTCATTCGTCAAAAGTTATTTCTACGGAGTCTGTAAGAGGCCTTGACTGACAAGCCAGTATATAGCCATTGGCGATTTCTTTATCACTGAGGGCAAAGCAGGCATCCATTTCTACTTTACCAGTGATGATTTTGGCCATGCATGTAGCGCAGGCCCCGCTGTGACAGGAGTATGGTGCATCGTATCCGCCATCGAGCATCGTATCAAGGATAGTCTTATCGGATACTTCCACGTCTATTTCCTGACCACGGAGATGCACTTTGACTTGAGCTGGAATCCCTTTGGTCCTCGTCAAGTGTGGTTTTCCTTCATGGGAAGGATCGGTAGAAGCGGCAGTGAAAAATTCTTTCTTGATACCATCCTCACTGATTCCCGCAGACAACAGCGCTTTATCTGCCATCAGGATAAAATCCCCGGGTCCGCAAAGGAAAAACTTGTCCTTATTTTTTGTGAGTGGATGATGCTTAAGGAGATCTTTTAGATGACTGGGACTGATCCGGCCTATCAAGCCCTGCCAATCTGATTTTTTACGTCCGAAGAGGGATTTGACGATACCGAGCCCTCCACCATCAGGTTTGGAGAGGGTATGATAGACAAAGAATTGGTTCTGGTACCGCTGGGTCATGCGCTCAAATTCTTCCTTGAAAATGATCTGGGCTTCTGTCCGGCTTCCATAAAGGAGTATTACTGAGCTTTTTGGCTCTTTTTCAAGGACAAAACGCGCTATCGACATGAGAGGTGTGATACCACTTCCTGCTCCGATCAGATAGATATTGCGCTTTTGGTCCTGACCAAATTCGGCGGTAAACCTGCCTTCAGGCGGCATCATCTCGAGGTAATCACCGGGTTTGAGCTGACGACAGAGGAGGGGAGAAATCTTCCCTCCTTCGACTTCTTTGACCGTTATAGCCAGGTAAGGGTCATCCGGAACAGAACTGATGGAATAAGACCTCCGCAATTCTTTGTCACCATCCATCCATTTGATGGTGATATACTGGCCGGGCCTATATTGTAGTCTCTCCTTGTATTCTTCTGGCTGCTCGAACAATATGCTCACGGCATCCTCGGTCTCTTTTCTAACCTCCTTTATCTTGATGGAAATGAAATCTCCGCTCATTGTATGTTGCTGATTGAGTAATTTTGAAGCACAAAGATAACAGCTTATGAAGTTTAGTGATTTGAGGTACCTTTCAGCCTATTTAATTCCGGTCTCTTGCTTTGCCGGGCTTTATTTTGGAGGGTGGGCATCACCCGGTGCCTTATACCTTGGTTTTGTAATCGTCCCCCTGATTGAATTTTTTGTTCCTGCAGTCCCAAACAAAGAAGAGGAGGCTGTGTTGCAGATTAAGTCAAAAATCCCGCTTTTTGATCATCTCTTATACCTCAACGTGCCTGCCCTCTATTTCAATGTGGGGTATTTTGTCTGGATACTTGGATTGGGGGAGCTGACCACTTTTGAAATCATCTTTTCAGTTCTCAATGTTGGCGTTTTGCTTGGGGTATCTGGTATCAATGTGGCTCATGAATTAGGGCACAGGGAAAACCTTTTTGATCAATGGATGGCTCGTTTATTGCTTTTGCCAGCATTATATTCTCATTTTACGCTAGAACACAATTATGGCCATCATCTGAGGGTAGGCACACATGAAGATCCGGCTACAGCCAGAAAAAATGAACCTGTCTACAAGTTTTATTACAGAAGCATAGTGCAAGGGTATCTTAATGCCTGGGAAATAGGCACTAGAAGACGGATGGCTGCAGGAAGGCCTGCATGGATGCACGAAGTTCTGCTGGGACATTTTCCTCAGATAGTTTTGCTCATTTTCGTCGGCAACCTGGCCGGATGGTGGAGCTTGATCCCTTATATAAGTGCTGCGCTGATAGGAATTATATCCCTTGAATCTGTCAATTATATTGAACATTATGGTCTACTGCGCAAAAAACTTGCATCAGGTCGAGTGGAACCTATGACAGAGAGTCATTCCTGGAACTCAAACCACGAACTAGGTAGGATTATGCTGTTTGAATTGGTCCGCCATGCCGACCATCATTATCAGACCACCCGTAAATACCAGACCCTGAGACATTTTGAAAAAAGCCCGCAATTGCCTTTTGGCTATCCAATGTCCATCATCCTAGCATTGATTCCACCACTCTGGTTCAGAATTATGAACCCCCGAGTGGAAATGCTTCAAAGGGATTGATTAAAATCTGTCCTATTTTAGCGCTCGAATTCTAATCACCGATATACTTGTCTACACTCTCCATCGTCATACCTGTTTACAACGAAGAAAGGACCATTCACCTGATCCTGGATAAAGTCCGTCAGGTCACCCTTCCTGCCGGATGGCAAAAAGAAGTCATTATCGTCAATGATTGTTCGAAAGACAATACCGAAGGGGCGATCAAAAAATATATCGGTGAACATACTGGTTTTCCAATGCGGTATATAGTGCATGAGGTCAATAAGGGCAAAGGTGCAGCATTGCATACAGGGATAGCATTTGCTTCAGGCGATTATACCATCATCCAGGATGCGGATTTGGAATATGATCCTGAGGAATACAATATCCTGTTGGTTCCGGTGATGAAAGGTTTTGCAGATGTAGTGTATGGCAGCAGGTTCATGGGGGGCAATCCGCACCGAATCCTGTTTTTCTGGCATTCGATCGGGAACAAGTTTCTGACCCGGATCTCCAATATTTTTACCAATCTCAATCTGACCGACATGGAGACCTGTTATAAATTATTCAGGTCTGATATCATCAAGGGCTTGCCTTTGCAGGAAAAGCGATTTGGATTTGAACCGGAAGTCACCGCAAGGATATCCAGGGTTGAAGGCGTAAGGATTTATGAAGTGGGGATCTCCTACTACGGACGCACCTACGCCGAAGGGAAGAAGATCGGATGGAGGGATGGTGTACGCGCTATCTATTGCATCCTCAAATACAATATCTGGGCTAAATAGCTGCCATGCCACCAGGTCGTGATTACAAAGTTGAATCCTGCGTAACTTCCCTCGAACAAGCGATCGATGCGCAGTCACGAGGTGCGGATCGGGTCGAACTCTGCATCAGGCTTGAAACAGAAGGCATGACTCCTGATCTTCACCTAACCCAATCATTATGCGATCATCTGCATATCCCCATCCGTGTGATGATCCGTGCCACTGAAACCGGATATGAGGCGGATGCTCATGCACTGCAAAGGATGACAGACTCCATCACTGCATTACAGCCACTGTCCCTTGATGGTTTTGTATTTGGCGTCATGAAATACAATCGGATTGATCGTGAAGCTATGGTTATGTTGTTACAATGTGCATATCCATTTCCGGTCACCTTCCACAAGGCGATTGACAAGTCAGACGATATGGCGTGTGATATTCAATGGTTAAATCAACATCCACAAATCGATACCATACTCACTTCAGGAGGTGCTGCAAAAGCCATCGATGGTGTCAAGAATATCCTTGAATTGAAGTCGATGTTTAAGGGAGATATGATGGCTGCAGGAAAGATAACACCGGAGGTCTTATCTGGGCTGCATGACCAACTGCATTTGGAGTGGTATCATGGGAGAGCGATTGTTAAGGAATCCTAACCGCTTATCAGGAGACAAGGAGATAAGTGATTCAAGTCTGAAGACTTGAATCAGCGTTTTTATTTTATGCTGCAGGCATAAAATAGTAAACAAGTGAACTAATATTTATTAAACAGCCACCCTGAGTCCTCGCTCTGCGACAGCAGGCGCAAGTTTCGGAAGGGATTGGAAGGTGTAGCCTTCGCGAGTGAAATGCTCGAGTACCAGAGGCAGGGCATGGCGGAGATTGGCTTCAGCTTTGATGCTGTCGTGAAAGACCACAATAGAGCCTGCATCAGCATGCTGGATCACATTCTGGGCGCAGTCTTCGGGGCGGATGTCGCGATCGAAATCCCCGCTCAGGACATCCCACATGATGATGCGGTAATGGCGTTGCAAAAACTGGACTTGACTAGGTTTCAACTTGCCGTATGGAGGGCGGAAAAGACCAGAATTGACCATACGGGCACAGTGACGGATATTGTGGAAATAAGTGATGTTTTCGGTCGCCCAACCGGAAAGATGGTTAAGGGTATGATTGCCTACCGTGTGGCCGGCGTGAATGACCATGTCGTATATGTGGGAATGCTTGCGGACATTGTCGCCAACACAGAAAAAGGTTGCTTTAGCATCATAGCTTCTTAATGTATCAAGTACCCAGGGGGTCACTTCCGGAATCGGGCCGTCATCAAATGTGAGGTAGATTTCTTTGCGGTTCCCGGACATTTTCCAGATGAGTCCCGGAAAAAGCGCCTGAACATATTGTGGCGTGTGTACTAAATACATGGTTTGCTATTCGGGGTAGACTGGGTTCATGGAATGGCTATCTTTGCCGGAATGCTTTGATCTGTCGTGTGGTAAATGTTTTGTAAACGTAAATGGTTACGGTTTCGCTGCATTATTTAATTAAAAAATTGGCTTTTTTGTAAAAAAAGCTCCTTTTCTCAAAATGGACCGCAAAATTAAGAAGGATTTATGAATAGATTGAGGTTTGCCCCAAGCCCGACCGGGGCCCTCCATATCGGTGGAATCAGGACTGCGCTTTATAACTATCTCCTCGCCAGGAAAAACGGTGGCAAGTTTATCCTTCGGATTGAGGATACAGACCAGACAAGGTATGTACCTGGCGCTGAGGAGTATATCATCCGTTCACTCAATTGGCTTGGACTGACACCTGACGAAGGCCCGGTCCAGGGAGGCCCTTTTGCTTCGTATAAGCAATCTGAAAGAATGTCTATCTACCGCGATTATGCTATGAAACTGGTCGAGGATGGGGAAGCCTACTATGCCTGGGATTCTACCGAAGATCTGGAGAAGATGCGCCAGCGTCTAACCGAAAAGGGCGTTCCGACCCCTAAATACGATGCCTCGGTCAGAGGAGAAATGAAAAACAGCCTTAATATGACCTCTGAGGCCTTGGTTGAACAACTCGAGCAAGAGGTCCCCTATACCATCAGGCTCAAAGTCGATCCTGGACAATCCATCGTCATCCAAGACAAAATTCGTGGTGAGGTTATATTCGATAGTTCAGAGCTCGATGATAAAGTCCTCCTCAAGGCTGACGGCTATCCGACCTATCACCTGGCCAATGTTGTCGATGATCACCTCATGGAGATTACTGATGTGATCCGCGGCGAGGAATGGCTGCCCAGCACTGCACATCACATATTACTTTACCGTGCTTTTGGCTGGCAAGGGACGATGCCTACGTTTTCACATTTGCCATTGATTCTTAAACCTGACGGGCATGGCAAGCTTAGCAAGCGGGACGGACAAAAATTTGGATTTCCTGTCTTTCCATTAGCCTGGCCATCCTCCAATCCTGAAGAGTCGATCGATGGTTTTGATAGTTATGGTTTCGAGCCGGAGGCAGTCATTAATTTTCTTGCATTTCTTGGATGGAATCCAGGAACAGAACAAGAGATATTTTCACTCGAAGAACTGATCAATGTTTTTGATCCCGAACGCATTCATAAAGGCGGGGCAAGATTTGATTATGATAAAGCGCTTTGGTTTAATCAGCAGTATGTTCAGCAAATGAGTTTCGCGGATGCGCAAGAAAGGCTGACGCACTATGCTGCCGAAGAAGGGTACAATCTGCAGATGGCTGATCTTGAATCAGTCTTCAACCTGTTGAAACCACGTGTACATCGCTTAATAGAAGTCATACCTCAGGGATATTATTTTTTTACCGATGCACTGGTCTACGATGAAGTTGAGATTGGTAAAAAATGGACACCTGAAATTGGGCCACTACTTGAAAAAATCGCTGAAGCAGTTACCGCAGTCGAACCATTTAATCATGAAGCTGCTGGCGCTGCAGCCAAAGAAATCATTCAGTATAGTGGAATTAAAATGGGCGTCGTCATGCCTCTGCTTCGCGCTGCTTTGACAGGAACTACGCAGGGCCCGGATGTGTTTGCCATTGCAGAGGTGTTGGGGAAAGTAAAATCAGTAAACAGAATAGAGACGCTGGCACGGCGGTAAAACATTTATAGAATGCCTAGAAAAAAAAGGAAACCTGAAGCGCCGAAAGAAGGCAAGGCTCCATTTCATGAAGGGTTGGAGGGGTTTGATATCAAAGTAAACTCCTTCGGCCAGATGGAGACTTCGTTTGAAATTGATAAGCTCAATGATTTTCTCAATATAGCAAAGGCGAAGGCTGATGCTGAGGTGAAGGCGAAGGAGTGATGGTTCGACTACGCTCACCAAGCGGAGAAATGATGGTTCGACTACGCTCACCAAGCGGAGAAATGATGGTTTGACTACGCTCACCAAGCGGAGAAATGATGGTTTGACT
>JAWXAW010000098.1:0-20351 GCA_034439675.1 Saprospiraceae bacterium | reverse complement strand
GTTTAGTGTCCAATGGGGAAAAATGGCCTTCCAGAAACTGAAAATATCCGGCCATAGCAATCATCCCTGCATTATCAGTGCAATATTGCATCGCAGGGAAATATAAATTCCAGTGTTGTTCTTTTCCAGTTTCAGTAAGCCGGGATCGCAAACCAGAATTGGCAGCAACGCCACCGGCAATACCAATGGCTGTTATGTTATGAAGTTTTGCTGCGAGTAACACTTTACGAACCAAGATTTCAACGATGACATGTTGAATGCTGGCACAGATATCATTGAGGTGCGTTTCAATAAAAGCAGGATCCTTTTTTACTTCATCTCTGATAAAATAGAGGATCGCAGTCTTGATGCCACTGAAGCTAAAATCAAGGCCATCAACCTGAGGAATGGGAAATGAATAAACTGGTTTTCCTTCTTTCGCAAGACGGTCTATGAGCGGACCTGCCGGATAAGGAAGTCCTAGTATTTTTCCGGACTTATCAAACGCTTCTCCTGCAGCATCATCGAGGGTCTGACCCAACACTTCCATATCGGTCCCGCTTTTCACCATGACGATCTGTGTATGTCCACCAGAGACCGTTAGACATAAAAATGGAAACGGAGGACGAGGTTCATCAATAAAGTGTGACAGCACATGGGCGCGCATGTGATTGACGGAGATAAAAGGTATTCCTAAGCTTAGTGCCATCGCTTTTGCATAGCTCAGTCCCACAGTCAGGGAACCCATCAGCCCCGGACCTGCTGTGCATGCTATTGCATCCAGTTGCGAAAGGCTGATTTTGGCTTGCCTGAGCGCCGCATCGCTCACCAGTGCGATATTCTCCTGATGCATACGGGCTGCCACTTCAGGCACAATCCCACCATACTGGGAATGTATCGCCTGGCTGGCGATAATGTTGCTCAGCATCAAGCAATCACAGAAAACTGCGGCTGAGGTATCATCACAAGATGATTCAATGGCCAGAATACAAACCTTTTCGTCCTTCATACTGCAAAAGTAATTTTTATGATTAAGGCGTTTTAAAAAGTAGAGACGCGATTTATTGCGTCTCTACTTTTTAAAACGCCTTCGCCTTCGCCCTCTTTCCTTAACCTGAAATTCCCTATCATTGTTGGCTCGTTTTTTGGAAAAGAAGAGCAGAATGATCAAATCCTGATGTCTAATCCGACAAACCCACCTGAACTCATCATTTCCTTGTCAAGGGATAAGGTAGGGGTTCACCTATTGGCTAAACCCCAATTTGGAAGGGTTGGTTGGAAATCCAGCTTCCCGGTGGTAGGCGGTTTTATGGAGGACCAGATCTCAAATGCCTTAGATACAGCCTTAAATCTCAATCCTTCCCTGGTTGATCAGTTTCACGATGTGGCTGTAGTGGTAGTTGACAGACCCAATGTCTGTGTTCCCCGTTTTTATGCAGAAGGCGGTAAATTGTCTGAAATCGTGAGTAGATACCTTAGGGTAAGATATGGAGATGCGTTATCCTCCGATATCACGTCCGGGGAAATAGTCATAGCCTACAGCTTGCCGGCAGGGACAATCAAGCTGATCCGGGAATATTATTCCAATTCAGACCAGATTCACCTTACATCCTTGTTGTGGAATGCAATTTGTCAACTTGCAGCCCCAACTGACGACCTGAATTCCAGGTTGTTTTATTTTATTACCGGCAACTCATTGATCATCATAGGTGAGACGGGAGGTAAACTGACTTTTTCAAAATCCTTATATATTCAGGATCATGGGGATGTCGCCTACTACGCCATCGCCTGTGCCAGAATGCTCATGCCAAAGGAGAACTGGTTGTTGACGATAGAAGGTGAAGAGGTTTCCTTCGATATGCCCGGCGAAACCTATTTCAGGTTGCATCATCGGCTCGAACTTCCTGACCTGCATACCCTGGTTGCTACACACAGGTCATGCGGATCATAGGTGGTCAATGGCGAGGCAGGCGTATTCAGATTCCTTCAAAAGGCTGGCCTGTAAGGCCTACAACCGATTTCGCTCGGGAAGCTTTATTCAATATTCTGGACAACCGACTGGAGTATGAGCATGCTTCAGCTCTCGATTTATTTGGTGGCACTGGTATTCATTGTATGGAGTTAGCGTCGCGGGGATGTATGGACATCACCTATGTAGACAGGTACAAGGAGAGTATAAGGTTTATGCGCTCTTTTGCCAAAGAATGGGATATACCTTTGGAAGTGGTATTGAGTGATGTATTCAGGTTTATCAAAGAGGCACATAGGCAATGGGATTATATATTCGCTGATCCACCTTATGATATGAAGGGGCTTGAAACCCTCCCCGACCTCATCCTTGAGGCCGGTTTGCTCATGCCTGAGGGCTTTTTTGTGTTGGAACATATAGCCACCAAAACTTTTAACAAAACGCCTGGTTTTAAGGAGGCCAGGCACTATGGTCAAAGTGTATTCAGCTTTTTTGACGCAGGATCGTAACTTTGCACCCCTTACATGAAAGACATTACTAAAGAAATTGAATCGGCAGCCGCTGAGGCTGTAAAGGAAATCTACCAGGTGGAACTATCCCCCGGTGATTTTCTGGTGACATCTACTAAGAAAGAACACAAAGGGGATTATACCCTGGTGACTTTTGCAGTATCTAAAATGCTCCATCAGGCTCCGCATCAGATTGCAGCTGCTATCGGCGCATATATGCAGCAGAACAGGTCATGGGTGATTTCCACCGAAGTGGTTCAGGGATTTCTCAATATATCGCTGAGCACTGATTACTGGACTTCTGTGATGGATGAAATCAAGGCTCACCCGGATTTCTGGAAGCCTGCACAAGCAAAAGAAAAAGTACTCGTAGAGTTTGCCTCACCTAATACGAACAAACCACTGCATCTAGGGCATATCAGGAATATACTCCTCGGTTGGTCAACTTACAAAATACTTTCAGCATGTGGGCATGATGTGCATCGTGTACAGATCGTCAACGACCGTGGCATTGCCATTTGCAAGAGTATGCTTGCATGGCAGCAATTTGGGGAAGGAGCTACGCCTCAAACAACTGAAACTAAAAGCGATCACTTTGTAGGTGATTGGTACGTTCGATTTGAGAAAGAATTTTCTGCAGAATATAAAGCGTGGCAACAAACGAAGGAAGGACAAGAAAGATTTGAATCACTCAAGAGTGAAGATAAACCAGAGGCTGAGTTTTTCAAAGGGTATAAAAATTTTTATTTCAATGCGCACAGTTCATTGGGCAGACAGGCAAGAGAATTGCTTTTAAAGTGGGAGGATCATGATGCTGAAACCCTTGCCTTGTGGAGAAAAATGAATGGCTGGGTGTATGAAGGATTTAACGAGACATATAAAAACCTCGGCGTTGAATTTGATAAGCTTTATTTCGAAAGTGATACCTACTTATTAGGCAAAGACCTGATTGAAGATGGAATAAAGCGCGAAGTATTTTATAAAAAGGATGATGGGTCTGTTTGGGTTGATCTGACAGCATACGGACTGGATCATAAATTGCTTTTACGGAGTGACGGCACGTCAGTTTATATGACGCAGGACCTGGGCACGGCCCAAAAACGTTATGAAGAGTTTGACGCTCAACGCATGGTTTATGTGGTAGCCGATGAACAGAATTATCACTTCCAGGCGCTTTTTGCAATTATGGCAAAGCTGGGAGCACCATATGCAAATGGTTTGTACCATCTGTCTTATGGAATGGTTGATCTTCCCGAAGGTAAGATGAAGTCAAGGGAGGGAACCGTGATTGATGCCGATGACCTCATGGCTGATGTCATCGAAGAAGCTCGCGTAGCAGCAACTGATCGGGAAATGACAGATTCTGAGGTGATCAGACGGATCGGTATGGCTGCACTGAAATTCTTTATTGTCAAAGTAGATCCCCGTAAGCGCATGACCTTTGATCCTAAAGCGTCAGTTGACCTTCAGGGACAAACTGGGCCCTACATCCAGAATGCCTATGTACGTATACAATCTATCTTGCGAAGAGCCGGAGATGAAAGGAAAAGTTATGAAGGCTATGCATTGAATGAGGATGAAAAGTTGCTACTCAATTTACTTGGCCAGTGCCGCCATATCATCGAAAATGCTGCCAAAGATTATAGTCCTGCTCTGGTGGCCAATTATGCGTTTGCTTTAGCTAAGGAATACCATCGGTATTATCACGACATCAAGGTGCTCCAGGCTGAATCAGAAGTTGCTAAAGAATTTAGGCTTGTATTGATCAACACGATTGCCAATATCCTTGAAAATACGATGGATCTATTGGGGATTGAGATGCCGGAGAGGATGTAGTAAGTGAAGAATGATGCTTCGACTTCGCTCAGCAACCACGAAATGAAAAGTGAGTAGTTAACAGTGATTAGTAAGTAGGGAAGAGAGCTAGGAAAACAGCTTTGCAATAAGAAATTATAATATATAATAATGAAACAACGCATTAGCGTTACACCTATATGGAAGAAACCCGGTCATTGAATTTTATAGAAGAAATCATTGAAGAGGATATTGCTAATGCAAAGCATGGCGGAAGGGTTCATACCCGGTTTCCACCCGAACCAAATGGATATCTCCATATCGGGCATGCGAAAGCCATTTGCCTCAATTTTGAAATCGCAAAAAAGTATGGCGGCAAGACCAATCTTAGGTTTGACGATACCAATCCAGCCACTGAAGAAACGGAATACGTCAATGCGATAAAAGCGGATATCCGCTGGCTTGGATATGACTGGGAGGATCGGGAATATTATGCATCTGACTACTTTGATCAGATTTACGGATACGCGTTGGATCTTGTTCGTAAAGGCCTCGCCTATGTAGATGACAGCACAGCTGAAGAAATAGCCATACAGAAAGGCACGCCTGCTGAGCCCGGAAAGGAGAGCCCATTTCGCTTCCGCAGCATTGCTGAAAACCTTGATCTTTTTGAGCGTATGAAGGATGGCGAGTTTGAGGATGGATCCCGTGTTTTACGGGTGAAAGTTGACCTGGCCTCGCCGAATATGCATATGCGTGATCCGGTCATCTACAGGATCAAGCGCCAGCATCATCATCGTACAGGCGATACATGGTGCATTTATCCGATGTACGATTTTGCCCATGGACAAAGTGATAGTATCGAAGGCATCACCCACTCACTTTGCTCGCTTGAGTTTATACATCATCGTCCTTTGTATGATTGGTTTATCCGTCAACTGGTTATTTTCCCAAGCCAGCAGATCGAGTTTGCAAGAATGAATGTTACTTACATGATCACGTCTAAAAGACGGCTGATGCAGTTAGTCAATGAAGGGCTGGTAACTGGCTGGGATGATGCACGCATGCCTACGATCAGTGGTTTGAGACGCAGAGGATTTCCTGCTGCAGCGATCCGGACATTCTGTGATAAAGTAGGTATTGCCAAACGGGATAACTGGATCGAAATTGAATTGCTCGAATCCTGTGTCCGTAGTGAGCTCAATCAAACTGCTCTGCGCAGAATGGCGGTATTGGATCCTGTCAAACTTGTTATTTCCAATTATCCCGAAGGCCAGACAGAATTACTTCCATCTGAGAATAATCCTGAGAACGAAGCTTCAGGTCACAGGGAAATGCCCTTCAGCCGTGAGATTTATATCGAACGTGAAGATTTTTTGGTTGACCCACCTAAAAAATATTTCAGACTTTCTCCCGGAGCTACTGTGCGTTTGAAGAGTGCCTACATCCTCACCTGCGAGAGGGCGATTGTTAATGAAACCACAGGTGTCATTGATGAAATCATTTGCACGTATTACCCTGATTCTAAAAGTGGATCTGATACCAGTGGAATAAAAGCCAAAGGCACACTTCACTGGGTCAATGCGCCTACGGCCGTAAAGGGAGAAATCAGAATGTATGACCGACTTTTTACTACAGAAAACCCGCTGGCAGAGGGAGTCGATTTTCTGAGCAAGGTAAACCCGGAATCACTTAAAGTACTTGATACAGTTAAGCTTGAACCATCATTAGTTGAAGCAAGGGTAGGAGAAGGATTCCAGTTTTTGAGACAAGGATATTTTTCGCTCGACAGGGATTCCACTCCGGAGCATTTGGTTTTTAATCAAACCGTTTCATTGAAAGAAGGTTGGACCAATAAAGCGTAATGAAAAGTTAAAAGTTAAAAGTTAAAAGTTAAAAGTAAATAGTAAAAAGTAAATAGTAAAAAGTAAAAAGTAAAAAGTAAAAAGTGAAAAGTGAAAAGTGAAAAGTGAAAAGCGGTGTGCGGAGAGTCGAAGCATGATGCTTTGGCTAAGCTCAGCAACCGAGAATCTGTAGTGCTAAGTCAAATGAAGCCCTGTAAGGGCGCAATAGTAGGAAGGGGGTTCAGCCCCTGACAGGAAAAGTAAAAAGTGATTGAAGAGTAAAAGAGTAAAAGAGTAAATAAGTAAGTTACCATTCCAACTATGGAAAGATGGTGCCATTTATATCGCCGGTTTTATAGGGAGAAAAAATCACTGTCCTGTATATTAAAAATGGACAAATATCCCCATCCGCATTGGGTTATAGGGATCGGAGTCAATTTTTGTTCCTACACGTATGGACAGATCTTCATCAATGTCAAATTCCTTGAGGTGGGCATTGACAAAAGCGTCAATACCATTGGCGAGCCATACAAGCGTAAATCCAACAATAGAAAGCTGGCGGGCTTCATTGGCATCGTCCCTCAATATTCTTAGTCTGGACGATTCGGTAATCAGTATCAGGTTAGGGTCACAATTTTTGCATGGAGGGACATACGTGACCCCATCTATACTAGCTTCATACGCCGCTTTCCTGCATTGATATTCAACCGTGTTCACATTTACAAGGTAGCCCATGCCACCTACCGCTCCCCATACAAAAGGTACACGCAGATAACTTTTATTGTATATCTGGCCTGCTCCCGGTATGACCAGGCTCATCAACATTGATTTTCCAGGGCGGCCACTGAATATGGAACCCTTCTTTTTTTGTGCCACCATAGTATCCACTGCAAGACTGTCTGTAGTTGTCTGACCCATGCAAGTCCGGGACGTTAGACAAACAAACAAAAAGCATAAAATCAGCAGGTAATGTAGTTTCATCAGGGTATTTAACGCTTAGACTGGTAGTTAGGTATTCTATTTTGATGTATCGAGCTCATCAAGAAGATCCAGGAGATAGTTGAGTTCCTTATCCGTTTTGAAAGGTATCTTGATCTGGCCACTTCCATTTTCCTGATATTGTAGCTCCACTTTTACGCCTAGTAAGGAACGTAACTGCTGCTCTATCTTTGTAACATCCGCAGACTTATGGGAAGTAATTCCCTGCTTACCCGCTGTTCCTTTCTTTTTTGACTTAACGTTGAGACCATCCTGGTATTTAGCCACCAGTTTTTCTGTATCCCTCACGCTCAGTTCTCCGGAGATGATATCGCCTAACACCATCAGTTGTGCACTGATATCCTCAAGGCCGGCTATGGATTTAGCATGGCCCATGCTGATCACTTCCTTGCGCAGGGCATCCTGAACCTGAGGAGGGAGTTTTAGTAATCGCAAAAAGTTGGAAACAGTACTTCTCTGTTTACCAACACGGGTTGATAATTCTTCGTGGGTGAGTTTGCATTCATCGATAAGGCGTTGAAGACTAAACGCCATCTCCATCGCATTGAGATCAGCACGCTGAATGTTTTCAACGATTGCCATTTCAAGCATTCCCTGGTCATCAGCCAGCCTGATGTAAGCAGGCACACTTTTCAGGCCAGCCTTCTGCGCTGCCCGCCAGCGTCGCTCACCGGCTATCAACTGGTATTTGCCTTCATGCAATCTTCGTAATGTAAGTGGTTGGATAATGCCGTGCACTCTGATGGATTGTGCTAGTTCGTCAAGAGCCGTTTCATCAAAATCAGTTCTGGGTTGATAGGGATTAGCCTCAATGGCGTCCACCGCTACCTCAAGTGTTTCTCTTGACAGTTCTCTCAGTTCCTGCCCGGTGGGAGCAGTTCCTCTTTCTTCTATATTGGTCAGCAAGGCACGGATGCCTTTGCCTATTTGCATTTTATTGGTCTCTTTGGCCATGGATAAGTGGGAAGTTAGCAGTTAGCAGTTAGATGTTCGATGTGTCTGTTTTAGAATTGTGTGTTGTCACTAGTGGGTCAAAGGGAATTAATTTATTAGTTAAAATTTAAGTCCCCTTCAGGGGATTTAGGGTCAAAATGTTGATTTGTTTGTCTGTCCTCTTTAGTCTGACCTCACTCCTTCCGCCTTCCCGCCGCACCATTTCATGATGGCGGGATCTCCGCTTCGCTGCGACACGCCTCACGTCTCACCATTTCATGATGGCGGGATCTCCGCTTCGCTGCGACACGCCTCACGTCTCACCCTTCTCATCATCATTCCGCTTTAAAAATTCGAGCGCCAGTTGCATAAAATTCATACTCCCGGTGCTAGCAGCATCATACATGATCACTGGAGCCTTCATGCTTGGGGATTCACTGATTTTACTATTGCGGTGAATGATTGTGGTATAGAGCGTATCTGAAAGGTTCTGCCGCACTTCTTCAAGGATCATATTGGCCAGTCTCAAGCGGCTGTCATACATCGTCATGACTATGCCCTCGATTTTTAGATTCGGATTGAGATGCTCTTTAACGAGGCTGATGGTGTTTTTCAGTTTCTGCAATCCTTCAAGGGCATAGATTTCTGTCTGGATAGGGATAAGTACTGAATCTGCAGCAGTGAGGGCATTGACCGCCAATAGACCCAGAGAGGGCATACAGTCGATAAGGATGTAATCATATTCGTCCCTGACCTTGTCTAAAACTGTTTGTAGGGTATATTCTCGCCTCATTCGCGATACAAGCTCTAATTCAGCGCCGACAAGATCTATATGCGAGGGTAGGATAGATAGATTTGGGGTAGCAGTTTTAATGATTGCTTCAGCCGCCGGGACATTATTGATCATACAATCGTAGACGGTCAGCTGACCAGGATGGGTCTCAATGCCGAGTCCAGATGTGCTATTGGCTTGAGGATCAGCATCAACGAGCAGAATCTTTTTCTCCAGCACAGCCAGGCATGCACCCATATTGATTGCCGTAGTGGTTTTACCGACGCCTCCTTTCTGGTTGGCTATAGCAATAATTTTTCCCAAAATAGCTGTTATTGAATTGAATCCCGGATCATTAGAATCCCTGTTTTTCCTTTATTTATAATGGTTATCTGATGTTCGGGGCGCAAAAATACGGCTATTGACAGAACATTTGGCGCTTTGTGCTTGTATTAGAGGCCAATACTGACAAAGGATGATCACAGTCATACAAGCCACTAACCGGCCGGATAGTAACACAGAGTTCGTTTCAAGACATATCATAGAGTTGCTACGCGAGCAGTATGAGGGGCCGATAGGGTATGTAAGTATGGTTGATATGCCACCTGAAATCCTTCCATCAAGTCTTTATATAAAGGACGAAGTACCCGAAAAACTCAGGCTAATACAAGATCAATGGATGATTCCGGCAGAAAAATTTATCTGGATCCTCCCGGAATACAATGGGAGTTTCCCAGGTGTACTTAAACTTTTTATAGATGCCATTTCTGTCAGGAGGTGCGATGAAACGTTTAAACTCAAGAAATCTATGCTGATCGGGATTGCTGCAGGGAGATCAGGCAACATCCGTGGCATGGATCACCTATCAGGTATTCTTATGCATATGAAGTCGGTCATATACCCCCGTATATTACCTGTCAGTAAAATCAGCGAACTTATGGATGACCAGGGCCGAATTGAACACGCCCCCACATTGAAGAACCTGAAGGACCATTTAAATGGCTTCGTTTCCTTTTAGCTTGTCCTCTGCACCTTTTAAGTCCGTCTTCGTTTTCTTGATTAAATCCTATCATCCTGCCGCACCTTCATATACTCAAAGATTCAGGGTTTTACATTAGAAAACCCTCTGGGGGAGTCAAGGTATCTACTGAATTTAAAGATAATTTGTAAATCCTTGAAACATAGCGGATAATCCTCCGTTTATTTGCGGTATCGTAACGAAAAGTAATTTCCGTTTCGGTGCAAAGTCAAACCTTTTTATTTCACAACAACTTAATTATGAAGACCATTAAATTCTTTTCACTGGCATTGTTACTCTCATTGGCATGGGTAGCTTGCAAAGACACTACGAATGCCAGCACAGAAACAGCTACTGCTGAGGCAGTTGCAGATTCTGCTTTTGTTGCCGCTAAGACGGTAGCTGCTACGAATTTGACCCTTTTCAAGGACGGAGTTACAGCTAAAATTGCTGAACTTGAAGGTGCTCTTGCTACTGCTGATGATGCAGGGAAAGCAGCGATCACTGCGCAATTGGAAAGTTTCAAAAAACTTCAGGCAGACATCGAAGCTACTGCTACCAAGGTTTCTGAAGCAACCGCCGAAACATGGGCTACTGTATCTGCTGAAGTAGAGACAGTGCATTATGCGGCCAAATCAGCTTTGACCGATGCTGGAGCAAATACCGATCAAATTGCTAAATAAATTACATTGGGTGAGATTGTAATAGTCTTTTGAGCCGCCTTAGGGCGGCTTTTTTTTGCCCTTCCCAGACTTTTTATTTTGCTGATCAGAATTCCCAGGTCATTATTAGGAGGTGATTCTTCAGCACTTTAATTTCAGCCTTTAGTAAGTTTTCAACTATCCTTTAACACCCGTATGCGAACCCTTCGAGAATTTTGATTAGGTCAATAAGTTTTTGAATCGATATGCTTTAAATAATTGATTTAAAGACTTTTATGCGGTTTTGTTGAACCATAATCTAAATAGCTGGCTGCATGATCTGAGCTTGGTGGCAATATTAATTGCCTGATATAAAGGTCATTTATGTGACTGATTTGATAAGCTGATCTAGATCTTATCAGATCATAATTGGGGTGATTTGCAGGGATAAAAGACCGGGTTTCACCACTAAAATCCCCTAATTTTTAGAAATATAAACTTTGCCCTGATAATCAAATTGTTATATTTGTCCCCCCCGATGTCCTTAGAAATGATCATTTATGGAAGTGTTGGCAGTGCCTATGAGTAAAGATGAAGAGCTAATAAAGAAGATATTGGTTACCTGGGTTGCCCGTAATGGCTACTCAGACGTAAAGGCCAATATTGAAGGGTATGAAACCCCTTCCGGTTTGAGTAATAGGGAGAGTGACGATAAACTAGTTCCTGATATTACGGCAGTTAAGCGAGGTGGTAGATGGTATATAGAGGTCGTCCGTAAGGATGCCGATGCTGAAAAGACTGTAAGCAAGTGGAAGCTATTAAGCATTCTTGGTAAGAACAAAGGAGGTGGGTTAATCCTCATTGCACCTGCAGGGAGTTTTGCTTTCGCAGAGCGCCTCACCAAAAAACATGATATTACGGTCCAGATCATCAAGTTCTGATGGCTGACTGCAGATAATTGAATAATAAAAAAAGGCAGGATCAAAAAAAGTAGGGTTTCAAAATTTTGAAACCCTACTTTTTTTGATCCTGCCTTTTTTACTTAAACTGGCAATACATTGAAAGATTAAAGCACTTTCAATAATTCTTCTTCTAATGTAGTGCGTGGATTGACAGCTGCTATTTTCCCATCTCGGCCTATCAGGAAGGTCTTAGGGATACCCGAAACTCCGTATTGTCTTGCTGCCTGCGTGTCCCATTTGGTAAGTTCACTTACGTGGTATGGCCAGGTCAGTTGATCTTTCTCAATGGCTGCAATCCAGTTCTTCTTCGATTGTTCCAGTCCGGCTTGAAACTGCTGTTCATCCGGATATCTGTCTTTTGAACGGTTGTCAATTCCGTCAAGTGAAACACTAAAGACTGTAAATCCTTTCTCTTTGTATTTATTATAAATCTCGACCACGTGTGGGTTTGATTTTCTGCACGGCCCGCACCAGGAGGCCCAGAAATCAAGTAATACCACTTTGCCCTTCAGATCAGTCAAAGAATAGTTTTTGCCGTCAGGACTTTTAAGGGTAATGTTGGGGGCAGGCATTCCAACTTGTATTGCCTCAGAAGCCTGACCCTGGGAAGCAGCTTGCTCAAGGCCGGCTGCAAATGTGGAATACTGGCCTGCATATTCATGATTAGGATATTTCTTAGCTAATAGAGCTGCAGCTGTCTTGTGGATATCATAAAACTCCGGCCTGTTGCCAAACGCGTTGATGGCCATTTGCATTCCTGCCATCGGATAGGGCGTATTTCTGACATAATCCTTCACATCATCAGCTGTTATCCTGCCGGTGGAAAGTAGATGCATCGCATCCATAAAATTTTTGGCACTTTCTGAGCCTCTGATTTCCATGTCACTAGTTCTCATCCCTTCCAGGGTTCCTTTCACTGTCACGGTCGGTGAAGCATCTTCAAGGACCAGGAAAACTTTACCGGCACCAATGCGGAGCCTGTAAATTGCAGCGGGTAGTGTTTCTTCCATTTTGAGTGTAAAATCGCCATTGGCGTCTGTATCACCTTGGCTCATCACGATCGTATTTCCGTTAGGCCCCATGTGATCAAGGTACACTTTCATGTTGGGCGCATCAGATATGGTTCCGGTAATACTGGTCCCTTTTGAGGAGATGGCCCCGCAGGAAGCGACACTGATTACGGAGAGAATAAAAAGACCGATACTAAGATTTTTCATAGGTATGTATAGGTTTGAAATTTATTGTTCAAGAATATTGGATAGTGCATTTTGATATTGTGTTTTCCATTCTTCGACAGCACCGAAATCCACTCCGTCGATGGTCATCACCGGGGATGTTACAGTGCCTAAACGTTTAAACGGGATTGCTTGTTTAGCCAGCAACTCCTCCGTTTTGGTTAAATTTTCCTTATGGACTGTGATGATAATACGACCCTGGCTTTCACTAAAAAGGAATATGTCTTTTCTTACTCCAACCGGAAGCGATATGTTGTATCCCAGCGACCCGGCCATAGCGCTTTCTGTAAGCGTCGTCAGGACTCCTCCTTCTGACACATCATGGGCACTACCAACCAGCGAATTACTGATCAATTGGCTGATGCCCTCATGGAGCCTGAATTCTGAATCAAGGTTAAATTCCGGACAAGCGGTCAAGCGCTGACCCATGATTTCACGGACATAAACTGAACCATCTGCATTGGTTGGCAAAGCCCCGAGCATAAGAATATGATCACCTTCCTTTTTAAAAGAAAGGGTAGTGGCATGCTCCTTTTTTTCTACAAGCCCTACCATACCAATGGTAGGTGTAGGAAAAATAGGCTCAGTTCTGTCTTTGAGCACAGATTGATTGTAAAAACTCACGTTTCCTCCCGTCACGGGAGTGCTGTATTTTCTGCATGCCTCACCCATGCCTTTGATGACATGCACAAACTGATAATATACTTCAGGATTGTAAGGGTTGCCAAAATTCAAACAATTCGTGACGCCTAAAGGGATGCCACCCGAGCATCGGATGTTTCTTGCTGCCTCAGATACAGCTATCATCGTCCCGGTAAAAGGATCCGCATGGACATAAGAACTATTGCAGTCGACAGTGAGGGCTAAAGATTTTTCGGTGCCTTTAAGGCGCACAATGGTAGCATCGGAAGGATCATTTGTATTTG
This sequence comes from Saprospiraceae bacterium, assembly GCA_034439675.1. Lineage (GTDB taxonomy): Bacteria > Bacteroidota > Bacteroidia > Chitinophagales > Saprospiraceae > Opimibacter. Next base: position 6,770 of record JAWXAW010000098.1, on the reverse strand, counting down.
TATTCCCTGTCCGCACGGTGTGATCATATTGTTCATAGACCCATCGTTTCGAAGCGATATTGGGCGAATTCATGATTTGATGTGCAAGCCCAACTAATTCACTATCCGATGGTACTGGTGGATCATATGGTTTTATTTCGTCCATATAAGCAGGGCGGGTGTATTCACGGTCATAAACTGGGGCACCTCCGCCAAGTACTAATGAAAATGCAGGGACATCGGCCACTTTTTCACCATGACGGAAATATTCGAGTCTTCCGGTATCAGTGACCTCACCTATCTCCGCACATTCAAGATCCCATTTGTCAAAGATGGCGGTAATTTCCTTTTCTCTTCCCTTGTGCACGACTACCAACATCCTTTCCTGGCTTTCAGACAGGAGTATTTCCCAGGCATGCATGTTTTGCTGCCGGGTTGGGACCAGATCCAGATTGATGATCATGCCGGTGCCTGATTTGGCACTCATTTCGGATGTCGAACAGGTAATGCCTGCAGCTCCCATATCCTGCATGCCAACAACTGCACCAGTTTTGATAATCTCTAGTGTGGCTTCAAGTAAAAGCTTTTCCTGGAATGGGTCACCTACCTGGACTGCGGGTAGATCCTCGGCAGAATTTTCGGTAAGATCCGCAGACGCAAAGGTGGCACCGTGGATTCCATCCCTTCCGGTGGCTGAGCCAACTATAAAGACAGGATTGCCCGGGCCATCTGCACAAGCTGATATTGTTTCCCCTATTTTGACGATGCCGACAGACATGGCATTGACAAGAATGTTTTGCTGATAGCAAGGATCAAAATAAACCTCACCTCCGACAGTAGGGACACCCAGGCAATTACCATAATCACCAATGCCACTGACCACTCCTTTGATGAGGTGCCTCATATGAGGGTGATTAGGGTCGCCAAAGCGAAGGGAGTTAAGGGCGGCAATGGGTCTGGCTCCCATAGTGAAGATATCACGATGGATACCCCCGACACCTGTCGCTGCACCCTGGTATGGCTCGATAGCCGAGGGATGGTTGTGCGATTCAATCTTAAAAGCACAGGCGATACCTTCCCCGATATCGATTAATCCGGCATTTTCTTCCCCAGCGGCAACCAGCAGTCTTCCACCGTCGCGGGGGAGGGTTTTCAGATACTTGATAGAGTTTTTATAGGAGCAGTGCTCACTCCACATCACAGAGTAAACGCTGACTTCCGTGAAGTTAGGAACCCTACCCAGCACTGAACAAATTTTATCAAATTCATCCCTGTTCAGACCCAACTGGGCTGCAACCTTAAAATCCACTGCCTGTTCAGTTTCCTGCATAATGTTTCATATAAGCCGCAAAAGTAATATATCTCAATGATAACAAGTAAACAGAGCGAAAACATAATATCGGAAAGGATAAGAAGATTATATGGGCAGTATCGGGTGAACGGCATTAAAAAGTAATCTATTTTAGATTTAACCTGTAGGCGGTATTATATCTGTATTGCCGTATCTTGAGGGGAACCGTAAAATCCAATTACAAATGAAAAATTTACTCGTAGCCCTCGATATGAAACCGACAGATGCAAGGCTATTAGCACACGCATCGTTTCTGGCTGAAAAATGTGGAGCAAAAATCTGGATGGTGCATGTAGCCTCGCCTGATCCGGATTTTGTAGGCTTTGAAATGGGCCCGAAATATATCCGGGATTTTGTGGCAGATGAGTTGCGCAGCGAACACAGGATGCTTCAGACATATGCAATCGAATTGCAGGAAAAAGCCCTTGATGCGGAAGGTCTCCTCATTCAGGGTCCAACAATAGATATGATTGAAGCTGAGGTAAAGAAGCTCAACATTGATCTTCTTATACTGGGAAGCCATAAACATGGGTTTCTCTATGAAACTTTTGTTGGCAATACAGCAGTCAGGATTATAAAAGAAATTTCGATCCCGGTGATGATAGTGCCTCTTCCTTCAGATAATTAATGCCCCCTTCAACAAATAGGATCTTCAAAAAAAAGCACGCCGGTCGAAGCCGGAATTAGCTACTCTTTAGGTTTTTGCTGACCTCATATGAGCTAAAAGAATGTAATCAGATAGATATGCTGAAATAAGATAACAGTAAGCACCGGTAAGCCCACCATCCCATTTACCTACTTCTGCGCCATAAAGTTTCATCAATTCCGAGTTGTTAACCGGAATGGCTGTGTAATATGTTTTACCTGAGATTTCCGCATGCGATATGATCATTGTGCCGGCCAGTGTCTGTTGATTTTCGCGGATCAGTTTTTTTACATTGAAAGTATAGTTGCCTATCTTATGCTCTCCCATATCTTCAAAGTAATATCCTTTCTTCATATCAAGACCTGACGCTACCTGGATATTATATCCTTTAGTCATATAATTATATTCCTCCATGGTAGTAGGAACAGCGTGTACCAGCGTAGAATCCAATTGACAGAATAAGGCTGAAGAGGACAGGAGCGTCAAGAGGAGGAAGAGATATTTCATGGGCTTAGACTTTGAGGTATAATTTTGATAAACCCGATTGCTAAAATTCTTTAAATACGGGATGACTACTACATCAAATTTACACTACTTCATGGGAAATGATAGGTGAAACATTGGAATATACTCCATTGTGGCGCGCACAAGACACTTCCCAGGGATGCATATTTTTAAACTCATTTGCTCAAGCCTTCATTTCAACCGGCGTCTTATTCTTTCAAAATGATAGCGTCTATGTTTTTAAGCTTGACTAGCTGGTTAAAAGCTGGTATTAATTCCGTTTTTACTTGTTCATATTTTGCCAGTTCAGCATCTATTAATCCTTCTATTTCATTTCGCACAGCATACGCCTGTTCCGGAATTGCAAAATCTCCATTGCCGATGATATAATTCAGGAAACCCAACTTATTGGTGAGCCTGACCGGATAATTGAGTGGATCCTGTACACTTCTGTTTTTTGTCTGGTAAAGGGCCTCTTCAATGGTGGTCATAGTGCTGTCAATGTTGTTTATTTCTTTTATAAGGGCTTCATCTTCGGGAACACGCGCTTTGTAATTGACTAGCTGTGATCGAATATCCCTGATCTCAATGATCGTTTCATGCGCTTCTGTTAATTTGTCCCGCAATTGGCTGGCAAAATCCTGATATTTCATGTAATCTCCTTCAGAAGCCTGTGATCTGGGATCCTTAACAATGGTAAATGTCTTGCTTTGGATGGTGTCATTAAAATTAACTTCCATCCGGTATTCACCCGGAATAGCCATCGGGCCTGACATATCCGCAGCCCATAATATCATGCCATCAAAACGCTTAGCTTGGCTGTATCTCAGATTCCAATTAAACTTGTTCACTCCTTTTATAGGAGAGATTTGGTAAGCCTTTTCTTTATGATCCGTACTATATTTTACAATCGTATCACCGTCTGATTCAAAAAAGGTGATCGACAAGGTATCTTCTTTTTTAACATCCCTCGGAAGATAATAAAAGGCCATTAAGCCCCCTGCATAGTTTGTTCCTGCTGCAAGGCTTTTAGTAGAAGATCCTGTCATTCGGTACGTATCATCCGGTTGAAAAACAGAGTATTTGCCAGTTTGAGCTTTTATGATTTGACGCAATTGCACCAACTCATCCATAATCCAGAAACTCCTGCCTTGGGTCGCCGCGATGAGATTATTATTCTTAATCGTAAGATCTGTCACAGGAACTATAGGTAAGTTTAATTGCAAAGGCTGCCAATGACCCCCATCATCAATGCTGATATATATACCTGATTCAGTTCCTGCATAGAGTATACCTGGTGCCCCGGGGTCTGATCGGATCACCCGGGTGAAATGATGCTCATCAATTCCTTTGGTGATCATTTGCCAGGTCTTTCCATAATCTTTGGTCTTGAATAAGTATGGTTTGTAGTCACCTGATTTATACATGGTCGCTGCTACATAACAACCACCATCGAGATGCGGATCCGGTTCGAGGCTATTGATCTGGATCCATTCCGGAAGAAATGCGGGGGTTACATTGGTCCAGTGAGCACCACCATCTTGTGATAGGTGGATAAGGCCATCATCACTTCCTGTCCACAGGAGATCTTTTACTCTTGCGCTTTCTGCTGCTGCAAAGATGGTGCAGTAATATTCCACCGATGTATTGTCCTTAGTGATTAACCCTCCTGATGAATGAAGTTTGGAGGTGTCATTTCGGGTGAGGTCAGGGCTAATCACTTGCCAACTTTGCCCTTCATTGGTTGTCACATGTAGTCGATTTGATGCCGTGAACAATTTCTTTGGATCATGCGGTGAATAAAAAATCGGGTAGTTCCATTGAAACCTGTATTTAGCTCCTTCCGCGCCATGGCCAAGAGACATGTCAGGCCATACATCAATATGCCGTCCCGATTTGGTTTTGTGATCATACCTGTTGAGCATTCCAAGATAACATCCACCATAGATGATGTCATTATCGAGAGGATCTACGGCAATATGTCCACATTCACAGCCCGCAGTTGGCTCCCAGTCCTCTTCGCCAATTGGGCCCCCGCTCGTACGATGAGCTATTCTGACCGTACTGTTATCCTGCTGTGCACCATAGATTCGATAAGGAAAGTGATTGTCTGTAGTCACGCGATAAAATTGAGCTGTAGGTTGGTTGTGATAGGTAGACCAATGATCTCCTCCATCAAAACTAACCTGGGCACCTCCGTCATCACCGATAATCATTCGATCCGCATCGTCAGGATCAATCCAGAGATCATGATGGTCTCCATGATTAGCATTGTGTGAAGTGAAGGTCTTTCCTCCATCTTTTGACTTGTGATAGGAAACATTTACGACGTAAACGAAATCTTCAGATTTTGGGTCAGCATAGATTCTGCTGTAATACCAAGCCCGCTGACGCAAGTCCCGCTCACTATTCATTTTTTCCCAGGTTGTTCCCGCATCATCTGATCTAAAGACTCCACCATCTTCGTTTTCAATGATGGCCCAGAGTCTGTTACCGTTAACAGGACTGACGGTGATGCCAGAGATGCCCCATGTACCTTTCGGAAGACCTTTGTTTTCGGAGATATTCTGCCACGTTTCTCCTCCATCTTTACTCTTCCACATGGCAGATCCTTCGCCACCACTGCTCATTTCATAAGGTTTGCGCTGGACTCTCCACGTTGTAGCATAAAGTATTCTGGAGTTTACGGGATCAATGATCAGGTCAACGGCACCAGTCCTTTCATTGACAAACAGTGTCTGCCGCCAGGTTTTTCCTCCATCAGTTGATTTGTATATGCCTCTCTCGGAACTGTCTTTAAAAATATCACCCAGCACGGCTGTATAGACTATATCCGGATTGTCAGGGTGAACTCTTACCCTCGGAATATGGTTGGCGTTGTCCAGCCCGATGTGTTCCCAGGTCTCCCCAGCATCGGTAGTCCGCCACATCCCATAACCATAGGATACATTCCCACGTACTGTTTGTTCGCCACCACCCACATAGATGACATTGGGGTCAGAGGGAGCCACCTCAACTGCCCCGATGCTTCCGCCAAAGTATCCATCAGAAATATTCTCCCAGGATTGTCCACCGTCCAGTGTCTTCCATACGCCACCCCCGGTCGAACCAAAGTAGTATAAGTTAGGTTTCCCACGGACACCGGTGACTGTTGCAGAGCGGCCTCCCCTGAAAGGACCTATATTTCTCCATTCTAGTCCTTTCAACAGGGATGTATCAATAGGGGTAAAAGCCTGTGCAGTGGGCAAGTTCTTTTTTTTCTGACCGATCATAGTAGCAATCGACAACAGGACAAGAAAAAAGGCAGTAAGTATTCTGGCGATCATACGCTTAGTAATGATAATTTTGGCTTGAAAAATAGACAATAAAGTGTGAAACAGGATTTTTATATAATGGCAAATGAGGATTGCTCATGTCTCCGGGTCGAAGTGGATGTCACAGAATCCTGGATTGACAGGTTTATATCAAGTCAACAACTTACGATCCCAGTAAGCGATAAATATAATCTGTTTAATTTGAAGGCCAATCTCGAAGAAGGGAAGCTCATTATGCTGGCAGATATCCAGGAAAAGGAAGGCTCGTCCATTCAGATTACTTGTTTTCCAAAATGGAATGTGGCACAACAGCAAATTCAATTGGAAGATCTTCAGATCGATACCCTCAGTAAGAATATTCTGCTTAAAAGTGCGGGTTGGTTTGCAAAAACGTTCATGGGCGCCAAAATCGATAAAAAAATTGAGGAAGCAACTGCTAAATTGTACACTCAGCAATTGAATAAAATCCTGACAGAGGGAATCAGTATTCCTATAAAAAAAGGGGGTAGCGCTGATGTACAGGTAAAATCGATTACCATTACCGAGATGCTATTTTTGGATCATAGTGTTAAAGTAAAAGCAATGGTCGAAGGCATTTTCAAGCTGCAACTCGATACGAAAGGCTGATACTGCACCGAAACAAACTATAAACGCACCCGCACACGCTATCACTTTATTTAACAACTATCGCTGGCATAGTGTCCTCACCACCAGCTTAAGTGTGCTGATTGTAAATGAGCATAGTATTTCGATCTGGTATTCTCGCGGTCGTTGGTGGGGACACCAACAATGGCCGCAAGCTTTGTGCGTCACGGCTTCCTTTCGCTCACTCTCTTACTCTCTTACTCTCTTACTCTCTCACTCTCTCACTCTCTTACTCTCTCACTCTCTCACTCTCTTACTCTCTCACTCTCTTACTCTCTCACTCTCTTACTCTCTCACGCTCTCACTCTCTTACTCTCTCACTCTCTCACGC
>JAWXAW010000097.1:0-2891 GCA_034439675.1 Saprospiraceae bacterium | reverse complement strand
CTCAACTTTATCTCCCAGGAGCTTGGTCGTGAGATCAACACACTCGGTGCCAAAGCGCAATGGAGCCCGCTGCAACATCTGGTCGTCGGGATGAAAAACGAACTGGAGAAAATAAAAGAACAACTGGCCAATATCGTATGAGGTCTCAAGGCAAACTCATTGTTTTGACGGCGCCAAGTGGTTCCGGGAAAACAACGATTGTTCGACATATATTAAATACGTTTCCCGAAACAGGCTTTTCAGTATCAGCTACCACGAGAAAACGAAGGTCCCATGAACTGCATGGAATCGATTATTATTATCTATCGGTCGAGACATTTAAACTTTGGATTGAAAATGATGCCTTTGGAGAGTGGGAAGAAGTATACCCTGGTCAGTTTTATGGAACGCTCCGATCTGAAATTTCAAGGTTGCATCAAATGGGTAAACATGTGGTCTTTGATGTAGATGTAAAGGGCGCGATGAGCATCCAGCGAAATTATCCTGTTGACACCCTAACCATTTTTGTTAAAGTGCCTTCGATGGAGATTTTGGAGCAACGTCTGCGCGCCAGGGGAACTGAATCAGAAGAAAATATCCAGAAACGATTGGCTAAGGCTACGGAGGAACTTACCTACGAAACATATTTTGATGTAGTCTTCATCAACGATGTTTTGGAAGACACGCTGCAACAGGCAGAGAACATTGTCCGGAATTTTTTAATTTAGCCGTATGTTGGCCTTAACGACACATGGTATTCGGATCGGGGTGGAAAGTGATTTCCGGCCAGGGCAATCATTTCCGCACAGGTCGCAGTACCTCCATGTATACACCATCCACATCAAAAACTATAATGAATATCCTGTGCAGCTGATCTCCCGTCACTGGGATATCACTGAAGGAGATGGCGCTAAAAATGTTGTTGATGGCCCCGGCGTCGTGGGCGAACAACCATTGATCGAACCGGAGGGATTTCATTCCTACAGTAGTTTTTGTGTCCTCGCTTTTCCGATGGGGAGGATGTCAGGATATTATACGATGATCCGACTGGATACAGGCGAGGCCTTCAATGTCGATATTCCAGCTTTCAATCTCATCATGCCGGACTTACTAAACTGATTGATTATCATCTACTAGTTGGATTGTAACTTGTCCTGGCAGTAAAGTAATCTTTGGGATTTTGCGTTTTGCCCCTTCGTCCTGCGGACTCCCCCCTGTGTGCTGCGCAACCCCGGGGTAAAGAGATTTTCGTTTTATTTCTCCATTGTGCTGAGGGCTCTGGACTGAGTGATGGGCAAGTACGGTGCAATGGGAATTTTACTTTTTCGGTGAGGAAAAAAGTAACACGATGAGTGCATGATGCATAGGCATCCGTATCAATTGTTTTTGGAGACGTATGCGAAGAATCATTAAATTAGCCATCCCAAATCCCTGAAGCCCCAATTTCAGCATAACACGCTTCCGGAAAAAGATTGAAAGTGACATCCCGTCCTGGTGACCGTCATGGCTTGTGCTATACGTATATAACCGAAAGTGGTCTTAAGCTAACGGATAATAGGGTACGTATGAGCGGTGTGGATCACCCGTACAATCAGATGGAAGGGAGGGGAGTGAAAAGGGATTTGGGGAGGGAGTGCAGGTATAAACAAGTTAGATGCAATCAACGAAAGAATACTTTAACCAAAATTTAAATGCATTATCATATGCAAAATAAAAATGCAATACCAACATGGATCCTCATAGGGTTACTCTATGGTTTCTTTATGTTTCTAATTTTGGAAATCGCTACTCCTTTTGCCGAAGGAATTCAACTGCTATTTGGGAAAATAATAATGAAACTTATTTTATGGTTAGTGGTTGGGATCGCCTACGGATATACGGTTCATTTAGTAGAGAAAAGAAAAAGCGAATAAGTTATACAGCATCTAACAAAACCTACCCACCAGCAGGGTCTTAACAATTGAAAATGAAAGCGTATTTTTAATGAAAGCTACCATGACAGAGCTCCAGCAAGTGAGGCCTCCCATCGGTTAGCCCGGAACGTTATATGAGCGATTTCACACACAGGATTCTTCCTACACCAATGCACGTTTAGAAAATTATAGTTGCATATTAAGACAACTACCTCTATCTTTACTTCAATGCACCAGTTGAAGGTATGGACGGTCTTCGCGTACAAGACTTACTTCAGTGACTTCTATGATAGACAGCGACTGAAAGTAAGGGATAAGATTCTTTGGACTTTCCGGATTATAGAATATGTACAACATGTACCTGAGGGATATCTCAAACACCTTAAAGGTACTGATGGACTTTATGAAATACGTATTCAGCAAGGAAGTGACATCTTCAGGATCTTTTGCTTCTTTGATGAAGGCCAACTTGTTTTACTGGCCAATGGTTACCAGAAGAAGACCCAACGGACACCGAAATCTGAAATTGAAAAGGCATTGAAGATAAAAAAACAATATGAGCAAGAAAAGTAATTTAAAGTCCCTTGACCAATTTATCAATGAACAATACGGGAAGAAGGGCACTCCCAAGCGAGATAAATTTGAAAGAGGATATGAAACTTTTAAGATTGGCTTTCTCCTTCAGCAAGCCAGATTGAAAAAGGGCTTGACACAAGAAGAACTTGCTGATAAATGTGGTACCAATAAGGGCAATATTTCAAAGATTGAGAATGATGTACGAGAGGTGCGTATCTCAACACTTCAAAAGATCGTTGAGGAAGGTCTGGATGGCGAGCTTCAATTTAAAATTAAGTTGAGACAGACTGCGAAGTAGAAATCCCTCCTATAACATCGGATGCTCATAAGCAAGGATGTGAGGATAGATTATGAAAACATAAATTTGGACAAAGGTGACCTGGAAACAGACCTAAACTCAGTCGGCCCGCCTACGAGCATCCT